>NZ_JBHUSC010000005.1:0-331422 GCF_042673805.1 Streptomyces sp. NPDC057010 | reverse complement strand
GCGCTCGCCACCCACCCCTACGTCGCCGAATGCGGCGTCGTCGGGGCCCCGGACGAGAAGCGCGGCATGCTCGTCAAGGCGTACGTGGTCCTGCGGGGCGGGGTCCCGGAGGGCGAGGGGACGGTACGCGAGCTCCAGGCCCATGTCCGCCAGGCCATCGCACCGTACAAGTACCCGCGCGCGGTGGAATTCGTGCCGGACCTCCCGCGCACGGCGTCGGGAAAGCTCCGCCGCGCCGAACTCCGCCACTGGGCCGCCGGCCCCCCGAAGTAGCAACGCTCCGCCCTGCCGCGTCCCCACTTCTCCACGCTGCGCCGGCCAGCGCGTCACGAGCGTTCGTACGCCGTGCCCCCGATGATGAGCAGGCCCTGGTGCGAAGGAGCCTCGCCGTAGGGGAAGCGGCGGACGTCGTCCACGACCAGAGGGTCGGCGAGACGAGGCGCGCACCGGCTTCGCCCCACGTGACCGGTTCACGGTCGCCCGGCGGGGCGTGCCGGTGTGTACGGCGACGGCACCCAGTCCCTGGTGAGTGAGCACGGTATGACCGCCGCCCGCGGTCACCCAAGCGCTTTTCGCGGGACGCGGCCGGGACCGTGGTGCACGGAGCTGTTTGCCGGTCCCGGCGCCCCGGCCGGTCGCCGGGTCGGCCCGGCTCGGCACCAAGGTGTCGCCGGCCGGCCAGGCTCCGTGGCCTTCGGCCGGGCGGTCCGGGCTGCCCTGTCGCCCGCACGGCCAGGACGAGCGCACCGCCCCTGATCAGGACGGGGCGGATCCGTCCTCTGCGCGCGTGCGAACGGCCGTCCGCCTCCACGTCGTTCGGCCTCGCCCATGCTCGCTGCCCCCTCGGCGTGATGCCGCAGGTCGGCAGACAGGGCGTCACGCGGTTCCCCGGCGAAGTGATCGTAGGCGCGGGCCCAAGGGGGCGTGGCACGGTCAAGGCGGGACGGCTGCGTGGAGCGGCCAAACCCCGGCGGTGGGTCTCGGGCGCGTGCGGGCGTCGGTGGGGCCGGTCCTCCGGAATCGCGGTCGGCCGGCGCGCACGAGTGCAGGTCAGGCCTCCCGCCCCGATCCCGGGAGGATGATCGTGACCCCGGGCGTCGGGGCCGTGCCCAGTGCGGCGAGGGCCGCCGGGGCGTCGCGCAGCGGGATCGTCGACGTGACCAGCAGGTCCGGACGCAGCGCCCCCGCCCGCACCAGCTCCATCATCGGCGGATACGCGTGCGCCGCCATCCCGTGGCTCCCCAGGATCTCCAGCTCCCACCCGATCACCCGCTCCATCGGCAGCACCGCCCCGCCGCCGCCCGCCGCCGGCAGCAGACCCACCTGGACGTGCCGCCCGCGCCGCCGCAGCCCGCCCACCGAGGCCGCCGCCGTCCCCGCGGAGCCAAGGGCGTCCAGTGATAGGTGCGCGCCCCCGCCCGTCAACTCCCGCACGGCTCCCGCCGTGTCACCCACCGCCGTCGCGTCCACACCATGGGCCGCCCCGAAGCTCCGCGCCAGCTCCAGCGCCGCCGGCGCCGTGTCGACCGCGATCACCCGCGCGCCGGCCGCGGCCGCGATCATCACCGCGGACAGCCCCACCCCGCCGCAGCCGTGCACGGCGACCCACTGGCCCGCCGCGACCCTGCCCTGCGCGACCACCGCCCGGAAAGCCGTCGCGAACCGGCAGCCCAGCCCGGCCGCCGTCGCGTACGACAGCTCCCCGGGCACCGCCACCAGATTGACGTCGGCATGGTCGAGGGCCACGTACTCGGCGAAGGACCCCCAGTGCGTGAACCCGGGCTGCGTCTGCCGCGGACACACCTGGTGGTCACCCGCCGCGCACTCGGCGCAGCTGCCGCACGCACAGACGAACGGCGCCGTGACCCGGTCGCCGACCCGCCAGTTGGCGACACCGGCCCCCACCGCCTCGATCACGCCCGCGAGTTCGTGCCCGGGGACGTGCGGCAGCACGATGTCGGGGTCGTGCCCCATCCATCCGTGCCAGTCGCTGCGGCACAGCCCCGTGGCCTCGACGCGCACCACCACCCCGCCCGCCGGCGGGCGCGGATCCGCCACCTCCCGGACCTCGGCCGGCTGCCCGTACTCCTCGAAGACCACCGCGCGCACGGCTCCGCCCTCCGCTCTCGACTGCCCGGCACGCTACCGCCTCAGGGTGCCGCGCCTGCCTCGGCCCGGGCGAGCGCGAGGACGCCGGCGCAGATCAGCGCGATGCCCAGCAGCTGGGGGAGCATCCACCACCCCGTCCGCAGGTGCTCCTCGTAGAGCACGACGCCCAGCGCGACGCTGACGGTCGCGTCGCCCAGCGTCAGCGCGGGCTGGGAGGCGACCAGCGGCCCGCCCTGCATGGCGTGTTCGAGCAGGAGCAGGGCGCAGATCCCGGTGGCGGCGAAGGCGTACGTCTGCCACGCGCTCAGGAACGGGCCGAGGCCCCCCTCGTCGAGCAGTTTGACCGAGTCCTTCATCAGGGCGGCGGTCAGCGCGTAGCAGACGGCGGTGGCGGCGCCCAGGCAGCCGGCCCGGGCCCGCCCCGGCGGGCGGCGCAGCCCGGCCGCCGCCAGGGCCAGGGCGACGACCGCGCACGAGGCCAGGGCAGGGGCCCACCGGTCGGGCGGTACGTGCGTCCGGTTCCCGGCGGGCGCGGCCGCGGCCAGCGCGAGGCCCAGCCCGGCCACCACCCCCGCGACGGCCAGCCACAGCGCGCCGGGCAGCCGCCGCCGCGCCGCCGCCGAGGCGATCAGCAGCGCGAGCGGCAGCTCCAGTACGAACAGGGGCTGTACGAGGACCAGCGGGCCGGTGGCGAGGGCGACGGCCTGCCCCACCCCGGCCGCGATCACGGCCAGGATCCCGGCGATCCACACGGGCCGCCGCAGCAGGTCCAGGACCAGCCCGAAGCGGAAGCCGGAGCTCTGGGGCACGGTGAGCGCGGCGCGCCGCTGCAGCACGGTGGCCAGCGCGTTGCTGAACGCCGCGAACAGCGCGCAGAAGACCGGCAGGACGAAGCCCATCCGCCGATCGTCACCGGGCGGGCCGCCCGGCCGGCCCGCCGACACGCCCCGCCGGGCGTAATCCCCCTGTCCGGCCTCAGCCCCCGCCGGACCCGCCAGACCCGCCGGACCGGCCGAGGGCCAGGGCAGCCAGGGCCTGCGGAGCGCCCGCCTGGCCCCGGATCCCGGGGAAGGCGTTGACGTCGACGATCAGCGGGCTGCCGTCGCCCGTGGCGATGACGTCCACGCCGTACACGTCGAGCGAGAACACCGAGCCGGCCCGGCGCACCAGATCGGCCCACCCGGCGGGCAGTTCGCCGAGGGCGAGCGGCCGGGTGGGACCGCGCCCCTCGGGCGAGAGCTCGGAGCGGCGCAGTGCGGCGAAGACCTGGTCCCCGATCGCCCACAACTTGTGGTCCCAGCCGCTGTTGGCCGCGAACTCCTGGACCACGACCGGCTCCCGCGACCAGTCCACCGCCAGCTTCGCGAGCCCGGCCGGGTCGTCGACGCGGGCCACCAGGTCGCCGCGGTAGCTGTACCGGCTCTTGACGACCACCGGCCCGGCGGGCGGGGCGTGGCAGGCCCATGCCGCGAGGGAGTCGAACGTACGGGTCGGGGCGAAGGGGAGACCGGCCCGCAGCGCGAGCTCCGCCATCTCCGTACGGTCCTGACACAGCTCGGTCGCCGCCGCCGAGTTGACGACGGGAACGCCCCGCCGCTCCAGATCCCGCGCCAGCGCCAGGGCCTGCGGGGTCCTCGACTTCAGCAGGTACACGTCGGCCGGCGAGGACGGGGCGTCCCCCGCTGCGAGCGGATCGAGGACCTCCACGGCATGTACGGGCGCCAGCAGGGCCGCCGTGGCCGCGAGCAGCGGATGGCCGGGTTCCGGGGTGATCAGGCCGATCCTCACGCGCCGTCCCCCGCCCGCGCGGACGCCTGCACCGGGATGGACACGGGCAGCGTGTACGGGCGCTCCGACGGCGGGGGCGGTGCACCGCCCGTGCGCGCCAGCCCGAGCACCGCCCGGGCCACCCGTGCCGCGGCGTCCGGCACCTGACGGAAGCTCGGGAAGTCGTTCACGTCGACGACCACGGGGCCGTCCGGGCCCAGCAGCACGTCCAGCCCGTACAGGTCGAGCCCGTACACGTCCCCCACCTGCGCGGCGATCGCCGCGACCTCGGCCGTCAGCGGAACGCGGCGCTCCCGCACCGAGGGGTCCGGGTGCAGCGGGGAGCAGCGCTCGGTCGCGAACAGCTCGCCGCCGACCGCGTACACCTTGATGTCGGTGCCCGAGTTGGGCACGTACGGCTGGGCGATGAGCAGGCCCTCGCCCGCGAGCGCGGGGAGCAGCGCCGCAAGCCGGTCGGGCGAGGACACCAGGTGCACGGCCCGCCCGGAGCTGCCGTCGGCCGGCTTCACGACGAGCGGGTACTCGGCCGCCGGTATCTCCCCGAGCAGTTCGGGGCGGGCGGCCGCGTAGGTCGGGGGCAGCGGGAGCCCGCGCGCACGGCCGATGGCGGCGGCCAGCGCCTTGTCCCGTACGCCCCGGATCGACCGGGCGTCGTTGACCGTGGTCAACCCGGCGGCGGCAGCGGCTTCGAGGAGGGTCAGCCCAGGGCCGCCGGACACCGTCTTGAGCACCCAGGCGTCGTGCGTGCCGGCGCTGACCACCTCGGTCATGCGCAGCAGAGAGCCGCCCGGCCGCACCACGTCGACCTGGTGCCCCCACGCGGTGAGCTGCCGGATCACCTCGTTCGGCATGCCATCGTGGCGGTAGTGCTCCTCCACCAGGAAGCAGAGCCTCATGGACCTTCCCCATATTCCCCGGACGTCCGCCGATCCCGCCCGGCGAGTTGTGACGTCACAGGATGTCATGAACCGCAATGTGATGATCGTCCCGCGTGTACGGGTCCACGCGCGGCAGCCCACCCCCGCGGGTGCGGAAGCCCCGAAAAGGCACGGACAGCCCGGCGCCGACGCTACCGTCACTCCCGTGAGGATCACCGTGCAGGTCAAGCTCTTGCCGTCGCCTGAAGTGGCCGCGGCTCTTGAAGCCACCCTGCACGCGGCGAACGAGGCGGCGAACTGGCTTTCCTCGCAGGCCCAGAACCGTGAGCACGACCGTGACCGTACCCGCAGGGCACTGCAGTCTTTCGCCTACGCGGAACTCAAATCCCGGGGCATGTCCGCCCAGCCTGCCCTTCATGTCATCCGGAAGGTTGCCGACGCGTACGCGACGCGGAGGGCGAACCTGAAGGCGGGGAACCACGGAGCGAAAGGATCTGGGCGGTATCAGCGGATCGCCGGTGCGCAGGTGCGGTTTCGGCGCGATGCCGCGCACCCGTACGACGATCGGTGTCTGTCGTGGCAGTACGACACGCAGACCGTGTCGCTCTGGACCACCAGCGGACGTATCCGCAGTGTCCGGTTCGTGTGTTCACGGGACGCGCTCCGGCTGCTCAGTGAGCACCGCAAGGGCGAGTCGGACCTGATCCGCCGTGACGGTGTGTGGTTCCTCATCGCCACGTGCGAGGTACCAGCCGCCGCCGTCAACAGCCGGCCATCCGGGTGGATCGGCGTGGACCTCGGCATCGTCAACATCGTCACCACCTCGGATGAGGGCGAAGCGTTCGCAGGGGAGAGCCTGAACAAGTACCGTCGCCGCCAGATCCGCATCCGAGCCGAGTTGCAGGTGCGTGGTACCAAGTCCGCCAAGCGGAAGCTCAGGCAGCGGGGCCGTCGCGAAGCGAGACATGCTGCCAACGTCAACCACATCATCTCGAAACGCATCGTGGCCGAGGCTGAACGCACCGGTCGCGGGATCGGTCTTGAGGATCTGACCGGTATCCGCGAACGGGTACGGCTCCGCAAGCCCCAACGGGTCGCGCTGCACTCCTGGGCGTTCGCCCAGCTCGCTGCTTTCGTCGAGTACAAGGCAAAGCGAGCCGGGGTTCCGTTGGTTCGGGTCGATCCCGCCTACACGAGCCGGATGTGTTCGTGGTGCGGGCATACGGAGAAGGCCAACCGAGCTACACGGGAACGCTTTGCCTGCCGGTCATGCGGCGTCGTTGCGCACGCGGATCACAATGCGGCCCGCAATATCCGGGCTCGCGCCGAATACGTCTGGGCGGTCGTCAACCAGTCCCATGCGGCGGACATCTCTGGTGCTCCAGCTGCAAGCCCGGCCCTTCCAGGCCGGGCAGTTGACAGGCAGAACACGTTCGTCCACGGCTGATCCGCCACTCCGGGAAACGCCGCCGGTGTGCGCAATTGGGTGGCAAGCAGGAGCCCGGGAGCTGGACATGCTCCCGGGCTCCGTCACGTCTCACGTCTCACGCCCTCACAGGGGCACGGACACGAACGCCTTGCCGGCCTCGTTCTCGACCGTGATCGCCTTGACGTCCGCCGGGTCCACGGCCGCCGAGCCGTTCAGGGCGGCGCCCTTGCCCTCGCCGTTCTCCTGGCTGCCCACGACCCAGCCGCCCGCGGTGGTGCGCGTACCGTCCTTGGCGACCACGACCAGCCGGCACCGCTCGCCCGCCGGCACCCCGGTGACGGCCGCCTGCACCTTGACCCACTTCGCGGCGGGCGTCATCCGTACGGTCAGCCGCGCGCCGGTGCCCGGATCGGTCACCGAGCCCTGCCTGGCCCCGGCCGGCACGGTCGACGGGGCCGTCGAGACCGTCGGGGACGGCAACGGCAGCGCGACCTGCCCGGGGTCACCGGCGCCCAGCCGCGCGCCCGCCCAGAACACGGCGGCCAGCGAGGCCGCCACGGCCAGTCCCGCGAGCGCCGCCCGGCGGCGCCGCGCACCGGCCAGCTCGCCGCGCACCTCCCGCAGGGTGCGCTGGAGCAGCAGGTCCCCGCCCTGCGGCGGTCCGTCCAGGAACGCCTCCTCGGGCACCTCGCCCAGTGCCGCCTCCATCTCGCGCAACGTGGCCACCTCCTCCCGGCACTGCACGCATCCGCTCACGTGTTCCTCGACCCGGCGGACCTCCTCCTCGTCCAGGACGCCGAGCACGTACGGGCCGAGCTGTTCCTCCTCGTGCCGCTGCCGGTTCATGCCACCACCTCACGCAGTGCGGCGGGCTGCTGGGGCGGCCTGCCCGTTCGATTGCCGTTTCTGGAGCCCCTGTCCCCGGCGCTGTTGTCCCGGAAGACCTCGCGCAGGGCCTTGAGCGCGTAGTGGGAACGGGATTTGACCGTTCCGGCCGGGATGCCGAGGCGGTCGGCGGTCTCGGCGACGCTGAGCTGCCGGTAGTACAACTCCGTCAGCACGTCACGGTGTTCCGGCGACAGCTGGTCGAGGGCCCCCAGCACCGTCATGCTGTCCACGACGGAGTCGGCGTGGTCCGCTTCCACCGGGGGAGCGGCCGACTCCCCGGAGACCTCGGGCGGCCGGGCGGCCTTGGCCCGGTAGCGGTCGGTGATGATGTTGCGGGCCACCGTCAGCAGCCAGCCGCGTACCGAACCCTTTCCGTTGACGAGGACCTCGGAGTGCCGCCAGGCCCGGATGAGCGTCTCCTGGACGACGTCCTCGGCGGCGGCCCGGTCCCCGGTCAGCCGGGTGGCGTACGAGAGCAGGGCGTGGCCGTGCTCCTCGTACACCGACTTGATCAGTGCCTCATCGGTCGAGCCCCGCCGAGTGCGGGGCCACAGTGGTCCGGCCATCTCACCCTCTCCGTCTTCCTCGCCTGTGTGGTGCGGTCGGAACACGCCCCCCGGAGGGTTTCGGTTCATGTGGCCTACGTCACTCGGGGGTGCCGTTCACATCCGGCACTCGCGGCCTTCGTTGAGGCAGTCGACCACCTCCGCCATCCGGCCGTCGGTCATCGCGTTCACGAACATCCCGTGGTCCGTCCGCGGACTGTGCCGCTGCTCGGGGAAGGAGTCCAGCGCGACGGCCACGCCCGCGGGGACCTCGTACGCGAGCGAGATGCGCAACTCGGGCACGGCGAAGGTGCCGTCCGGGCAGACTCCGCCCGCGCCGGGGAAGCGCAGGTGCGAGCGGTGGCCCGCGCCGGCGGTGTCCAGGCCGTTCCAGCAGCTCGGGAAGACCAGGGTGCGGGTGATGCGCTCCCCCTTGGGGCAGCGCGGGTAGCTGGTGGTGGAGCGGTCGGGGGAGCCGGAACAGCCCCAGCGGGCCCGGACGTCCGCGTCGCTGCCCGCCGTGAACGCGACGGCGTCGCCGGTCATCCCGCGCAGGAACCGCGGCATCGCCACCACCTTGCCGACCGGACTGCCGCGGAACTCCACCCGCACCGAGGCCTCCGGCAGGATCTCGCCCTCGTTGCCGTGGCCCGCCGCGCTCTCGTGCGGGTGGGTTCCCGGCCGGTCGAGGCGGCGCAGCACGGGCCAGTAGTACGTGGACCGGTCGCCGCCCGTACAGCTGGTGGCGGCCGCGTCCAGGGAGGCGTCGGTCGACATCGCGTTCGTGGACAGGTTCCCCACGTACGCGTGGGTGTGGTGGGCGCCGGCCCGCAGGCCGGGCGAGACGACCAGATTGTCCTCGTTGTAGTGGCCCTGTTCGTTGCGTCCGCAGTCCACCGCCACCGAGCCGGCCGAGGCGTCGGGGCCGGCGGGGGCCGCGGCCGGGGCCCGCGGCACCGTGCGGATGTCCACGTAGTCGGCGGCGGCCGGGCCGGCGGCCGCCGCCCCCGATCGCGGCCCGGCCGCCCGCGAGGCGCCCAGCACGGCGGCGGCCAGCCCGCTGCCCAGGACCAGGCAGATGACGAGAGTGAGCAGTCGGCGTCGGTTCCCCATGGCGGTCACGGTTGCCGGTGGCGACAGCGCCGTCAACGGGGCATCCGCATGCCGGTCCGCATGCCGGGCGCCGCCCCGTCCACATGCCGGGCCGCAGGTCGCGAACCGGCCCCGCCGGCGGGCGGATTGTCCGTGCGCCCGCTTGTCCGACGGGGCGGCGGCCCGCACAGTACGGCCTATGACATCCGCCAAGACCCCGGCCGAGCTCCTCCAGGCCTTCGCCCGCACCCGCGCCTCGCTCGACGGCGCCGAGGTGACGTTCTGGTGGACCGGCGACGTCCACTCCTGGGCGCCGGGGGAGCCCTACGAGCGGCTCTTCGGCTTCGAGGGGCTCAACGTCGCCCGGCTGACGGCGGACGAGGAGACGGGCGGCTACCGGCTGCTGTCCCGGGAGGCCGCGTTCTACCTCGACCCCCGGACCCGCGAGATCGCGGAGACCTGGCAGGGCAGGCCGGTGGTCCACGTCTGGAACGACCCGGCGAACCAGTCGTGGCGGCCCTTCCCGGTCCCCGTGACGGAGCTGGGCGACCAGGTCTGCTTCAGCCTGGAGATCCCGCTGGCCTACCCCTCGCCCCTGCCGGTCGCGGACTACCCGGCCCAGTCGGCCGACGACACCTACCGGGCCCTGGAGCTCTTCCAGTTCTTCGCACCGGCGGACGTCCTCACCACCGACGCCCCGAGCGTCCCCTCCACGATGTCCTGGACGCGGATGTCGCCGTGGCTGCCCTGGATGGAACAGGGGCAGCGCCCCGGCGGCCTCACCTTCCACTGCCGGGGCCGCAAACTCCGCTCCTACGCCGAGGTCCCGGAACGGACCCGCGCGTACATTTCGGACCGGCACCCCGAGTTCGCCCACGCCCCGGAGAAGTGGAGCGAGCCGAACGAGACGAGCTGGACGTACCACCGCAAGCTCTTCCCACCCCGCCGGTAGGGCGGCCGGACACCCCCCTTAGGATCCCCCAGGGCAGCGGCAGGGGGCGGACAAGGGTTTTCCCCGTATCCGGTTCATCTCCGCGTTGCCTACTGTCTGCCCACCGGCGATCTTCCCCAGGCCAGCGGCCAACGCGCCAACCCCACATGGCGTGATGCCGCTCTGCCCGGGGAACCGCCGGAGACGCCGTTGCCCTGCCCCGCCGTCGAGGCCGGGACAACGTGGCGCGCGGTGGCGCCGGGGGGAGTTCGACCAGCTCGCCCCGGTTCCGCAGCCGCCGGAAACCTCCCACACTGCACCGACCGGCCGCTCCGGTCCGCCCGGACACGGCCCGCGAAAGGGAACACCGTGCACGCATCCAGACGTAGGCTCATATCCGTGGTGGCGATGTCCGTCACCCTGCTCGCGGGCTCCGCCACCGCCTCCGTGGCCCTGGCCGCCGAGATCCCCGGTGCCGCTCCTGCCGCCTCGGTCGCCACCCCCGCCGCCCCGGTCGAGAACCTCATCGTCGGATACAAGGCCTCCGCTTCCGAGGCCAGCTCCAACACCGCGGCCGCCGACGACGCCGCCGCCAAGGGCAAGAAGGCCGGCAAGAAGGCGAAGTTCGACCGCCGCCTCGGCACCGGTGCCGCCCTCGTCAGCCTGGGCGGGACCACCGCCCCCACCGAGGCCGCGAACGTCATGGCCCAGTTCAAGGCCGACCCGGACGTCGCCTACGTCGAGGCCGACACCCGCGCCTACGCCATGGCCGTCACCCCGAACGACACCGAGTACGCCAAGCAGTGGGACCTCTTCGAGCCCACCGCCGGCATGAACGTTCCCGCGGCCTGGGACAAGAGCACCGGCTCCGGCGTCACCGTCGCCGTGATCGACACCGGCTACGTGGCCCACTCGGACGTCGCGCCGAACATCGTCGCCGGCTACGACTTCATCTCCGACTCCGCCGCCGCCCGTGACGGCAACGGCCGCGACAACAACCCGGCCGACCAGGGCGACTGGAGCGCGGCGGGCGAGTGCGGCACCGGCTCCACCGCCAGCAACTCCTCCTGGCACGGCACCCACGTCGCGGGCACCATCGCGGCCGCCACCAACAACGGCCAGGGCGTCGCGGGCATCGCGTACAACGCGAAGATCCAGCCCGTCCGCGTCCTGGGCAAGTGCGGCGGCATGACCTCGGACATCGTCGACGCCATCACCTGGGCGTCCGGCGGCTCCGTCGCGGGCGTCCCGGCCAACGCCACCCCCGCCAAGGTCATCAACATGAGCCTCGGCGGCTCCGGTGCCTGCGGCACCAGCTACCAGAACGCCATCAACGCGGCCGTCGCCCGCGGCACCACCGTCGTCGTGGCCGCCGGCAACAGCAACGCCAACGCCAGCGGCTTCTCGCCCGCCAGCTGCGCCAACGTGGTCAACGTGGCCTCCACGAACCGCACCGGCGACCGCTCCTTCTACTCCAACTACGGCTCGATCATCGACGTCGCCGCCCCGGGCGGTGAGACCCGCCGCGCCACCGACACGCCCGGCACCGTCACCACCCCCGAGAACGGCATCCTCTCCACCCTCAACGCCGGCACCACCACCCCCGGCGCGGAGATCTACAAGCCCTACCAGGGCACCAGCATGGCCGCCCCGCACGTCGCCGGCCTCGCCGCGCTCGTCGCCGCCGCCAAGCCCTCGCTGACCCCGGCCCAGATCGAGTCGGCGATCAAGGCCAACGCCCGCCCGCTCGCCGGCACCTGCACCGGCGGCTGCGGCACCGGCCTCGCCGACGCGGCCGCGACCCTCACCGCCGTGACCTCGACCCCGACCACCCCGGTCTTCGAGAACACCGCGGACGTCGCCATCGGCGACAACACCACCGTGGAGAGCCCGATCACCGTCAGCGGTGTGACCGGCAACGCCCCCGCCACCCTCAAGGTCGGCGTGAACATCGTGCACACCTACATCGGTGACCTCAAGGTGGACCTCGTGGCCCCCGACGGCTCCGTCTACACCCTGCACAACCGCGCCGGCGGCAGCACCGCCAACATCAACACCACCTACACCGTGAACGCCTCCTCCGAGGTCGCCAACGGCACCTGGAAGCTCCGGGTCAACGACAACGCCGGCGGCGACACCGGCTACGTCAACTCCTGGAACCTCACCTTCTGAACCGTCTGACGGGCCGATAGTACGGACCAACAGACCCCGCGGACCTGCCTGTACACCTCGTACGGGCAGGTCCGACTGGTTTTCCCGTCCTCCGACTGATTTCTGCGTCACAATGCGGGCCCACCCGGCATCCGACCTCGTATTGTCGCGTCTCACAGGAAAGGCACAGGAGCTGGGGAAGGCTGGTGGCCGTGCGTGGGGGCAGCGACGGGGCACGCTGACACGAGTGTGGGACAGGGCGAACTGATCAGGGCGGTCGACCGCGCCCTGACCGAGCACGGCCGCGCCCTGCTCACCGGACCCGCCGGAGCCGGCAAGACCGAGGTGGTCCGCGCCGTCGCGGCCGCCGCCGGGTGCCGCCGCGAGATGGTACTGCGCCTCGCCCCCGAGGCCGCCGACCAATGGATACCCGAGGCCTCCGCCGCCGCCCTCCTGGCCTCCGTCCCCTGCGCCGCGCTGGAACGGCTCTCCGGCCCGCAGCGCACCGCCATCGCCCTCCTGCGCCGCGAGGCGGACGCCCCCCGCGCCGGCCGCGACCACGTCGCGCTGCGCCTCGCCGTCGTCGAGGTGCTCCGCACGCTCGCCGCCCGCCACCCCGTCCTCCTCGTCCTCGACAACGCCCAGTGGCTCGACGCCGAGAGCACCGACCTGCTCCGCTTCGCCCTGCGCCTCACCCCGCCCCGCGTCCGCGTCCTCGTCGCCGAATGCGTCCAGGGCGGCACCTCCGTCGGCGAACCCCTCTGCGGTACGGGCACCCCCGCGATACGGGTGCCCCCGCTCGGCGCCGACGAGGTCGCCGAACTCCTCGTCCGCCACGGCCTCCCCGCCCGCCTCGCCGGCCGCATCCACCAGGCCAGCGGGGGCAACCCGCGCCTCGCGCTCGCCCTCGGGCACTCCCTCGCCGAAGCCGCCGGATCCCGGGACGGCGGCGCCCACCACGCCGACGTCCTGCCCGTCTCCGGACAGGCCCGCGAGGTCGCCCGCCGGCTGCTCGCCGAAGCCCCCGCCCAGGCCCGGCGCACCCTGCTGCTCGCCGCCCTCGCCGCACGCCCCACCACCGCCCTGCTGCGCCGGGCCGGGCGCCCCGACGCCGAGGCGGAGCTGGCCGAGGCGGAACGGGCCGCGCTGGTCCGGGTCCGCGAGGACGGCGCCGTGGAGTTCACCGCCGGCGCCCTGCCCACCGCGCTCGCCGCCGACGCGGGCTGGCCCGAACGCGCCGCCGGGCACGCCGCGTTGGCCGCCGCCGTCGACGACCCCGTCCAGGCCGTGCGCCACCGCGCGCTGGCCGTGGACACCCCCGACCAGTGGCTCGCCGCGGAGATCACCGAGGCCGCCGCGGTCTGCCGCCGCCGGGGCCAGCGGGCCCTCGCCGCCGAACTCGGCCTGCTCGCGGCCGAACGTACGCCGCCCCATCTGGCCGGCGAGGAACTCGCCCGGCTCGTCAACGCCGCCGAGGACGCGGGCTGGGCCGGCCGCGCCGACCTCGCCGGCCTCGCCACCCGGGCCGTCCTGGCCCGCGACGCCTCGCCCGCCGACCGGGTACGGGCCCGGCTCGCGGTCATCGACGCCGCCGGGCAGGCCCTCGGTACCCTCGACGAGACCTTCGCCTACGCCATGGACGAGGCCGCCGGGGACCCCGCCCTCCAGGCCGCCGTCCAGCTGCGGATCGCCACGAAGCACAACCTCAGCGACGGTGACCCCGTCCGCTCCCGCGACGCCGCGGCCCGGGCCGGGGCCCTCGCCGCACTCGGCGGCGACCAGGTCGCCGAGGCCATGGCCCTGACCGTACGGGCCCGCATGGGCCGCATCCTCGGGGACCCGGGCGCCGAGGCCATCCTGGCCGAGGCGCTCGCCCTCCCGGCCCCCGAAGTGCCCCTCGGCATGCGCAACGCGCCCCAGTACCTCGCCGTACGCCACGCCCTCTTCGACGACCGGCTCGACGACGCCCGCAACCAGCTGATGGTCCTGCTGCCCGCCGTCCAGCGCACCGGGTCCGCCGAGGACGTCTTCGAGGTCCTGCGCAGCCTCACCGAGGTCGAACTGCGCAGCGGCCGCTGCAAAGCCGCCTCCGCCCGCGCCCGCCGGGCCCTGGAACTGACCATCGAGGCGGGCCTCTCGCCCGGCCCCGCCTGGTACGTCGCCGCGATGGCCGAGGTCATGGGCGGCAGCTTCGCCCGCGCCGCCGGATACGCCCGGCGCGGCATCCAGGCCTCGCAGGAGGAGCACGACCAGGTCTTCCTCTCCCGCAGCCTGCACGCGCTCGGCCTCGTCGAACTGGCCACGGGCGAGGCGGCCAAGGCCGTCGCCACCCTGCGCCGCGTCGCCGAACTGGAGGCCGCCCAGCAGGTGGTGGACCCCTCGATCCTGCGCTGGCACGGGGAGCTCGCGGAGGCCCTGGTCGCCGCCGACGCACCCGACGAGGCCGCCCGCCTGATCGATTCCGTACGGACCGTCGCCCGCGGCCTCGGCCGCACCGGGGTCGTCGCCGCCCTCGACCGGGCCCGGGGCCTGTGCCTGTCGGCCCAGGGCGAGGCCGACGAGGCCGTCCGCCTCCTGGAGGCCACCGCGCAGCGGTTCGATCTGCTGGGCCTGCCGCTGGAGCGCGGCCGCACCCTGCTCGCCCTCGCCCGCGTGGAACGCCGCCGCCGGCGGCGGGCGCCGGCCCGCGCCGCGCTGCTGGCGGCGGCCGGGGTCTTCGAACGGGCCGGGGCCGCCCCGTGGACGGAACTCGCCCGGGAGCCCGCTCAGGGCGAGGCGGCCGGCCGCCCGGAGGTGGCGGCCATCGCGGCCCTGACCGAGGCGGAGACCCGCCTCGCCCTGCTCGTCAGCCAGGGGGCCAGCAACCAGGAGGCCGCGGCGAAGCTGTTCCTCAGCGTCAAGACGGTGGAGTCGCGCCTGACCCGCATCTACCAGAAGCTCGACGTCCGCTCCCGGGCCCAACTGGCCACGGCCCTGGCCCGGTCACATGGGAACGCGCCGGCGTAGCGGGGCTGCGCCGGCGCGGATCCGAAGGGCGGTGCGGGTCAGCTGCCGTGCGAGAAGTTGCCCGAGAGGACCGGGATGTTGTCCAGGATGTGCGAGAGGGGCTCGTCGCCCTTGGCCTGCGTGGAGTTCTCGGCGCACTGCTGGTTCTGCGGGTTCGACAGGATCGGGATGTCCTGAACGCCGACGTTGATCAGGAGGAGGATCGACTGGACGTCGGCCTTGGCGGGCAGGCCGATGCAGAGCTTGTTGAGGGAGCCCTGGACCAGGCTGGCCTGGGGGCTCATGATGCCCTTGGTCTCCTGGTTGCCGTAGATCTGCTCTTCGCCGTTGCCGTTCACGGTCTTGATGCCGTTGTCGTTGCCGATCGCCATGGCGGGTGAGGCCACCGCGGCACCCACGCCGAGCACGGAGGCGGTGACCGCGGCGGTGGCCATGAACTTCTTCAACATGTGGGGGATCCTTCTGTCGCTCTGTCGCATGTGATGGCTGCCCTCGGCGGGACGCGCTGATCAACTGCCGGCGACTCCCGGGGTTATCCCCTCTCACCCGGGTGGCCCAACACACGACGGGGCGGCCCCGTCCCGCCGCCGTGACGGCGAGACTGAGCACCTCGTCTCCGAGGGTCAGCCGGTCTTGCGGCGGACCTTCTTGTTCTTGCCGCCGGGGCCGCTGCTCGCACCCTGGACCTTGGCGCGGCTCTGGTGGGCCTGCTGGGCGTGGGACTTCGCGGCGTTGCGCTCCAGCGCCTCCCGGAACCTGCGCTTGGCCTCGTCGGCCGGGGATTCGCCCTGCGGGGCGTCTGTCTCGTCTGCCATGTGTCCTCCTGGGGTGGTCAGGCCGTTTCAGTCTGTCAGCTGGGGTGCGCGCTGACCAGCGAGTTCAGCGGGCCCGGCGGCGCGCTCGGGGCTCCGTACCCCAAGGAGTGCTTTGGGGAGTCATAAGATCAGCTGATGGGGTCATAAGCCGATACCGGGTGCCGGGTTAGGGTTGCCTTCGCTTAGGGTTCCCTTGATCCATCTTGCTGTCGCTCGAAGGGAACCCCTGCCATGCCTCGCCCTCTGCGAGTAGCAATCGTCGGTGCCGGCCCCGCCGGGATCTACGCCGCCGACGCGCTGCTGAAGTCCGAGGCCGCCTCCGAGCCCGGTGTGTCCATCGACCTCTTCGAGAAGATGCCCGCGCCCTTCGGTCTGATCCGCTACGGGGTGGCCCCCGACCACCCGCGGATCAAGGGCATCATCACGGCCCTGCACCAGGTGCTCGACAAGCCGCAGGTCCGCCTCTTCGGCAACGTCGACTACCCGAACGACATCAGCCTCGACGAGCTGCGCTCCTTCTACGACGCCGTGATCTTCTCCACCGGCGCCACCGCCGACCGCGCGCTGAACATACCCGGCGTCGACCTCGACGGCTCCTACGGCGCCGCCGACTTCGTCTCCTGGTACGACGGCCACCCGGACGTCCCGCGCACCTGGCCGCTGGAGGCGGAGAAGGTCGCCGTGCTGGGCGTGGGCAACGTCGCCCTCGACGTCGCGCGCATCCTGGCCAAGACGGCCGACGAGCTGCTGCCGACCGAGATCCCGCCGAACGTCCACGACGGCCTGAAGGCCAACAAGGCGCTCGAGGTCCACGTCTTCGGCCGCCGCGGTCCGGCCCAGGCCAAGTTCAGCCCGATGGAGCTGCGCGAGCTCGACCACTCGCCCAACATCGAGGTCATCGTCAACCCCGAGGACATCGACTACGACGAGGGCTCGATCGCCGAGCGCCGCAAGAACAAGCAGACCGACATGGTCGCCAAGACCCTTGAGAACTGGGCGATCCGGGACGTCGGCGACCGCCCGCACAAGCTGTTCCTGCACTTCTTCGAGTCGCCCACCGAGGTGCTCGGCGAGGACGGCAAGGTGGTCGGCCTGCGCACCGAGCGCACCGAGCTCGACGGCACCGGCAACGTCAAGGGCACCGGCCGGTTCACCGACTGGGACGTCCAGTCCGTGTACCGGGCCGTGGGCTACCTCTCCGACGAGCTGCCGAAGCTTCCCTGGGACGTCGACTCGGGCACGGTCCCGGACGAGGGCGGCCGCGTGATGGAAGCCGGCGGCCACCTCCAGTCGACGTACGTCACCGGGTGGATCCGGCGCGGTCCGGTCGGCCTGATCGGCCACACCAAGGGCGACGCGAACGAGACCGTCGCGAACCTGCTGGCCGACCACGCGGAGGGCCGCCTGCACGCGCCGGCCGCGCCCGCGCCGGAGGCCGTCGAGTCCTTCCTCGGCGAGCGCGGCGTCCGCTACACGACGTGGGAGGGCTGGCACCGCCTGGACGCGGCCGAGAAGGCCCTCGGCGAGCCGCAGGGCCGTGAGCGCGTGAAGATCGTCGAGCGCGAGGACATGCTCGACGCCAGCGGCGCCTAGCCGAACGGCGAGAGAGGGGCCGGGACCCGGACGGGTCCCGGCCCCTGCGCCGTGCGTCAGTCCCGGACGGACACGATCTTCCGGGTGGCCAGGTCCGCCTGGACGAAGACCCGCGTCGTGTCGCTGCCCCAGGTCAGGGTGACCGTGGCACTGGTCCTGCCCGTGCCGCTGCCGGTGGAGGTGACCTTCCACCCGAGCGGCACGTTCTGGGCGCGCAGCACGCCGTCGGCGTGGTTGGCCTCCTCCCACCGGGCCAGCTCGGTCCGGAGCGCGGGGGAGAGGTAGGCGGAGCGCAGCCGCTCGGCCGTCGCCCCGTCTCCGTCGTAGACGGCGTCGATGTACGCGCCGTAGAAGTCGGCGATCCGGGTGAAGGCGGCCTCGGGGCTGCCCGATACGGAAGGGGCGGCGGCGGTGGGAGCCGCCTTCGGTGCGGAGCCGTCCGCGGAGGCGGTGGTGGCGAACGCGAGAGCGAGTGCGGCGGTGGCCGCGAGGGCGACGGCGGCGGTGTGCCTGGACGGGAGTGTGAACATCGGCTGGGCCTTTCCCCGTGCTGGGTGTCTGCACTGACCGACGCAGGCCCGGTTCCGTGCGGTTCTCGGAATGCGTGGAACGGCCGGAATGTTACGCCGCCGGGCGTACGGACCAGGTCAGCGGGACGCTCCGAACCGCCCGACCCCCGTACGTCGGCCCGATCGCGTCGCTCGTCCGGGGGATGTGCGCCCCGGGACGGAATGCCGCGCCGCCCGGGGGAGTTCGTACCAGCGCACCACCCGAATCCGGACGCACGGGAGAGCTCATGAAGATCGGCATCATCGGCGCGGGGAACATCGGCGGCAACCTCACCCGGCGGCTCACGGCCCTCGGGCACGAGGTCTCCGTGGCGAACTCGCGCGGCCCCCAGACGCTGACCGCGCTCGCCGAGGAGACCGGCGCCACCCCCGTCACCGTCGCCGAAGCGGCACGCGGCGCCGAGATCGTCGTCGTCACCGTCCCCTTCAAGAACGTGCCGGACCTGCCCGCGGGCCTCTTCGACGGGGCCGCACAGGGGTTCAGCGTCATCGACACCAACAACTACTACCCCCAGCAGCGCGACGGCCGCATCGCCGCCGTCGAGGACGAGGGCCTGACCGAGAGCCGGTGGACCGAGCGGCAGCTCGGACACCGCGTGGTCAAGGCCTTCAACGGCACCTACGCCCAGGACATCCTCGACCGGCACCGCCCGGCCGGCGCCCCCGACCGCATGGCGCTGCCCGTCGCGGGCGACGACGAGGCGGCGAAGAAGGCCGTCCGCGCCCTCATCGACGAGCTCGGCTTCGACACCGTCGACGCCGGCGGCATCGACGACTCCTGGCGCCAGCAGCCCGACACCCCCGTCTACGGGCTCCGGGCGGGCGTCGACGAGGTCACCAAGGCACTCGCCGAAGCCTCCCCGGAACGCCCCGCCGCCTTCCGCGGCTGAGGACGACCGCCTGCCCCGCGGGCTAACCTGGCTCCAGGAACGGGGAGTTCGGCAACCCGAGGGCTGCCCGGCGCATCGAATCCAGGAGGACGGATGTTGGCCGAGTCACTGACGGCACTCGCCGGCGCGGGCGCCACCGCGCTGATCGGAGCCATGGCCACCGACGTGTGGCAGGGCGCCCGCGGCGCGGTCGTCCGGCTCTTCGGGCGGGGCGGCGAGGCCCGCGGGGAGGCGATCGGGGCGCAGCTGGACGAGGACGCCGTCCTCGTCGGCCGCGCCGAGCCGGAAGGCGCGGACGAGATCCGGGCGGAGCTGCTGCCCGTATGGCGTCGGCGACTGCTCCTCCTGCTGGAGGAACACCCCGACAGCGAAAGCGAGTTGCGCGAGCTGGTCGCCCGCGTGCAGAACGGCCTGCCGGACGGGCGACAGGTCTGGACGCAGTCGAACACCGCACGCGACCACGGCACGCTCTTCGCGGTGCAGGGCGGCAACCTCCACTACCACCAGGCGGCCGAAGGGCAGGTGCCGCCGCCCGCCGACGAGGACGGCGTAGCGGACGGGACCCGCTGACCGTGGACCTCCCCGACGAGGTCCACCAGGAGGTCCGCGCCGTCGCCGGCTTCGCCTACGGCGCTGTCGGCGCCGACATCCACGTCTTCGGCGACGGCACCCCCGTCTACCTGCTGTACGCCCGCGACACCCACGGCGCCGCCGACACCCTGCGGCGGGACTCCGCCTGGCTGCGCGCCCAGCCCAGCAGGATGCTCGACACCCGCAGCGAGATCGTGGAGTTCACCGGCCGCGAAGCGGAGCTGGCCCGGCTGCGGGAGTGGCGCGAGCAGCCCGACCGGTCGGCCGTACGCTGGCTGCACGGCCCCGGAGGCGCGGGCAAGTCCCGCCTCGCCGCCCGCTTCGCCGCCGAATGCGCCGACGCCGGCTGGCTCGTCGTGGACGCCGTGCACGGCACCGACACCCACCCGCCCGCCGAGGGCAGCCAGGACCTGCGCACCGGGAACCGCGCCGGGGTGCTGCTGCTCGTCGACTACGCCGACCGCTGGCCGGACGCCCACCTCAGGTGGCTGTTCCACAACGGGCTGCTCGGCGGCGAACTCCCCGCGCGGATCCTCCTCATCGCGCGCACGGTACGGCCCTGGCCCGCCCTGCGCGCGCAGCTCGGCCGGCAGCGGCGCGCGACCGACCTCTCCGACCAGCCGCTGGAGCCGCTCTCCGGCCGACAGGGCGAACGCAGCAGGATGTTCGAGGCCGCCCGCCGCAGCTTCGCGGCCCACTACCCGGACCCGGCCGCCCTCGACGGCCTGCGCCCGCCGTACGAGGACCTCGCCCGCCCGGACTTCGGGCTGACCCTCGCCGTCCACATGGCCGCGCTCGTCGCCGTCGACGCCCGGGCCGGCGGCCGCGAACCGCCCGCCGGCCTCGCCGGCATGACCGCGTACCTGCTCGACCGGGAACACGACAACTGGCGCCGGCCGGGCGAACACGACACGCCCGGTCCCGGTGGGGCGCATCCAGCGGGCGCCGAGGACGGCGACCGCCGCGCACTCGACCTCGCCCGCACCGTCTTCACCGCCGTCCTCACCGGCCCGATGCGCCGCGACACCGCCCGCCCCCTCCTGGACCGGCTCCTGCTGCGCACCCCGGCCGACCGGATCCTGAGCGCCCACGCCGTGCACTACCCGCCCACCGACCCGGCGGCCGCCCACGTGCTCGAACCCCTGCTCCCCGACCGGCTCGCCGAGGACTACCTGGCCCTCACCCTCCCCGGCAGCCCCGTCACCGGCTACCCGACCGACCTGTGGTCCGTCACCGCGACCACCCGCGTCCTCCAGCGCGACGGCGGCGCCGCGCCCGCCTGGACACCCCGCGCCCTGACCTTCCTCATCGCCGCCGCCGAACGCTGGCCGCACATCGGGCCGGCCGTCCTCTTCCCCCTGCTGCGCCGCGACCCCGCCCTCGCCGTCCGGGGCGGCGGCTCCGTACTGACCTCCCTCGCCACCCTCGACTCCGTGGACCTCGACGTCCTGGAGGCCATCGAGCCGCTGGTGCCCCCGGGCGACGTACGGGTGGAGGACGGCGGCGCGGACCTGGCCGTACGGCTCGCCACCCACCGCCTCGAAGGCACCGCGGACGGAATGGAACGGGCCCGGCTCTGCTCGCAGCTGGTCACCGCCCACCTCAAGGCGGACCGCCGTGGCGAGGCGCTCCCGTACATGGAGGAGGCCCTGCGCCTCACCCGGCAGGCCGCCGAGGAGGATCCCGCGCACCGGCCCGCCTACGGCGACGCCCTCCTCAACCTCGGAGGCCTCTTCCTGAAGGAGATCGCCGCCGAGGACCGGGTCGACCTCCTCCAGGAGGCGATCCCGCTGCTGCTGGAGGGCGGAGAGCGGGACGAGGACGGCGGCCCCGCACCGACCGCGCTGGGCGCCCTGGCCCAGGCGCACACCCGGCTGGCCCTCGCGTTCTGGGAGACCGGGGCCCCGGAGCGGGCGCACGAGGCCGTGGCGGAGGCGCAGCGGCTCTTCGAGGAGGTGCTGGACCACGATCCCTTCCTGTGGTGGAGCATGTCCTCGGACGTGAACCGCCTGGAGATGGTGAAGAGCTTCCTGTTGTCGGTGTCCGGACGCAGCGACGAGGCGGCCGAGGGCGCGGGAGCGGTGGTGGCGTACGCCCGCCAGATGGCGGAACTCAATCCGGCCCGCTTCGGGGACGACCTGGCCGGCAGCCTGGGCATCCAGAGCCTGCACCTGTGGAACGCGGGGCGGCACGCCGAATCGGTCGACATGCACCTGGAGGCGCTCCACCTCTACCGCCAGCTCGCCGAGGTCCGCCCCCACTACCGGGACGTCCTCGCCTCCCAGCTCGACGGCGCGGCGGCCAGGCTCATCGCGCTCGGGCGGCACACCGAGGCCGTCGCCATCGCCGAGGAGAGCCTCGCCCTGCACCGGGAGCGCCTCGCCCGCGATCCGGACTCCGCCGCTGCCGACGCCGAGCGCGCCGCCATCGGCCGCGCCCTGCTGTACCTGCGGGAACGGCGCGGCGCCGACCGCCTGCCCTGGGGCACCGCGGCGGAGATCGACGACGCGGCCGAACACCTCGTACGGGCCGCCGACCGCGCGGGGCTCTGGGACCTCATGCGCGGGGTCCCCGTCACCGACGCGATCCGGATCGCCCACCGCCATCCGCCCGAGCACTGGGCCCCGCACGAGGACGGCCCCGGCCGGATCCTGGCCGCCCGGCTCGGCTCGCGCCGCCACCGGCCGCAGACCGCCGAACGCACCGCCCGGGCCGCGGCCGGGCGGGCGGTGTGGCACCTGCCGCGCCGCGACGGCCCGGTGGCACCGGACCGGGTCTCCTTCGCTCCCGGGGCGCCGGTCATGACCAGGGAGAGCTACCGCCCCCCGGGCCGGGGGCGCCCCCGCGACGAGTACGCCACCCGCATCGAGGTGCACGACCTCGCCTCCCGCTCCCTGCTCTGGTCCGCCGATCACATCAGGGTGGGCACCGCCCCCGTGACCTGCCTCGGACCCGACGCCGTCCTCGCGCTGCGCACGATCCTGTGGTTGGCCCCCGAGCTCGTCCTGTACCGGCCGGGGCGCGCGGAGGTCCTGGCGTCCGGTCCGGACCTCATCGGGGCGCGGACCTTCGCCACCGCCCGGGGCTTCGTCGTCCTGCTGTCGGGCGGGCCGGTGGCCCTGTTCGGCGCGGCGGACCGGCCGCTGGAGCGGATCGACCTGCGGGACCTGGGCCTGGAGCGCTGCACCGTCCACGCCGTCGACCCCACCGGGCAGCGGATCATGCTGGCCGGCGACCGCCGGGTGATCCTCACCGACGCGGAGCTGCGGCCGCTGTCCGCCCGCGGCTGGTGGGGAGTGCCCGAGCAGCACGGCACGGTGGACGCCGCCGCCTTCCTCTCGCCGCACGAGTTCGTGACCGCCGCGTCGACCGGGGGCGTCTACTGCTTCGAACAGGACTCCGACCGGACCATGGTGACCGCCTGGAACACGGCCGGACCCCGCCTGGAGCACCTGTTCGCCGTCCCGGGGTGGCGGGTCCTCGGCGGGCAGAGCCGGGGCGAGGGGGCGGCCCCGTACTTCCATGACGCCGTGGGTCTCGCCGCCGTGCCCCAGCCCCGCCCCCTCGCCGGGCCCGCCCGGGGCGGCCCGCATGCCGTGACCGCCGCACCCGGCGGCCGGCACGTGGTCCACGGCACCGCCGTGCACGACCTCGGCGACCCGCTGTCCTTCACCGGACGTCCGCTCGCCTCGCTGACCGCGGCCGACCGGGCCGCCCTGGGCGCCTACCTCGACGGCGGGCGGGCCCCCTACGCCGCGATCCGGGAACTGCTGGAGCTCGTACGGGATCTCGCGTCCCCCCTGTGACCGCCACCGAACGAGGAGAGTGACGGCGATGTTCCGAAGGAAGCGCGCCGAGGGCGCCGCTCCGGAGAACCCCCCGAAGCCCGCGAACCCGCCGAATCCCGGGACTCCGCCGAGCCCGCTCGACCTGCGGCTGGACGACCCCGGCGACGCCCCGGTCCACCTCAGCCCGGACGCCACCGTGCGGATGCGCGACGAACTCGCCGAGGCGGAGCGGCGGCTGGGCCCGGGGCACGAGGACGTCCTGCGGCTGCGCCACAACTACGCCCTCTTCCTGTGCGTCTGGTCCGCCGCGGCCCCGCCCGGGGACACCTACATGCAGGACCGGGCGATCCCCCTGCTGCTGGAGAACCTGCGCCACCAGTCGGCCTCCCTCGGCCCGCACGCCCACGACACCCTGATCACCCTCCAGGCGATCGGGGCCGCCCACCTGTCGGCCGGGCGCCCCATGGAGGCCGTCCCCTACCTCGAACAGGCCCTGGAGAGCGGCGAGCTCAACCCCGACGTGGACGAGGAGCAGGGCCTCGACTGGCGCGAGAAGCTGTCGGACGCCTACGCGGAGGCGGGCCGCGAGGACCGGGCGATCACCCTGCTGGAGGAGACCGTGGCCGACAGCAGGCGCCTCCTGCCGCCGGGCGGGGAACGTCTGGAGGCCCGCAAGCTGAAACTGTTCAAGGCCTACCGCGAGGCGGGCAGGCTGCCCGAGGCCACCGCGCTCTGCCGGGAGATCCTCGCGGACATGGAGCGGTTCTACGGCCCCGACCACCTCGGCACCTACACGTGGGTGGACAACCTGGCGCACCTGCACCACGACGCCGGGGACCTCGACGCGGCCATCGCCTGCTACGAACGGGCCGTCCACGGCTTCGAGCACATCCACGGAGCCGACAGCGACGAGGTCTCCTACCGCTACCACAACCTCGCGATCGCCCACCTGGAAGCCGGCCACCACGAGCAGGCGCTGCCGTACCTCAAGGCGTCCCTCGCCGCGCGCGAACACACCTCGGGCCCGGACCACGTGGACACCCTGCGCGCGCTGACCACCCTCATCTCCGGCTACGCCCAGGCAGGGCGCCGCGACGAGGCCATCGCGGCGACCGAACGCTTCATCGCCGCCCTGGAGCGCATCGGCGGCCCCACGCACCACAAGCTCCCGGAAGCGCGTGCCTACCTGGACCAGCTCAGGCGTGCCGCCCCTTAGCCCCCCTAGCCCAGCTAGCCCCCGCTAGTCGCCGCCCCGCTCCAGCAGGCCCCGTACGAAGGCGGCCTGGCCGGCGTGCTGGAGGTCGTCGGAGAGCACGCTGACCAGGCGGACCCCCAGGGTGACGGGCGGATCCCAGCGCTCGTCGACCACCCGGTCCAGGTCGGCGGCGGCGAGCCCCCGCACGAAGCGGAGGCTCTGCTCGTGCACCGCGTCGTAGTACCCGAGCAGCAGCTCGCCGGAGTCGACGCGGACCGTGCCCACCTGCCGGGCCGTGTGACCGAAGCCGGTGGCCGAGGCGGGCAGCGGCAGGGCGAACCGGTCCGCCCAGCCCCCGGCCCGCCACACCTGCTCCAGGTCCCCGGCGTCGGCGATGTGGTCGTCCTGGATCCGGGCCAGGTGCCAGACGAGCCAGGTGATCGAGTTCGCCGCAGGGTCCACGCGCGCGTTGAGCCGCTCCGCCGGGAGGCCTTCCACGGCCTCGTGCACGATCTCCCGGATGCGTCCGAACCCGTCGGCGATGATGTCCGTAGCCTTCATGCACCCACCATGCGGCGCCCCGGGCGTCAGCGCACGGCGTCGGCCTTCTCGGCGGCCGCTTCCCCGGCAGCGGCCGCCGGCTGTGCCGGGCCGCCCGCGGCCACGGTCCCGTGCCCGCCCCGCAGGCCGATCCAGCCGATCACCGCGACGAGCGCGAAGGCCGCGGCCCCGATCGCGAAGGTGAGGGTGAACCCGGACTCGGCCGGCAGCGGGGGAACGCCCGCGGGCAGGTGCTCGATCGTCTTGGACGCCAGGATCGTGGTCACGATGGCGGAGCCGATCGCGCTGCCCGTGGAGCGGGAGATCGAGTTGATGCCGTTGGCGATGCCGCTCTGGTGGTGCGGGACGCTGGACATGATCACGGCGGGCATGGCGGCGTAGCCGAAGCTGACGGCCGCGCCGACGACCACGCCGGCGCCGATCACCGACGCGGTGTGCTGGTGGTCCAGGGCGAGCCAGGCGAAGCCGACGGCGCCGAGCGCGGCGGCCAGGCCCAGCGCCACGCGCGGACCCCGGTGGCGGACCAGCTGGCCGCCGATCGGGGAGGCGAGGAGCGAGACGATCGCGCCGGGCAGCAGGAACTGCACGGAGGCGCGCAGGATGGAGGCGCCGAAGCCGTAGCCGGTGAGCGCCTCGGGCATCTGGACGAGGTACGAGACGCCCAGGAAGTTCGCGAACATGCCGAAGCCGACGAGGATGCCGGCCAGGTTGGCCATGAGCACCGGGCGGTGGACGAACATCCGCATGTCGACGAGGGGCTCGCGGACCTTGCGCTCGACGAGCACCCAGACGGCGGTCATGACGGCGGCGCCGGCGAAACTGCCCAGCGTCCGGGCGGAGGCCCAGCCCCACTCGTGGCCCTGGGAGATCGGCAGCAGGAGGAGCAGCAGGGCGATGCCGAGGGTCAGCGCGCCCAGGAAGTCGGTGCGGCCGCCCGTCTTGTGGCGGGTCGCGGGCACCAGGAAGACCACGGCGAGCAGGGCGATGGCCGCGAAGCCCGTCGCCATCCAGAAGGCGTTGCGGTAGTCCGCTCCGGACCCGGAGGTCAGGAGTCCGGTCGCGACGAGCGCGAGGCCGCTGCCGAACGCGAGCGTGCCGCTGACCAGCGCCATGGCCCCGGGCAGCTTCTGCGGGCGGACCTCCTCGCGCAGGACGGAGAGGGCGAGCGGGAAGATCGCGGTGGCGGCGCCCTGGAGCACCCGGCCCAGGATCAGCAGCGGCAGCGAGGTCGCCAGCGCGGCGATGACGGATCCGGCGACCATCACACCGAGCACGGCCACCAGCGTCGGCTTCTTGCCGTGCTGGTCGCCGAAGCGGCCGAGCAGCGGGGTGAAGACGGCCGCCGACAGCAGGGTGGCGGTGGTGACCCAGCTCACGTTGGCGGCGGAGGTGCCGAGGTCGTTCCGGATCAGGCCCAGGATCGGGACCGGGAGGGTCTGCATCATCGACACGACCATGGCGGCCAGGCTCAGGGCGAAGACGATGACCGTCTCGTTCCGTTGCCCGGTGGCGGCCGGGGCGGCGGCGGGGGAGGGGGTGCTCATGGCTGGCAGGACCTTCTTCGTGCTTCAGAGCTTCAGGACGCAGATGTTTGACGTCATCAAGTAACTCGACCGAAGGTAGACCTCAATAGTTAAGGTGGTCAAGTAAACAATTGATAATGTCAATCAAACTGGGTAGGCTCCAGACATGAGCGACACCGCCACGCACGCCCCCTCCAAGCTCGAGCTGCTGGAGCTGCTCGCGGCCATCGGCACCGCCCAGTGGCGCGACTTCGCGGCCGCCGCCGCGCACTACGGCCTCACCTCCACCCAGGCCCGGGTCCTGGCCCAGCTGAACGGCCCGCTCCCGATGCGCGGCCTCGCCACCCTGCTGGTGTGCGACGCGTCGAACGTGACCGGCATCGTCGACCGCCTGGAGGCCCGCGAGCTGGTCCGCCGCGAACCGGACCCCGCCGACCGCCGCGTCAAGAACGTGGTGGCCACGGACGCGGGCCGCGAGGTCATCCGCCGCGTACGGGAGGAGATGCAGGCGACGCACGGCGCGCTCGACACCCTCGACGAGACCGAGAGCGCGACGCTCTACGCCCTCCTGGAGCGACTGCGCCCCACGATGGAGAAGGACGCCTCCCGCGCATGACGGGCAGCGCCGGGCTCCGGATCCTGCGGGCGGCCGACCGCGCCGCCGGCGAGTGGAAGAACGGCGGCGGGGCCACCCGGGAGATCGCGGTCTTCCCCGAGGGCGCCGGCATGGACGACTTCCACTGGCGGGCGAGCCTCGCCGAGGTCGCCGCCGACGGGCCGTTCTCGGCCTTCCCGGGGATCGACCGCACCCTCACCCTCGCCGAAGGCGCGGGCATGGACCTCACGGTCGGGGGTGTCCGCAGGCTGGTGGACGAGCGGTTCGCGCCGCAGGACTTCGCGGGGGACGAGCCGACCGGCTGCCGGCTCCTGTCGGGCCCCGTCGTGAACTTCAACGTGATGTACCGCCGGGGCGCCGCGGAGGTGGAGACCGCCGTCGTACGGGGCCGGATCACCCTCGCCGCCGAGCCCCGCGAAACCCTGCTGGTGGTCGCCCTCGGCAGCCCGGCCGAGCTCGACGCGGCGCCGGGTCCGGCCGTCGCCCTGGGCCCGTACGACGCGGTCCTGGCGACGGGCCCCTTCACCGGGCGTGTGCGGACCTCCGGGCACGCGGCGGTGGCGCGCTTCCGGTAGCGGGCGGCGGCCCGGTCAGCGGACGCCGAGCTTGACCCACTTCGCTGTGCTGGGGACGCCCTTCGAGTTGAGCAGGAACAGCATGTAGTAGCCGGGCGGGGCGTCGGCCGCGCTCGGCGGCGTCCGCAGACCGATCGTGTTGCCGTGGACGCCCGTGCGCCGGAGCTCCAGGTGGCGCTGGCTGGTGTTCACCGAGTGGGTCACCGTCGTCGGGGCGAGCAGCACGGCGCGTGCGACCTGGCCCGGCGTGGCACTCGACACCTGGAAGGCGGCGTCGTAGGCGAGTTCGCCGGCCGGCGCCCGGTCGAGGGCGGGCCGCGGGCCCCGGTGGAGGTAGGCGGGCTCGTACAGCTCGATGCTGCCGTCCATGCCGTCCCGGATGTCGGGGTCGTTGGCGATCTGCTGGAGCTCGTCCCCGGTCACCAGCATCCGGCCGTCGGGCAGGACCAGGGCGTTGGAGTGGTAGCCGCGCGGCAGCCGCTGCGCCGGACCGAGCCGCCAGTGCCCGTGCGCGTCGCGCAGTTCGATCCGGCGGTACTTCGGATCGGCCTTCGGATTGAACGGGCCGCTCCCGTAGTCCCGGGTGTCGAGGGCCCCGTTGACCGTCAGCAGGGTGCCGTCGGGGAGGATCAGCGTGTCGTCCTGCGTCCGGCCGAAGGCGCGCGGCTCCTCGGTCGTCCAGCGGCCGCCGGACAGCCGGTAGGTGAGCGGGTCGCGCGGGTCGCCGCCGAGCACCAGCACCGAGTCCGGGCCGCGGAACCCGGCCGGCAGCGGGACCGCCGAGCCGTACCCCCGGAAGTCGGCCGGCCGCCGCGGCAGGTCGGTGCGGACCTCCTTGACCGGGTCGTACCGCCACTGCTGGTCGGCGTCGCGGCCGAGCCCGTAGATCATCCCGTCCCGGAGCGAGAAGAGGTGCGGATAGTCGTTGCGGAAGGGCGCGTCGGCGCGGAGGCGCTGCGAGGGGAGGTCCAGCGGGATGTCGAACGGGCGCCAGGGCACGGGATGGCGCAGCGAGGGGAAGCGCTCCACCACCGGAGTGGGGGTCCCCGTACCGCGTTCGGACTGGCCGGACATGATGATCTGGCGGCCGTCCGCCCCGGTCACGGCCGAGGGGTACCAGCGGCCCACGGCCATGTCGCGGTTGCGGTACCACTGCTCCGTCCACGGGTCGAACACGAAGGAGAGCTTGGCGCCGCTGCCGCCCTTTCCGCCGACGTTCCCGCCGAAGACGCCGACCATGCCGTTGGGGAGGTAGGAGTGCCCCGCGCAGAAGAAGGGCGCCGGGCGGGGGGCGTAACTGCCGTCCGGCATCAGGACCGTGGGCGGCGGCACGTTCTTGAAGGCCCGCGGGCCGGTGCCCCGGGCCGGGTCCCACAGGTAGGCGCGGCCCGCGTTCGTCCGGCCGACCGTGTTGGTGGGCCCGGTCTCCTTGGTGGGGTCGGCCTCCACGCGCTCGAAGGAGAAGAGCAGCACCTTGCCCGTCCGCAGCAGGGCCACGTGCACGCCGAAGTCGGGCGAGGGGAAGAACTCCGTGAACCGGCCGGACTCGGCGGCCGACAGACCGGCGTTGGTCTTGAGCTGGGACTCCCGCAGTGCGGCCAGGCTCGCGGTGCGCTTCGCCTGCGGATAGGACTGGGTGCCCTTGGCGGCCTCCCGGAGCCGTGCGTGCACCCGGGCGTGGGCCTCGCCGATCACGGCGGCCTCGCCGGCCTCGCCGGCCTTCGGCTCAGGCCCGCCGACGGGACCGGTGTGGTGGCCCGCGGTGCGCGGGACGCCGGCGAGGGCCGGGGCGGGGCTCACCGCCGCGAGGGCCACGGCGGCGGCGATCATCCATGCCGAGACGACGGCGGACCGATGGGCGCGGGGCAGGGGTCTCCTCATTGCGCCGATATTAGGAGAAAAGGGATCAATCGCCGTTGATGTGACGCGAGGTGGGGCCATTCGGGCGTCCCATATGTGGCGAATAAACGTTTCTGCGGTGAACTCCTGCGGCCATCGAGGTGAGTCCGCGTACCCGTCGACCGCCCGGAGCCGCCGCCGGCGGCTATCCATGTCCACGTGATCAAGTCGCTCCGTACCGGATTCACCGCAGCCGCCGTGACCGCAGCTCTCGTCACGCTCTCCCCCTCGGCCGGGGCCATCGCCTCGGCTCCCGCCGCCAAGGCTCCCTCCGACCAGGTGACCGTGGACGTCGCCTCCGTCAACGGATCGGGCTGCCGCCCAGGCAGCGCGGCCGTCGCCGTCTCCCCGGACAACACCGCCTTCACCGTCACCTACAGCGAGTACCTGGCCCAGGCCGGCGGCGGCGTACCCGCCACCGAAGGCCGCAAGAACTGTCAGCTCTCCCTCGTCGTGCACGTCCCCCAGGGCTTCACCTATGCCGTGGCCAAGGCCGACTACCGTGGCTTCGGCAGCCTGCAGGAGGGTGCCATCGGCACCCAGAAGGCCAGCTACTACTTCCAGGGCATGAGCCAGACCGCCCAGCGCACCCACAAGTTCACGGGCGCGCTCGACGACAACTGGCAGGCGACCGACACCACCGGCGTCCAGGCCCTCGTCTTCGCCCCCTGCGGCGAACAGCGCAACTTCAACATCAACACCGAACTGCGCACCGAGATCGGAACCTCCGACCCGGACAAGACCAGTTTCATGGCGCTCGACTCCACGGACGGCAGCATCAACAGCGTGTACCACTTCTCCTGGAAGCAGTGCCCCGTGCGGGGCTGAACCGGGATCGGCAACCCGGCGCGCCGGGGCCCTCGCCACGGGCCCCGGCGCGTCCGGCTGTCCGCGCCCCCACGCCGTGCGGCCGGGCCCCGACTTCAGGCGGACGCGCGGCGGACCAGCTCCGTGGCGGTGATCACCGGAGAGGCCGCGGACCCCTCGCCCCGCTCCCCGCCCAGGATCTCCAGGAGCAGCCGCGCCATCAGCCGGCCCATGCCCTCGATGTCCTGGCGTACGGTCGTCAGCGGCGGATCGGCGCTCTCGGCCACCGGCTCGGCGTCGTCGAAGCCCACCACCGCCACCTCCGCCGGCACCGCCCGGCCCGCCTCCCGCAGCACCCGCAGTGCCCCGGTGGCCATCAGGTCGTTCGCGGCGAACACCGCGTCGATGCCGGCACGGCGCTCCAGCAGTTCGGCCATCGCGCGGGCCCCGCCCGCCACGGTGAAGTCCCCCTCCGCGACCAGCGCGGGATCGGCCCCGGGCAGTACGTCCCGGTAGCCGCTGAGCCGGTCGGCCGCCGAGGTCTGGTCGAGCGGGCCGGCGATGTGCGCGATCCGCCCGCGACCCCGCTCCAGCAGGTACCGGACGGCCGCGCGCGCCCCGCCGCGGTTGTCCGCGTCCACGTACGGCACGCCGTCGGGCTCACCGGGCGCGGCGGTCCAGCCCGGCCGTCCGCCGTAGACCGTGGGCACGGCGAGCCGGCGCGCGATCGCGGGCAGCGGGTCGTCGGTGTGCAGGGAGAAGGCGAGCGCGCCGTCCACGTGGCCGCCCGCCAGGTAGCGCCCGATGCGGTCGTAGTCCCCGCGGTCCTCCACCAGCAGCAGCACCAACTGGGTGTCGTGCGCGGTCAGTTCCTTGCTGATGCCGCGGATCTGGCGGGAGAAGAAGGGGTCGGAGAAGATCCGGTCCTCCGGCTCGGCGATGATCACCGCCACGGCGCCGGTGCGCCGGGTGACCAGGGTGCGGGCCGCGGGGTTCGGCACGTACCCGAGGTCCCGGACGGCTTCGCGCACCTTGTCCACCAGGTGCGCGCGGACCCCGTCACCGCCGTTGACGACGCGGGACACGGTGGCCCGCGACACCCCGGCGCGCTCCGCCACCGCCTCCAGGGTGGGGCGGTTCCCGGGACGCTGTACGGGCACGGGCGCTCCTCCTGGGTGTCCGCGACCGGTCGCCCGGCCGGGGCAGCAGGGTATCCCGTCCGCCCGGAGGCGCGGGGCGGTGCCGGGCGACCCGGAAACCGTGACATGCGTCACGTCGTGGGTGTCGATACGACGGGGGGCGGGGTGATCGTCGAGCGGTCGACATTTCCGCTTTTTGTCTGTTTGGCGAGGACATGCCGTACTCCGACGGAAACGGAACCGGAGTCTCTGGTTTCGCGCCCCTCAACGCTGCTGATGGAGGACGGTTCTGGTGTGGCGTCAGGGGCGCCGCGGGACGGCAGGGGCGGAGGGATGCACGATCTTCGGGCCGATTCAAGCGCCGGCCCGGCACTCCTATGCGCCTTAGTAGTGGCGGCTTGCCAGGTCGCCGCCGGGCTTCTCAGAATGGCGGCTCCTCCGGCGCCCCGCGGGTCCGGCGTCGGGAGCTTCGCGATCACCGAGTGAGGTCACGCATGAGGAAGCACCGTAAGAAGACGCATCGCCGGAAGATAGCCGTCGCCGTCGGAGCGCTGGCGATCGTGGGCGTGCCCACCGCCGCCATGGCGTGCTTCGACGGGCACGAGTCCGGTTCCGGCCGGCCCGCCGCCGCCCGGCACGAAGGCAACCCCTGGCGCGGAACCCCCCTCGGGCTCCCGGGCTCGCAGCAGCCCGTGACGTCCCCGGTCCCGGCCGAGGTCCCGCCGGCGCCCGTCGAGCCCACCGCGCCCGTCGCTCCGCCGGTCACCGAGACGCCCCCGCCGGCGCCCCGGCCCGCGCAGCCGAAGCCGCAGCCGAAGCCGGTGAAGCCGCCGGTCACGACGTCCGCGCCCACCGCGTCGGCGCCCGCCCCGACCGGCGCCGCCGCCGAGGTCCTCGCGCTCGTCAACCAGGAGCGCGCTGCCGCCGGGTGCCCGGCGCTGACCGTCAACGCGAAGCTCACCAAGGCCGCACAGGACCACAGTGCCGACATGGCCGCACACAACACCATGTCCCACACCGGCTCGGACGGCTCCGACCCGGGCCAGCGCATCACCCGCGCCGGGTACGCGTGGCAGACGTACGGCGAGAACGTCGCGTACGGCTACAGCACGGCCGCCAAGGTCATGGAGGGGTGGATGAACAGCCCGGGCCACCGGGCCAACATCCTCAACTGCTCCTTCAAGGAGATCGGCATCGGCCTCGCACAGCCCGGCCAGTACTGGACGCAGGACTTCGGCGCGGCTCGCTGACCCGCCGCCGGGGAGTACGGGGCGCGCCGCCGCGGCGTGCCCCGTACGGCCCACGGTTCAGTGGCCGAAGTCGAACCAGTTGACGTTGACGAAGTCGGCGCCCTGGCCGCTGCTGAAGATCAGGTACACGTCGTGGACGCCCGTGACCCCACTGATGTTGGCGGGGACCGTCCGCCAGCTCTGCCAGCCGCCGGTGTTCGCGACGGAGAAGCTGCCCACCGGCGCGCCGGTGGGGCCGTCCAGCCGTACCTCGACGAGTCCGCTGACGCCGCCGGCCGCGCCGGAGGCGACGCGCCCGTGGAACTGCCGCGCCGCGGTGGAGCCGAAGTCGACGCCCCGGTAGAGGGCCCAGTCGCCGTTGCCGATCGCGCCGAGGTCCTGGCCGCCGCCGGTGTCCGAGGTGGCCTCCTTCACCACGCCGCTCTGGCCGTCGTAGGACTCGGCCTGGATCGCGGAGTACGCGTCGCGCCGCCCTGCCGGCGGGGTCGTCGGAGGAGTGGTGGGCGGCGTCGTGGGCGGTGTCGTCGGCGGGGTCGTGCCTCCGGTCGAGCGCAGGACGGACACGTAGTCGACGACCATCGGGTGGCCGGGCTCGGTGCCCGCGTCGGGGCCCCCGCCGAAGGCGTCCGGGAACCCGCCGCCCATGGCCACGTTGAGGATGATGAAGTAGCCGTGGTTCGTGGCGTTCGTCCACGTCGCGGCGTCCACCTGATCGGCCCGTACGGTGTGGTAAACGGTCCCGTCGACGGAGAAGCGCATCTGCTCGACGGCGGCCGACCGGTCCCACTCGACGGCGTAGGTGTGGAACCCGCCCTGGCAGCTGGTGCCGGGGCAGACGCGCTGGCCGCCTATGCCCGAGGTCTCGTTGCAGGGGCCGCCCGGGCTCGTGCCGCAGTGCATGGTGGCCCAGACGTTGTTGATGCCCTGGACGTTCTCCATGATGTCGAGCTCGCCGATGCCGGGCCAGTTCCACCAGTTGCCGCGGTACGGGGCGCCGAGCATCCAGAACGCGGGCCAATAGCCCTTGGCCGCGGCGCCGGTGACGTTCGGCATCTGGATGCGGGCCTCGGTGCGCAGGGTGCCGCCCGCCGGGGGCTGGAAGTCGGAACGGCGGGTCTCCACCCGGCCGGAGGTCCAGTTCCCGGCGGCGTCGCGCCGCGGGGTGATGCGCAGGTTGCCCGCCCCGTCGAGGGAGACGTTGGCGGGGTCGGCGGTCATCGTCTCGATCTCGCCGGTGCCGAAGCCGCCCGGGCCGCCCGGGTAGCTCGTGCCGGTGGTGTACTGCCAGTCGACGGTGTTCACACCGGAGCCCGCGGCCCCGTTGAAGTCGTCCAGGAACACCTGGGACCAGCCGGACGGGGCGGGGGGAGCCGCGGCGCTCGCGGGCGGGACGACGGCCGCGGCGGCGGCCGCGACCACGGCGATCGTGCCGAGCGCGGCGGTCACGGCCTTTCGGACGGCGGTCGGACGTTTCCTGCCGGATGTCTCACGCATGGGGGCCCTCTCGGCCGGGGAGTCGGGGGAGTGCACCGCTTGAGAGCGCTCTCAAGCCGCGCCGCTGGACACTGTGCTCCCCGCCCCTGCGGGCGTCAAGAGATGGAACCGGGCAACGGGCCGACGGGCCAAGGGAGTTCACACGTTGAACGCTCACCCGTGCGGCCCAGTCCGCCGTGTTCAGTTCGGCCGGCCGATGACCTCCTCCGCGCCGGGCAGTTCGTACACCGAGGCCGCCCTCCCGGTGAGCGGCAGCAGCCCGGCGAGCGGGCACGTGGTCGGCATCTCGTGGTCGACCTCCCACTCGCCGACCCTGCTCCCGCGGCCGCCGCCGTCGGTGGTGCACACCGCGTACAGCCGGCCCGCGCAGCCCCGGCAGAGCAGGGCCTCGCGGCCGGTCACGGCCGACCCGGTGGCAGCGCCGCGGCCGGGCGGGGGCGCGGGCGCCCGCCGGCGCCCAACGTGCCGGTTCCGCCGCGCGCTTGTAGCGTCGGTCGCGTCAGGATTCCCGGTGGTCCGAAGGGAATCCGCCGGCCGGTGCGCATCCGCGGCACACGCCCCAGGAGCGCGCCGAGCCACCCGAGCGCAGCCCGCGCGGGCGCCGGGACGGTCGATCCCCCGCGCCGCGGCAGGGCGCACGCGCAGCCCCCGTACGAGAGGCCGTGCCGATGCAGAACGACGTACCGATATCGAGCCTGCTGCGTGTCGAGAAGGGTCTGGCCGCACCCGAGGAAGTGGCTGCGATCGCGGTCGTGGTGGCGTGTTGCGCGCGCCGCACCGCCGGGGCCCCCGAGGCGGCGAAGGGCGGTCCGCGGCCCGGCCGCCGGCGCGCCGCCCCGCCCCCCGCCGGCTGTTGGGCGGGCTGCTGGGCCTGCCGCTGAGCCCGCCGCCGGGCCCGTCGCCCGGTCCGTCTCTGAGGCCCTGCCGCCGGCCGCGCGCACGGCCGGCGGGAGGGGGAGCGAAGGGCTCACTTCCGGTGGAGCACCGTGGAGAGGACCTCGAGCAGCGCCGCCCGGGGGTCGGCCACGGCCCCCTCGGAGCGCCATGCCACGAACCCGTCGGGCCGTACGAGCACCGCGCCCGCTGGGTCCGTCGCGTGCACCTCGGCCCAGTCGGCGCCCCTCTCCTGGAGCAGGTCGGCGTCCGGCCCTGAGCCGATGGCGTAGGCGTCCAGCCGGACGGCCGGCAGCTGCTCGGCCACCCGTTCGGCCGCCTCCCGCCACGGTGTCCCGGCGCCGCTGAGGAGCACGAACGAGCGCTCGTACAGGTCCAGGGCGGAGATCCGCTCACCGGCCCTCAGCAGCCACATGTGCGGGGCCCGGGTGCCGGTGTCACCCATCAGGCGCATCGCCTGGGGGATGATCGGCCGGTCCGGGTCGCCGCCGACGACCGCGCCGCGCGGGTAGCAGTAGCCCATGGCCGTGGGCAGCACCCCGCTGCCCGGTCCGCCGCCCATCGTGGGCGGCGGAGCGTACCCCGGGTGGCTGTGCTCCGCCGAACGGGCCGAGGCCCGCTCGCTCGTGGCCTTGGCGACCGGCAGCCGCTCGGCCTCGTAGGTGTCGAGCAGTTCGAGGCCGGCCGCCCCGTCCAGCACTGCGGCGATCTTCCAGGCCAGGTTGTGCGCGTCCTGGATGCCCGTATTGGAACCGAAGGCTCCGGTCGGGGACATCTCGTGGGCCGCGTCACCCGCGAGGAACACCCGGCGGCCGGACGAGTAGCGCTCCGCCACCCTTTCGGCGGCGTGCCAGGGAGCCTTGCCGCCGATCTCGACGTCCAGGTCGGGCACTCCGATGGCGTTGCGGATCTGTTCCACGCACCGCTCGTCGGTGAAGTCCTCCAGGGTCTCGCCCCGGTCCGGGTGCCAGGGGGCGTGGAAGACCCACTGCGTCGCGTTGTCCACCGGAAGCAGCGCGCCGTCCGCTCCCGGCCGCATCAGGTAGCAGACGATGAAGCGCAGATCGCCCAGCACGTCGATGAGCCGCTCCGAGCGGAAGGTGACGCTCACGTTGTGGAACAGCTCGCCGTTACCCGTCTGGGGGATGCCCAGCAGCTCCCTCACGGGGCTGCGCGGACCGTCTGCGGCGATCAGGAAGTCGGCCCGCACGGTGGTGTGCTCGCCCGTCTCGCGGTTCTTGACCAGGGCCGTCACCCCCGTCGCGTCCTGGTCGAAGTTCATGAGTTCGCTGGAGAACCGGATGTCGGCCCCCTGAGCGCGGCTCTGCGCGGCCAGTACCGGCTCGATGTTGTTCTGGCTGCACAGGCACCAGCCGGTCGGGCTGAACTTGCGCAGCGCCCCGGACGGGTCCACCGACTTGATCAGCCACGTCTGGTCGCCTTCGGTCAGTGACCTGGCCTGCAGAATGCCCTGAACGCCCTCCAGCGCGGACGCCGCATGGCGGATCGCCCGTTCGGCCCCCGCCGTGCGGAAGAGCTCCATGGTCCGGGCGTTGATGCCGCGGCCGCGCGGGTGCGGGGAGGTACCGGAGTGCTTCTCGACCAGAAGGTGCCTCACTCCGTGGCGGCTCAGGAAAAGCGAGGTGGACAGGCCCACGAGGGAGCCGCCCACGACGAGAACCGGTACGCGAACATCGGCGTTGTCTTCCATCAGCTGCGGGCTCCTGTTTTCTGTGTGGGGGAGTGGACTCTTTATGCCCCCGATCGTCCATCAGGCCCGGATGATTCGCCGGTTGTCACCCGCTTGATCCGGACATGTAGCGGTACGTCCGCACCCAGATGACGATGAGCGACAGCGGCTCCCCCCAGATGCGCCGGCCCCGCCGTTCCCGACCGAGACGACCGGCCGCCGGCCCGGGCGGACGCCACCGGTGACGGACGAGGGGTCCGTACGCGATGGATCTCCACCCCCTCATGAAGGAGTGAGTAGATGACAACCACCCTGTCCGAACGGGTGTCGCAGTCAGCCTTCGACGGCTCCATGCTCCGGGTCGTCCTGCTGATGGACCTCCACGAGGGAACCCAGCAGCAGTTCTTCGAGGCGTACGAAAAGCTCCGCAACGACATCGCGTCGGTCCCGGGCCACATCAGCGACCAGCTGTGCCAGTCCTTCGAGAACCCGTCGCAGTGGCTCATCACCAGCGAGTGGGAGAGCGCCCCGCAGTACCTCGCCTGGGTCAACAGCGAGCACCACGCGGAGCAGGTCAAGCCGCTGGGCGCCTGTGCCCGCGCCATGCGCCCGCTCAAGTTCACCGTCCTGCGCGAAACCGGACGCGGCTACGACCAGGCGGCGCGGCCGGCCACCGCGCGGCTCCAGCACGCACCCCGGCTGGGCGAGGGCATCGTCCGCCACGCCCTCACCTTCACCGTCAAACCGGGCAGCGAGAAGCAGGTCGCGTCCATCCTCTCCAGCTACGCCTCCCCGGCGGCCCGCGTCGACGACCACACCCGGCTGTGCCGCACCTCGCTGTTCATGCACGGCAACCGCGTCGTACGGACCGTGGAGGTCCAGGGCGACCTGATGGCGGCCCTGCGGCACGTCTCCGAACAGCCCGAGGTGCGCGCCGTCGAAGAGGCCATCAACCCCTACCTGGAACAGGACCGGGACCTCAACGACCCGGAATCCGCGCGGATGTTCTTCATGCGCGCCGCGGTCCCGGCCGTCCACCACATCGCCGCACCGGAACCCGAGTCCGCCGACGTGCAGCGGCACGCGCTCTTCTACCCGGCCAAGCCCGGCTGCGGCACGGCGCTCGCCCGGTTCCTGGCACGCCAGGACGAGGCCGCGGCCGACCGGCCCGCCAGCCCCGTTCGGAGCAGCAGCATCTTCCAGCGCGACGACATCGTCGTCCGCCTGATCGATGTGCGCGGCCCGTTCGACGCCGAGCCCGAGACCACCTTCGGTGTCCACGGCCCGCGCAAGGCGGCCGTGCTCGGACGCCTGATGGCCGAGCACGGCGAGCGCGTCCACGCCGCGCACCACACCATGAACCTGATCACCGACCGCCGGGCACCCGCGCAGTCCTGACCCCTCTCCGCCCCCACCCCCCAGCCCCGTCCAGGCTCCCCACACGCCAGGAGGACCCCGCCATGACCAGACAGCGCCCACGCATCGTCGACCTCAGCGAGACGCCGCCCAACCGTCGGCGCGGCGGCGACCTCAGGGCCGTGCTCACCCCGACCTCGGTGGGCTCCACCAGCGGCTTCATGGGCATGGCGATCATGGCTCCCGGGGAGTCCATCGCCGAGCACTACCACCCGTACTCCGAGGAGTTCGTCTACGTGGTCGCCGGCCGGCTGGAGGTCGACCTCGACGGCGAGTCCCACCCGCTGCGCGTCGACCAGGGACTGCTGGTCCCGCTCAACGTGCGCCACCGGTTCCGCAACATCGGCGACACCGAGGCCCGCATGGTCTTCCACCTCGGCCCCCTCGCCCCCCGCCCCGAACTCGGCCACGTCGACACCGAGGAGGCCCCGCACCCGGAGAGCACCGCCTGGGCGCAGCCCCCGGACCGCACAGGAGCGGTCTCGTGACCCGCCGCCGGGTGGCCGTCACCGGGGTCGGGGTCGTCGCACCCGGCGGGATCGGCGTCTCGGCCTTCTGGGACCTGCTGTCCAACGGCCGTACGGCGACGCGCGGCATCACCCTCTTCGACCCGGCCGGCTTCCGCTCCCGGATAGCCGCCGAGGTCGACTTCGACCCCGCCGCGCACGGCCTCGGCGCGGGGGAGACGGCCCGGGCGGACCGGTACATCCAGTTCGCCCTGGTCGCCGCACGCGAGGCCCTGCTCGACGCCGGACTCGACCTCACCACGGAAGAGGCCTGGCGGACCGGCGTCTCCCTCGGCACCGCCGTCGGCGGCACCACCCGCCTGGAGCACGACTACGTCGCCGTGAGCCAGTCCGGCGCCTGGTGGGACGTGGACCACAAGTTCGCCGGGCCCTACCTGCACCGGGCGTTCACGCCCGCCACCCTCGCCTCCGCCGTCGCGGAGGAGACCGGGGCGCGCGGCCCGGTCCAGACCGTGTCCACCGGCTGCACCTCGGGACTCGACGCCATCGGGTACGCCGTGCACTCCATAGCCGAGGGCCGGATGGACGTGTGCATCGCGGGCGCCTCCGACTCGCCCATATCGCCGATCACGGTGGCCTGCTTCGACGCCATCAAGGCGACCTCCCCCAACAACGACGACCCGGCCCACGCCTCCCGGCCGTTCGACGCCGACCGGGACGGCTTCGTCCTCGGCGAAGGCGGCGCCGTCCTGGTACTCGAAGAGCTGGAACGCGCCCGCGCCCGCGGGGCGACCGTCTACTGCGAGATCGGCGGCTACGCCACCTTCGGCAACGCCCACCACATGACCGGGCTGACCGCCGAGGGCCTGGAGATGGCCCGGGCCATCGAAACCGCCCTGGCCCAGGCCCGGACCACCGCCGACGAGATCGACTACGTCAACGCGCACGGCTCGGGAACCAAGCAGAACGACCGCCACGAGACGGCGGCGGTCAAGCGGGTCCTGGGCGACCACGCCTACAAGACGCCGATGACCTCCATCAAGTCCATGGTGGGTCACTCCCTCGGCGCCATCGGGGCGATCGAACTGGCGGCCTGCGTGCTCGCCATGACCCATCAGGTCGTACCGCCGACGGCGAACTACGAGACGCCCGACCCCGAGTGCGACCTGGACTACGTGCCCCGCACCGCCCGCGGCCGCAAGCTGCGCAACGTGCTCTCGGTCGGCAGCGGCTTCGGCGGGTTCCAGTCCGCCGTGGTCATGACCCGGCCGAAGGAGGAGGTCTCGTGACCAGCCGTACGGTCATCACGGGCATCGGGGTCGTCGCGCCCAACGGCGTCGGCGCCGAAGCCTTCTGGAAGGCCACCCAGTCCGGCCTGAGCGTGCTCGACCGGGTCACCCGCGCGGGCTGCGAGCACCTGCCGCTGCGGGTCGCGGGCGAGGTCCGGGGCTTCGACCCCGGCGCCATGGTCGAGGACCGCTTCCTCGTCCAGACGGACCGCTTCACCCACCACGCCCTCGCCGCGGCCGACCTCGCCCTGGAGGACGCCCGCCTCGGGCAGGCCGACTACGCGGACGACCCCTTCTCCTTCGGCGTGGTCACAGCGGCCGGCTCCGGCGGCGGCGAGTTCGGTCAGCGCGAGCTGCAACACCTCTGGGACCAGGGGCCGCGCTACGTGGGCCCGTACCAGTCCATCGCCTGGTTCTACGCCGCGAGCACCGGGCAGATCTCCATCCGCCGCGGCCTCAAGGGCCCCTGCGGGGTCGTCGCCAGCGACGAGGCGGGCGGGCTGGACGCCTTCGCGCACGCGGTCCGGGCGATCCGGCAGGGCAGCCGGGCGATGCTGGTCGGGGCGACGGAGGCGCCCCTGGCCCCGTACTCCATCGTCTGCCAGCTGGAGTACGAAGGCCTGAGCACCCGGGACGACCCCGAGCGCGCCTACCGGCCGTTCACCGCCGACGCCTGCGGATACGTGCCCGCCGAGGGCGGCGCGATGTTCGTCGTCGAGGACGAGGCGGCGGCCCGCCGGCGCGGCGCCCCGGTCCGCGCCGTACTGGCCGGCCACGCCGCGACCTTCAGCGGCACGCAGCGGCCGGACCCCTACGGCGAGGGACTGGCCCACGCGGTCCGCGGCGCCCTCCGGGAAGCCGGCTGCGCACCCGAGGAGGTCGACGTGGTCTTCGCGGACGCCCTGGGCACGGCCGAGGCCGACGCGGCCGAGGCGGCGGCCATCGCCGACGCCCTCGGCACCCACGGGCACAAGGTGCCGGTCACGGCCCCCAAGACCGGTACTGGCAGGGCGTACTGCGCGGCGCCCGCCCTGGACACCGCGGCCGCGGTCCTGGCGCTGGAGCACGGCATGGTCCCGCCGACCCCCAACGTCTTCGACGTCTGCCACGACCTCGACGTGGTGACCGGCGACGCCCGCCCCGCGGAGCTGCGCACCGCGCTCGTGCTGAGCCGCGGACGGATGGGCTCCAACGCCGCGCTCGTCCTGCGCAAGGGCGCCTCGGCGCCCCGGTAGCGGGACGCGTCAGGACACGTCAGGACCCGCACGGTCCCCTCGTAGGAAGAGAGAACGCACATGACCGACCGACTGACCCTGGAGGAGCTGGCGGCCCTGATGAAGACCGCCGGCATCACCGTCGACCCCGGCGAGCTGGCGAGCCGGCCCGACTCGGCCTTCGACGACTACGGCCTCGACTCGCTGGGCCTGCTCGGCATCGTCGGGGAGCTGGAGAACCGGCGCGGCCGGGCGCTGCCCACCGATGCCGACCGCTGCAAGACCCCCAACGAGTTCCTCGACCTCGTCAACAACAGCCTCATGACAGGAGCGTGACATGCCAGGACACACCGAGAACGAGATCACGGTCAACGCGCCCGTGGACGTCGTGTGGGAGATGACCAACGACCTCCCCAACTGGCCCCAGCTCTTCAGCGAATACGCGTCGCTGGAGATCCTCGACCGGCAGGGCGACACCACCCGCTTCCGCCTCACCATGCACCCCGACGAGAACGGCAAGGTGTGGAGCTGGGTCTCGGAGCGCACCGTGGACCGCAAGAGCCTCACGGTCCGTGCCCGGCGCGTGGAGACCGGCCCGTTCGCGCACATGGACATCCACTGGCAGTACTTCAAGGTTCCGGGCGGCACCCGGATGAAGTGGACCCAGGACTTCGCGATGAAGCCGGACGCCCCGGTCGACGACGCGTGGATGACCGACAACATCAACCGCAACTCCCCGATCCAGATGGCGCTCATCCGCGACAAGATCGAGCAGCGCGAACGCGAGAACCGCACCCCCGCCGCCAGCCGCGTCTGAAACGAAAGGCAAGCACCCCGGATGCACACCCCGCACCGCGCTCTCATCGTCGCCCGGATGGCGCCGGAATCGGCCCCGGACATCGCGAAACTGTTCGCCAGCTCGGACGCGGGCGAACTCCCGCACCTGGTCGGCGTCACCCGGCGCAGCCTCTTCCAGTTCGGCGACGTGTACATGCACCTGATCGAGTCGGACCGGCCCCCCGGCCCGGCCATCGCGAAGGTCACCGACCACCCGGAGTTCCGGGACCTCAGCGAGCGCCTCACCGCCTACATCAGCCCGCACAACCCCGAGACCTGGCGCAGTCCGAAGGACGCCATGGCCCACGAGTTCTACCGCTGGGAGAAGCCCCCCGCGAAGTGACCCCGGCGGCCCGGACGGGACCCGCACACCGCGTGTGCGGGTCCCGCCGCGTGAGCAGCCGGCACCTCAGGGGGTGCCCGGCCCCCAGCCCCGACACCAGGAGACGGCATGAACCCGACCGACCACGAGACCTTCCCCGCGGACCCCGCCCGCCCGCACGACGGCGGGAGCGCCCGTTCCACCCTGCGCGTGTTCGTCCTGTCCGGGTCCTCCCGCACCGGCTCCGTCAACGCCCGCCTGGCCGCGCTCGTCGCGCGCCTGGTGGTCAGGGCCGGGGCGATCGCGGACCCGGCGGCGCTCGGCGACTTCCCCATGCCGCCCTACGACGGCGACGCGGAGGCCGACGAGGGGCTGCCGAAGGGCGCGGTGGCCCTGTGTGAGCGGATCGAGGCGGCCCAGGCGCTGGTGATCGCCTCGCCCGAGTACAACGCCTCCGTCCCGGGCGTGGTGAAGAACGCCATCGACTGGGTCTCCCGCGTGCGGCCGCAGCCCTTCAAGGACCAGCAGACCCTGCTGGTCTCGGCGTCGCCGTCGATGGTCGGAGGCAACCGCGGCCTGTGGGCCCTGCGCGTCCCGCTCGAACACCTCGGGGCCCGGGTCTACCCCGACATGTTCAGCCTCGCCGGCGCCCACCACGCCTTCGGGGAGGACGGCTCGCTCACCGACCACGGCCTGGGGGACCGGCTGAGCGAGACCATCGGCTCCTTCCTCGACCTCGTCGAGGCGGACACCCGCTACCTGTGCCTCCAGCGCCGCTGGTACGAGTTCCTCGGCGATCAGACCGACGCCCCGGTGACCTCGCGCGCCCAGGACTGATCTTCGTCGGCCACGGGGCGTGAGCTATGTTTGATCCCGAGTGACATGAGAAGGAGGCCCTCCGGTGTCATCGGGTCAGCAGGCACGCGCACAGGCGGCTGCGATCACGCCGAGCGGCCAGTCGTCCGAGCAGGTCCGCCCTCCGGCCGACCGGCTCCTCGCGCTCTTCGACGGCCGGCGCCTCTCCCCGGGCCAGCGCCGCATCGCCCAGTACCTGATCGACCACCTCACCGAGGCCGCGTTCCTCTCGATCACCGAGCTCGCCGAGCGGGTCGGCGTCAGCCAGCCCTCCGTGACCCGGTTCGCCGCCTCCCTCGGGTTCAGCGGCTACCCGGCCCTGCGCGACGTGCTCCAGCCGATCGCGCTGAGCGCCGTCGCCGGATCCCCCGACTCCCGTGAGCAGATCCGCCGCAACGAGCTCCAGGCGGCCGTCGACGCCGAGATCGAGAACCTGGAGAACGTGCGCCGGCTCCTCGCCGACACCAACCAGGTGCTGGACATCGGCCGCGAGCTGGCCGCCTCGGTGCCCCTGACCGTGCTCGGGCTGCGCATCTCGGTCTCCCTGGCCGAGTACTTCGCGTACGCGGCCCGGCGCATCCACCCCGACGTGCGGCTGGTGACCCGCGGCGGCAGCGTCGCCTACGACGCCCTGCTCCAGTCCCGGGCGGCCGGCGGGACGTGGGTCCTGGCGTTCGCCATGCCCCGGCACGCCAAGGAGACCCTGGCCGCCATCCGGGCCGCCCGCAGCACGGGGCTGCGCGTCGTCCTGATCACGGATCCCACGTTGGGACCGCTCGTGGACGAGGCGGACGTGACCCTGACGGCGGGGACCGGGTCACGGCTGGTCTTCGATTCCTACGCGGCACCCGGAATGCTCTCCGCGGCACTGCTTCAGGCCATGGCCGACGCGGACCCGGAGCGGACGCAGGCGCGCCTCGAGGACTACGAGCAGGTCGCCGACCAGCACGGTTTCTTCCTGTAGGGCGTATTCCTCCCGATGTCCCACGGGGGATATTCAGCCTGCGGCATGCATGAAATTTTTCATGCGCTTGCTTACTCGACGGTATATATGTTTACTGACGGCGGCGTTCCGGATCCACCAGATGCCAAGGAGAGCGACCCCATGCCCTCCCGAACACACACGCGGCGCGACGAACCTCCTCACGTCGCGACAGCGTGTCGAGTCCAGGCTTTCGGATCCCGCAGAGCGCCCCTGGCGGCCTCGGTCAACCCCTGGGCCGAGGCCGCCCACAGCAACGTCTCGATCAGAGTTCGACACCACTCGGAAGTGACGAGAATGCCCCAGACGGCCACCATCACGCGCAGCCCGGACTGGCCCTTGCAGGTCAAGGCGCCCGGGACCCACGACTGGGAACGCACGGCCACCCGCTGGCTGCGGGACCTGCTCCCGGCCCGCTACGGCGGCTACCTGACCCTGACCCGTCACCACGCCCTCCTGGCGCGGCACGTGCAGCTCCAGTTGCAGCACGAGATGCGCGCGGTCCGGGTGGCCCTCCAGACCAGCCGGGCCGAACTGCCGATGATGGGCGTCGCCGAGTCCGTCATAGAGAACACGATCAGGATGTACGCGGTGGAGCTCGAACAGCTGGGGCGCCTGGCGCGCGGCGCGCGGCTCGTCAGCGACGCGCTCCTGGTGGGCACCACCCCCGCCCCGCGCAAGCGCTGAGGCGGCGCGGCGCTACGCGGGCTGCCAGGAGCGCAGCCGGTCGGCCACGTCGAAGACGGTCGCACGGAGCGTGCGGATGTCGGTGACGAGGTCGCGCCACTGCTCGTACGAGGCCTCCACCGTCTTGCCGGAGGCCTCGATGTACGCGACGGCGACCCCGTAGCCGAAGTACTCGTTGGCGTCGGGAAGCGGGCGCAGCAGGACGATCGCCTCGAGCAGGGCGGCCGCGCGCCAGTAGGCGTCGGGGCTGTCCACGTCCAGGCTGGGCGTGTTCACCCGGTGCCGGGCCACGGCGGCGACCAGCGCGGAGTGGTCGGCCACCTCCACGTCCTTGAACAGCGCCTCCTGCCGCTCCAGCAGCCAGCGGTGATCGATGAGCAGTTCCACGCGTCCGAGTATCCCTGTCCGGGGCCCGGACCGTGGGCGGTTCGGCCGGTGCGGTCCGGCCGGTGCGGTCCGGCGGCCGCCGCCCGGCCCGTGGGGGGCCGGGCGGCGGACACGCCTCAGGGCTTCGGCAGGGCGCAGCCCGCGCGGCTCAGGTCGATCTTGTTGCCGGGGGCTATGCAGGGGACGATGATGTAGGTCTCCTGCGCGTAGTTGATGCCCTGGCGGACCGTCACGTTGCCGCTCTCGTCCACCTCGCACGGGTTGTTGTCCGTGCACCGGCCGCCGTCCTCGTTGCCGGTGTTGTTGACGGCGACGACCTTGCCGGTCGTCGTGTCGATCACCGGCGAACCCGAGGTGCCGCCGATGGTGTTGCAGGACGAGGTGTAGCGGACCGAGTCCTTCCAGGTCCACTCACCCTCCTTGAGGCGGTAGGCGAAGCCGTCGACGCTGCAGCTGTAGGTGCGCTTCCAGTAGCCCGAGACCACCTTGATCGACGAACCCTGGGTGGGGCGGGCGTCGTTGAGGGTGAGCGCGGTGATGCCGTACTGGCTCTGGATCTGCGCGTACGTCTTGGTCAGCTGGTAGATCGACACGTCGGTGTCGGTCATCGTCGCGTACGAGACCTTGCTCGCCCGCAGCGTCCCGACCTTCGAGCCGGACGCGTTGAGCAGGGAGAAGGAGCGGCTGGACGGCTGGTCCTTGACGACCTCGCCGGCCGCCGGGAACCCGGTCTCCAGGCAGTGGCCGTTGGACAGTACGAGCGCGGGGTCGTTCGGCTGTGAGGCGGGGGCGCGGACGACGGAGCCGGAGCAGTTGCTGAGCGCCACGGTACCCGCGTAGGTGACCGCGACGGCCGGTGCGGCCGGTGCGGCCACGGCCGGGGCGGCCGCCGCTCCCACGAGGAGCAGGGAGAATAAGGCGCCGGCGAGAGGCTTGTTCATGTGGGGGTTCCCCTCTGAGGACAAATGCGACCGAAGATCCTTCGGTTGTCATGCGCATTGTCGAGAACCCTTGTCTCAACTCGCAAGGGGGCGTGGGGAGTCGGGAACCGTGAAGATCTCGCCACCGCACGGGTGTTCCGTAGCGGAGCCATTGCCTCCTACGGTCTGTCCAGAACGGATCGGACCCGGGAGGCAGCGTGGAGCGCGAGATCGGCATCGGCATCGACATCGACCGGCTGGTGACGGCCATGAGGGCGGTCGACGAGGCGGGCCGGCTCTTCGACGAGGCCCTCGCCGTCTATGAGGCGCGCGGCCCCAGGCGCACGAGCGAGGACTTCAACGTGGCGGGCGGCTCCGTGCAGACCCTCCAGGGCGCCGAGGAGATGGCCCTCGGGGCCCGCAGGTTCCTCACCGAGCTCGCGCTGATCGCGGGCTACGCCACCGCGGGCCTCGACGACCGCCTCGGCGGGAGGGCCGAGACGGTGCGGACGGGCTTCCCCGCGATCCGCGCCGGCGGCTCCCGCATGGCCCGCCCGCTGCTCGACCCGACCCTGCGCGGGCTGCGGCTGCTGCTCGACGTCGACCTCTTCGACCCCGCCTTCAAGGCCGAGATGGAGGAGGTCCTGCACGCCGAGCGGGCGACCTACCCCGATCCCTCGACGTTCCGCGTCCCCGCCCCGGCGGCCGGCCGCACCCCGTGAGCGCCCGGGATGCCGGGTCCGGCCGCCGGGGCGAGGCTGGTGGTATGCATCACGCACCCGTTGTCGTGCACCGGATCTTCCCGTCGGGGGGCCGGCAGGTGACCCTGCGGACCGCCGGAGGGGAGGAGTCCCTCGGCGTGGCCCGCTCGGACGCGGACGTCATCGAGTTCCTGCGGCGGGCAGGCATGCCCGACCCGGACGAGGCGGTCCTCGGCGGCGCGGATCTGGTGGAGTGGGATTCCGACACGCCCCACGTCTACGAGGCCGACCTGCCGACCGACGACCTCCCGTGACGACGCACGCCGCCGGCCCCGCTCGTTCGTACGAGGGTCGGCGGCGTCAGCCGCGGAGATAGGCGAGCACGGCGAGCACCCGCCGGTTGTCCTCCGCGCAGGGGGCGATCCGCAGCTTCGCGAAGATGCTCGCCGTGTGCTTGGCGACGGCGCTCTCGCTGAAGTGCAGGGTGACGGCGATCGCCGCGTTGGACCGGCCCTCGGCCATCAGCTCCAGCACGTCCCGCTCCCGCGGGGTCAGGCTCGCGATGGTGCCCCGGGCGTCGCCGCGCGAGAGCAGCCTGGAGATCACCTTCTGGTCCAGGACGGTGCCGCCCGCCGCGACCCGGCGTACGGCGTCGATGAACTGGCCGGTGTCGGTGACACGGTCCTTGAGCAGGTAGCCGACGCCTCCCTCGTCACCCGCCAGCAGCTCGTTGGCGTAGAGCTGGTCGACGTACTGGGAGAGCACCAGGACGGGCAGCCCGGGGCGCCGGCGGCGGGCCTCCAGTGCGGCCTGCAGGCCCTCGTCGGTGAAGGTCGGCGGCAGGCGTACGTCGACGACCGCGACATCGGGGCGCTCCTCCAGCAGGGCGCGCAGCAGGGAGGGGCCGTTGTCCACCGAGGCGGCTATGGAGAAGCCGTGCTCCCGCAGGGTGCGTTCCAGCCCGTCCCTCAGGAGGAAGAGGTCTTCGGCAAGGACAACGCGCACGGAATCTCCAGCGTCACTGTGGTCGGGCCGCCCGGCGGGCTCTCCAGGGCGAGGGTCCCGTCGAAGGTAGCCAACCGCCTGCGCACGCCCAGCAGCCCGGTCCCCCGTGACGGGTCCGCGCCGCCGCGCCCGTCGTCGGTGACGGTGACGCGCAGCAGGGGGTTGCGGGCGTCGTGGTGTTCGACGGTGATCCGGACGAGTCCGGCGCCGGAGTGCTTGGCGGCGTTGGCCAGCAGCTCGTTGACCGCGAAGTAGGCCGCCGACTCCACGGGCGCGGCGAGCCGCCCCGGCAGCCGGGCCTCGACCCGCACGTCGAGGAAGCTGTCGAGCGCGAGGGAACGCAGCGCGTCGCCCAGCCCGCGGTCGGTGAGGACGGGCGGCTGGATCCCGCGGACCAGGTCGCGCAGGTCGTCCAGGGCGCGCGCCGACAGCGCGCGTACTTCGGCCAGTTCGGCGCGGGCGGCCACGGGATCACGCTCCAGCAGCCGGGTGGCGGTGTCGAGGCACATGCCCAGGGCGACCAGCCGGGCCTGGGCGCCGTCGTGCAGATCCCTTTCGATGCGCTGGAGTTCGGCGGCCTGCGCCTCCAGGGCCTCGGTGCGGCCGTCCGTCAACTCCTCGATGCGGCGCTTCAGTTCGGTGCCCCGAGGACGGGAGAGGAGGAGCCCGGTCCAGCGGGCGTGCAGGCGGAGCACGCGGGGCGCGACGGCGGCCCCGAGGACCATGAGGGCGAGACCGAGCGCGAGGGCCGCCAGCATGGCGGGGGTGCTGTCCACGAGGACGAAGCCGTACCAGTTGCCGTCGCCGAGGAGGCGCCAGACGAACGGCTGCACGAGCACGCCGAAGGCCCCGTACTCGACGAGGGCGAGCGGCAGCGCGACCAGCAGGCCGCCGGCCAGGGGCTCCAGCCAGGCCCAGGCCAGGTCCCGCCAGAAGCCGTCGGCGGCCAGGAGGGCGCGGTGGGCGCGGGGGAGGGGCTCGGGCGGGCCGATCCGCACCCCCGACCAGCCGCCGGCCCGTTCGCGGGAGCGCTCGGACCGCCGCCGCAGCGCGGCCGCGGCGGCCGGCAGGGCCCGGCGGCCGAGGCCGACGGGCAGGAGCAGCAGCGATCCGATGACACCCGCCCCGACGAAGAACGCGGCCACGGCCGCGAGACTCGCGAGCTGGCACCGCCAGACGGCGGCCAGGGCACGGGAGATGATCGAACTCATGTCCCGTGCAGGGTAGCCGGTTCCCGGTCCGCCCCGGCCCCGGCCCGTGCGGCCCGCAGCACGACCGCCAGCAGGGCCGCGACCAGGGAGGAGGCCCCGAAGCACACCATCGCGAGGACGCCGCCGGCCTCCTCGTCCAGGAAGAGGAGCATGCCGAGGTTGACCAGGGCGTGGAAACCGCCCGCGAGCAGCAGCCGGTAGACGCCGCCCGTGCCGTCGAGCGCGAGGCCCAGCACCACCGACATGCCGGTGGTCGCGGCGAGGAACGCCGCCGCGTACGCGGGCCGCTGCGCGAAGACCTGTACGTGCCAGACGCCCCACAGCACACCCACGGCGACGGAGGAGGAGACCGGCCCGAACCGGGTGCGCAGCAGCGGCTGGAGCAGGCAGCGCCAGCCGATCTCCTCACCACAGGCGCCGATCAGCTGCGCCACCACGATCAGCGCGAAGGGATGCCCGAGCACCCCGGGGCGGGTGAACCACCCACCCCCGCCGGCGCCCCCGGCGTACCCCGCGTACGCGAGGACCGCCGGCGCGACGACCAGCGCCGCCATGGCGAGCAACGCCCCGGCCCGGCCCGCCCCGCGCAGCCCGCCCCCGCGCAACAGCCCGGCGACCCGCTCCCGTTGGAACACGGCGAGCACTGCCACCCCGGCCGCCGGGCCGAACTGCGTCAGCTGCACCACCTCGCTCGGCACCCCGAGGGCCGGCTGCACCGCGCCCAGCACGCCGGAGGCCGCGAAGGCCACCACCAGGAACACCCCCGCCGCACCCCGGATCCGCCGTGGCCGCTCCGCGGCGCCGCCCACCTTGACCGTCCCCATGTCCCCGCTCCGTTCGGCTCGTCCACCGCTGTGTCTCACGGACGACGATGCCGGTCGGGCCGGCCCGGGCCACTGCACCTGGCCACCGGGCAGGGGTGTACCCAGGTGCACCTACTCGGAGGCGATGGCCCGCAGGACGTCCAGGCGCGCCGCCCGGCGGGCGGGGCGCCAGCCGGCCAGGACGCCCGCCGCCGCGCCGACCAGTGCGACCAGGCCCAGCTGCAGCGGCGGCACGGTGAACGCGAGCGCGCCGTCCTCCGCCCCGTCCGCAGCCTTCACCAGGACCCAGCCGAGGATCGCGCCCAGGCCGAGGCCGCCGGCCGTGCCGAAGGCGGCCACCAGCACCGACTCCCAGCGGACCATGGCCCGCAGCTGCGCCCCGCTCTGCCCCACGGCCCGCAGCAGGCCCAGTTCGCGGGTGCGTTCGTGCACGGCGAGGGTGAGCGTGTTGGCGATGCCGAGCAGCGCGATCAGCACCGCGAGGGCGAGCAGCGCGTAGACGAGGGTGAGCATCATGTCGATGCCGCCCGCCGAGGACTGCGCGTACGCCTCGCGCGTCTGCACCTCCGGGCCGCCGTACCGCGCGGCCGTGCGCTCCACCGCCGCCACCCCGTCCGCGAGCGGCACCCCGTCCTTGAAGGTGACCGCCACCAGCGAGTCGCTGTCCTGGGCCCGGTGCGGGGACCAGGCCGCGCGGGTGATGACGTAGTCGCCCGCGAGCTGCGACTCCTCGTAGACCGCGCGGACCGTGAACCGCTGCTTCTGCCCGTCGGTGAAGGCGAGTTCGAGGCCGCTGCCGGGCTGCCAGCCGTGCCGGGCGGCTTCCCTGCCCGCGACGGCGATCCCGTCCGTGCCGAGCGCGTCGAGCCGTCCGCGGACGGTGCCGAGGTCCAGGCCGACCGCGAGCGCGGCCGGGTCGGTGACCGTCAGCGCCCGCCCGGAGCCGTCGACCTCGGCGACTCCCTTGCCGAGGCCGACCGCGCCGGCCACCTCCGGGAGCGCCGCCACCGCCGGGGCCAGGGCCGGGCTGAGGCCGCTGCCGCCCGCCCCGAACGAGGGCGCGCTGATGGCGACATCACCGGCGAAGGACCGCGACACGGTCCGGTCCATGGTCGCCTTCAGGGAGGCGCCGAAGACCGTGAAGAGGGAGACGACGGCGACGCCGATCATCAGCGCGGTGGCCGTCGAAGCCGTCCGCTTCGGGCTGCGCCGCGCGTTGCGCCCGGCCAGCGCGCCCGTCACCCCGCGCAGCCGTTCCAGCGGCCGCGCGAGGATCCGTACGGCGGCCGAGGAGGCGACCGGCCCCAGGACCACGAACGCGGCCGTGACCAGCACCGCACCCGCACCGGACAGCCACAGCGACGGCACGGCGAACACCCCGGTCACGATCACCGCGACACCGGCCGCGGCCAGGACGGCCCCGGAGACGGTACGGGCCCGCGAGGCGCCGGAGGTGTCCACGGCGCTCTCGCGCAGCGCGGCCAGCGGCGCGGTCCGCCCCGCCCGCACGGCCGGGAGCAGGGCCGAGCCCAGGCAGACGACGACACCCACGGCCGGCGGCAGCAGCAGCGACGTGCCGCCGACCACCAGGCCCCCGTCGGGGAAGGGGAAGCCGATCGCAGGGAACAGCGCCTGGAGTCCGGCGGCGATCCCGATGCCGCCGGCCAGCCCGGCGGCGGAGGCGAGGACCGCGACGACGCCGGCCTCCGCCAGCGTGCCGCCGACGACCTGGCGGCGGGAGGCTCCCAGGGCGCGCAGCAGGGCGTTCTCGCGGGTGCGCTGGGCGACGACGATCGCGAAGGTGTTGTGGATGCTGAAGGTGGCGACCAGCAGGGCGATGCCGGAGAAGACGAGCAGCAGGGTGGTGAAGAGGGTCAGGAACTGACCCGAGATCATGTCCGTGTTCTCCTGGGCCGATTCGCGGCCCGTGATCGCCTCGACGCCCTGCGGCAGTACCGGGGCCAGCGCGTCGACGAGCTGCTGCTGGCCCGTTCCCGGCGCGGCCCGCACCTGGAGGGAGGCCGCCTGGCCTGGGCCGGCCGTCAGGTACTTCTCCGCGTCCGCCAGGGTCATGCCGGTGTACGTGACCTGGGCCATGCCGTCCTCGCCGCCGAAGGTGGCCAGGCCGACGACCGTCACCCGGACCGGGTCGGGGGTGCGCAGCACCGTCGTGTCGCCGACCCTCAGACCGCCCTTGACGGCGGTGCCCCGGTTGACGACCACCTCGCCGGAGCGCTCCGGCGCGCGGCCCTGCGCGAGCTTGTACGGGTTGAGCCGCGGGTCCGTGATCCAGTTGCCGGCGAGGGTGGGCGGGCCCTGGCCGCCGATCGGTTCGCCGTTCCGGCCGACGAGCTGGCCCGCGCCCTGGATGTTCGGCGCGACGGCGGCCACGCCCGGCGTGCGCTGGATCCGGTCCACGAGGGCGGTCGGTACCGGCGGGCGGGTGCCCTGGGCCCTGCCCGGCACGGTGACCACGCGCGCGCTGCGCACGACGGCGTCGGTGCCGCTCGCGGCGCCCGCGAACATGGTGTCGAAGCTCGCGCGCAGCGTGTCGCCCATGACGAGGGTCCCGGCGAAGAAGGCGACGCCCAGCAGGACCGCCGTGAACGTCCCGGCGAAGCGCCGCTTGTGCGCGCGCAGGGCGGCCGTGCTCAGCCGCAGAGTGGTACGGGCCGCGCCCATGCCCCTGCTCATGACCCCGCTCCCGTCGTGACGGCGCGCGCGTCGAAGGCCTTGAGCCGGTCCAGGACGCGCTCGGCGGTCGGGCCCGCCATCCGGTCGACCAGGCGCCCGTCGGCGAGGAAGACGACCTCGTCGGCGTGGGCGGCGGCCACCGGGTCGTGGGTGACCATGACGACGGTGCGGCCCATCTCGCGCACCGCCCGGCCCAGCAGGCCGAGCACCTCCTCGCCCGAGCGGGAGTCGAGGTTGCCGGTGGGCTCGTCGGCGAACACGACGTCGGGACCGCCCGCGAGGGCGCGGGCGACGGCGACCCGCTGCTGCTGGCCGCCGGACAGTTCGGCGGGCCGGTGGTGCAGGCGGTCGCGCAGGCCGACGACGTCGATGAGGTGTTCGAGCCAGACGTCGTCGCCGCGGGCGCCGGCGAGGTCCTGCGGGAGGGTGATGTTCTCGGCGACCGTGAGGGTGGGCACCAGGTTGAAGGCCTGGAAGACGAAGCCGATGCGCTCGCGGCGCAGCAGGGTGAGCCCGCGGTCGTCGAGCCCGCCCAGTTCCGTACCGCCGATGAAGGCGGATCCGGAGGTGAGGGTGTCGAGGCCGGCCGCGCAGTGCATCAGCGTGGACTTGCCGGAGCCGGACGGGCCCATGATGGCGGTGAAGCGGCCGGCCGGGAAGTCGACGCTCACCCCGTCCAGGGCCCGCACCTCGGTGTCGCCCCGGCCGTAGACCTTCAGGGCGTCGACGACCCGGGCGGCGACGGCGCCGCCGCCCGGCAGGGTGGGGGCGGTGCTCATGCCGCACCGCCCTTGGAGGCGGGGCCGAACTGCTCGTCCAGCACGGACAGCCGCCGCCAGTACTCGTCCTCGTCGATCTCCCCGGAGGCGAAGCGCCGCCCCAGGATCGCGATCGGCGAGTGCTCGCCGTAGGCGGCGGCGCCGCGGCCCTGCCACGGTCCGCGGCGGCCGCGCCACACCGTGCGCCGCAGTACGGTCACGGCGCCGATCACGACCGCCGCCCAGACCAGCGGGAAGAACAGGATCCACGGGCCGGGCCCGTCGTACGCGAGGGTGGTGAGGGTGTTCATGTCGTTCAGCTCCTCGGAGTGCGGGGACGTTTCGTCTCACTCCGAGACTGGCTGCGGGAAGGGGTCCGGGTCGTCGTACGGCCGGCTGCACCGGGGGTACTTCCCCGGGAGTACGGGCCGCCCCGTCACCGCACGACGGCCGCGGCGGGTCAGCCCAGCCAGCCGGGGCGGACCAGCCCGGACTCGTAGGCGAGGACGACCAGTTGGGCCCGGTCGCGGGCGCCCAGCTTGACCATCGCCCGGCTGACGTGGGTCTTCGCCGTGAGCGGGCTGACGACCAGACGGCGGGCGATCTCCTCATTGGACAGGCCCATGCCCACCAGCGCCATCACCTCCCGCTCCCGGTCCGTGAGCCGGCCCAGCCCCGCCGCGGCGGCGGGCTGCTTCGAACGGGCCGCGAACTCGGCGATCAGCCGGCGGGTCACCCCGGGGGACAGCAGGGCGTCGCCCTCCACCACCGCCCGGACGGCGCGCAGCAGTTCCTCCGGCTCGGTGTCCTTGACGAGGAACCCGGACGCGCCGGAGCGGATCGCCTCGAAGACGTACTCGTCGAGCTCGAAGGTGGTGAGCATGACGACGCGGACGTCGGCCAGCGCCCCGTCCGCGGTGATCCGCCGGGTGGCGGCGAGCCCGTCCAGCACCGGCATCCGGATGTCCATCAGCACCACGTCCGGGCGCAGCTCCCGCGCCAGCCGCACGGCCTCCTCGCCGTCGGAGGCCTCGCCCGCGACCTCGATGTCGGGCTGGGCGCCGAGCAGCGCCCGGAAGCCCGCCCGGACGAGCAGCTGGTCGTCGGCGAGCAGTACGCGGATCACGGAACCTCCTCGGCGGGCCCATCCTTCAGCGGGAGCCTCGCGACCACCCGGAAGCCCCCGTCCGCACGCGGGCCGGCCTCGATGGTGCCACCCAGGGCCGCGGCCCGCTCGCGCATTCCCACGAGGCCGTTGCCGCTGCCGCCGGCGCCGCCCCCGGTGCCCGGGCCGTCGTCGTCCACGCGCAGCTCCAGGGCACCCGGCCGCCAGACCAGGCCGATACGGGCGGTACGCGAACCGGAGTGCCGCACCACATTGGTCAGCGCCTCCTGGAGGATCCGGAAGGCGGCGAGATCCGCGCCGGGCGGCAGCGCCCGGGCCCTCCCCTCGGCGGAGACGTCCACGGCGAGGCCGGCCGCGGCGGCCTGCTCGACGAGCTCGGGGAGCCGGTCGAGACCGGGAGCCGGCGTGCGCGGGGCCTCTCCGGGGGTGCGCAGCGTGTCGAGCACCTGCCGGACCTCGCCCAGGGCCTCCTTGCTGGCGGCCTTGATGGTGGTCAGCGCCGACCGGGCCTGCTCGGGGTCGCTGTCGAGCAGGGCCAGCCCGACACCCGCCTGCACGTTGATCACCGAGATGCTGTGCGCCAGGACGTCGTGGAGCTCACGGGCTATGCGCAGCCGCTCCTCATCCACCCTGCGCCGCTCGGCGGCCGCCCGCTCGACCCGCTCCCGGGCCCACTGCTCGCGGCGTACGCGGACCAGCTCCGAGACGGCGAGCATCGCGAGCACCCACGCGGTGATGGCCAGCTCCTGCCCCCACGGCGCCGGGCCGTCACCCGCGGGCGGAAGCCACCGGTACAGCCAGTGCCCGATGAGCAGGTGCCCGGCCCAGAGCAGCCCGACGGCCCCCCAGGCGGCCCTGCGGTGACCGGCGACGACGGCGGCGAAACAGGCCAGCGCCAGGCTGATGAACACCGGGCCGTAGGGGAACCCGGACCCGATGTACACCAGCGTGACCGCGCTGACCCCGTACACCACGGCCACCGGATACCGGTGCCGCAGCAGGAGCAGCGCGGGCCCCAGCAGCAGCAGGATCCGCGCGAACGCGTCCAGGGCCACCCGCCCGCTCTGCTGCTGCGCGGCCCACCCGGAGCCGGCCTGCGCGAAGACGGCGACGAGCAGCGCCGAGCGCCAGGCCGGGCCCCGCCCGGTCCGCTCCGCCCATCGCCGCCACGGAGGATCCGGGCGCTCGCGCTGCTCATCCATACCCGCCACGCTAGTGCGGGCCCGCCCTGACCCGCGTCACCCCGGCGTAGCGTTTGCCGCGTACTCCCCAGGTAGTAGCCGGGGGTGCCCTACCGGCCGGCATCCCCCATCCGGCGGCCCAGCGGCAGCAGGTACTGGAGCGGCTCGTCCTCCTCGTCGAGGCCGAACAGCTCCTGGGCCGGCTCGTCCCGGAAACCGCCGAGCGGGGTGGTGGACAGGCCCAGCGCGGAGGCGGCCAGCAGCAGCGACTGGGCCAGGTGCCCCGCCTCCAGCAGGCCGAGCCGCAGCGCGCGCAGCCCGTAACGCTCCCTGAGGCGGCCGAGGTCCACGTACAGGCCCAGGACCGCCGGGGCGGCGTCCACGTTGATGCCCTGGGGGTCGTCGGCCGGGCGGTCCAGGTAGGAGCACATGCTCTTGATCTCGTCGAGGTCGGGCACCGGGCCCACGAAGCGCAGCGACCGGCGCTCGGGAACGCACTGGTAGGTCCCCGGGGCCAGGCCCTCCACGTCGAGCGCGAACAGCCGCAGCCCCGCCGTGTACAGGGCGCCCGCGCTGGGATGCGGCCGGTGCCGGAAGGTTCCCGCCGTCCCGTCCGGGAGCGGCACCTCGGAGGTGTGCGAGAAGGCGTGCGCCCCCCACAGCAGCGTGCCGAGCCCGGTCGCGGTCAGCGGGCCCCCGAGCGGCCCCCGCACCGAGACCCGCCCGGCGATCGCCGTACGCAGCGATACGTCGGGCAGCGGCTCGGCGGGCAGGACCAGCTCCGCCCGCAGCGCCGCCGGGCCGGGGTCCGCGGCCGGAGCGAGCGGCCGGGGCAGCGAGTCGTTGTCCCGCCCGATCCGGAACCGGCTGCTCTCCAGGTACTGCCGGTCGGACGCCAGGTGACCGGCGGGGAAGTACGACGGCGGCTCCCCGGAGTCCATCAACGCCCGCGCGGCGAGCCGGCACACGGCCCGCTCCTCGTCGGGGACGATGCCGATCCGGTTGAACAGCATGTGGAGCTGCGACCCCCACACCCGCAGCCGCTCCGGGGAACCGTCGACCGCGTGCAGGTCCCCGTCGGCGGCGGCCACCGCGCGGGCCCAGCGCACGGCGAGGCCGTCGGCGCCCGCGGCGTCCGCCGCGAGCTCCTGCCGCAGTGCGTCCGCCCGCCGCAGCAGGGCCTCGCGCTGGGCCGTGTACACGACGTTCACGTGGGCGAGCAGGAGGCGGGTGGGCAGCAGCGGAACGTCCGTGGCCCACCGCCAGCCCGCCGCCTGCGCACGCAGCCACCGCGCGGCGGCGTGCCGGTCCAGCCCGAGGGCGAAGGCCGTGGCGTGCGCCAGGTCCACGCCCAGGGCCAGCCGCTCGCTCCCGCGCCGGCTGCGCGCCACCGCCTCCACCGCCAGCCGGGTCGACCGTACGAAGACCTGCTCCGCGACCGGCAGCGCGGCGGGTCCGCCGTACCGCTCGGTCTCGGGGACGTACTCCACCTCCTCGACCCGGCCGTCCCGCCCCTTCGCCAGGTCGCCCAGCGCCGCGCGCAGTTCGAGCGCCGGCCCCTCGTCGAGGCCCCGCACCCGGATCCGCAGGTGCGGGCCGCCCTCGCTGTAGCGGATGAAGAACCAGGCGGCGCCCGGCCGTCCGGCCACGAGACCGTCCAGCAGCGGGGCCACCTCCTCGACGAGGAACGCGTCGGTGTCCTCGGGACTGGTGGACAGGAAGCAGTGCAGGCCGAGCCACCCGGGCGCGGCTGCGGCAGGTCCTTCGGACAAAGCGGTTCCTCCGTTTACGGGAAGGGGTGCGGGTGGAGCGTGAGGTCCTCGTGGCGCAGCGGGGCGGCGACGCGCCCCAGCCGGTGCGGCACCTCCAGCAGGCGGGGCAGCCCCCTGGTCCGGCGGTTGACGTGCCCGAAGGTCATGGGCAGCGATCCGGGGACCACCGCCTTGACGCAGTGCAGTCCGAGACGGTCCCGGGCCCCGGCCTCGTCCTGGCCGACGACGACCACCTCCAGGCCGATGCCCGCCAGCCTGCGCACCGTCCGGTCGAGCAGCGCCCCGATGTCCTCCACCGGCGCGGGCGCGCCGGGCCACACCTCCCGCCAGTCGGTTCCGGCCCGCGCCGCTTCTTCGTCGGCGCACAGGAAGTCCAGCCGCGGGCGGGCCTCCGGGAGGCTGTACAGGGAGGTGTGGTCGTCCAGGCTCGTGACCAGTTCGGGATCGTCCAGCATGGGCCGCAGGCGCCGCGGATCGTACTGCTCCGGCTCGGCCAGCACCCGCTGCGGGGCGTTGAACACGTTGGTCACCACCTCCACGACGGCGGAGCGGACGGCGGCGCGCGGATCGTGGTGCGCACCCGCGGCCACGAACACCTGGGGTGCGCCGGAGCGTTCGTCCCGGTGGCGGGCGACGGCGATGACGGCGGGGACGCCGAGGTCGTTGGTGGCGTCCAGCAGGGTGAGCCGGTAGCCGGCCAGTGCGGTCCGGTCCGCGAGGTGCACCACCTGCGCGTCGTCGGAGGGCAGTGCGACACGGCGCAGGGGAGTGGCCGCGTACCAGGCCATCAGGAAGGCGTCCCGCTCGGCGATCTCGAACAGCCCGTAGAGCGCGGCCTCTTCGGGGCTGTTGCCCAGCCCGCAGCCGCTCGAACACTCGTAGACCACGCGCGGTCGCCCCGGGCTCGGATCCCAGTAGGCGACGTGCTCGGGGACGGCGGCCGGACGGTCGTGGGTGAGCGACCAGCCGTGCACCCAGTCGAGTTCGAGCTGCGGGGTATAGGGGACGGTGGAGGAGGCCGGGTGGCCGTGGTGGGCCGGGTCGGGCAGGCCCAGGCGCACCGGGTCCACGGCGCGCTCCGGCCCCAACTCGGCGTAGGGGGCCCGTAGTACGGTCCGCCGGCCGGTCGGGCTCATCCCGGCGAGGCGCTCCAGCCCCTCGAAGAGGGCCACGCGCTGGCTGCCGTCGTAGTCGGCGGCCCGGCCGTAGCCCCCGTCGCGCAGAGCCCGTCCGTAGGACACGTACGCGCTCGTCAGGCTGAACACCGAGTCCTCGGTGCGGACCAGCTGGTGGACGGGGCCGAAGCGGTCGTCGTACAGCTCCGCCCGCAATCCGGCCGTGTCCGTACGGGGGTTGGGGGCGCGCAGGACGGCGGGGTCCTCGACCGGCTGCGCGGCGGGTTCGGCCGGCCGGGCCGCCTCGGCGCTGTCCGGGGGCAGCGGCCGGCACACCGGGCAGCCGCCGACGGGCCGGAAGGCGTGCGTGGACCAGGTGGCGCGGCCGCTGTGCACGAGGTGCACGCTCGCCCCGGCGCCGGGGGCTGCGGCGGGCTGTGCGAGGAGGCCGGCGGCCAGTGCTGCCACCGCGTCCGCCAGGGCGGGGGAGGGCCGGCCGGCGAGCCGCAGTCCGGGGCTGTCCATCGGGACCCGGCCGCCGATCGCGGACAGCCGGCGGTACTCGGTACAGGACAGGCAGCCGACCGCGCCGGGCCGCAGGACGGGCCCCACGACGGTCAGCGCACCGTCCGAGCGGACCGGCACGAGTGCGCCGGGGTCGCTCAGTCCGTGCCGGGACCAGGCGGCGGCGAGGTCGAGGCTCCAGTCGTCGAGGACGAGGACGGCAGCGGCGCCGTCCGGGTTGTCGGCGCCCTCCGGCACGGTGGTGGCGTCCCGTACGGGAAGGCCGCGTGCGGCAAGGGCCTGTGCCAGTGGGGTCATCGTGTGCCTCCGTCGCCGTGTCCGGTCCGCAGGACGGCGAAGCCGCACCCGCGCAGGGCGGCCCACACCGCCCGGTCCGCGCCCGCCGCGGCCGGGCCCGGTTCCCACGGCCGGGTGTGCAGCCCGGAGGTGTTCCGGAGTGCGGTCTGCAGGGCCGGCTCGCGTGCGGCGACCGCGGCGAGCCACCCGGCCGTCCATCCCTCGTCCTCCCAGGGCGCCCGTGCCCTCCCGGCGGTGGCCAGCGGGGCCACCGCCCCGTCGGGCAGGAGGAGTTGCCGTCGCCCCGGCTCCTTCCCGGCCGACTGTGCCTCGGCCCGTACGCGGACCACCGCGGCCATCGCGGCGAAGGCCGCCGCGTCCGCCGCGGTCGCCTCCACCGCTCGGCCGAGCTCCTGAACCGGGGCTCCTGGTACGGGACTTCCCTGCACCAGGGCGTGGAACGCGGGGACGCCGGGGGCGATCGGGGCCACCGCCAGCTCGGCGCGGATGCCGAGCCGCCCGGTCAGTACGGACCACCAGTGGCGGGCCTGGGGGTGCTCCGCCCAGCCGGTGTCCGCCGCCGGGCCGACGGCGGCACGGGCCGCGGCCCGGCGCAGGGCGCGCCCGAGCGCGTGCCCGGGGTCGGCACCCACCACGATCCCGGTCCCGTTCGGCGCGAGCCGCAGCTCCGCGGCCCGGCAGAGGGCCTCCAGGCGGGCCAGGTCGGCCCGGGCGGCGCCGGCGAGCAGGGTCCCGCCCGGCACCGTACAGCGGACCAGCGGCACCGGGAGCTGCGGCAGGGATCCGGGATCCGGGGCGTCCAGTACGCCGGTCCGCTCGTCGCCGAGGTCGGCGACCCCGGCCAGCGCCTCGGCCAGGGTGGCCGGCGGCGCGGGGGCGGGGGGAAGGCCGGGGCCGAGCCAGGTGTGGTAGCCGGCCCGCAGCGGCCGTGCGTCGGCCACCAACGCCGCGGGCCGACCGCCCTCGCCCGCGGCGGCTGGATCGGGCAGCCCACCGAGGGCGCACACCAGCCGCTGTACGGCGGAGCCGGCCAGCAGCGAGCCCAGCGTATCCGCGCCGGTGCCCGGACCGGCCACTGCCGCTCCGGCCGACGGCCGGAGCCGCTCGCCGAGTGCCGCCGCGTCCGCGCGGGCCCGCTCGGGGGTGCCGACGGGGGTGACGAAGCCGCCGTCCTCGCGCATCACGGCGGCCACCGCCCGTATGCGTCCCGACGGGTCGGTACCGCTCAGGAGGACCCCTCCGGCGGGCCCGCCGTCGGAGGCCGGGGTGGAGGCCGGGGTGGAGGCCGGGGTGGAGGCCGGGGAGAAGGCCGTCACCCCGGCGTGCGCCAGGGCCCGTACGGCCGCCCGTGCCAGGGCACCTCCGGGCTCAGCCGCCGACACCTCCACCCGTACGGACGACAGCGCGCGGGAGACCTCGGCGGGCCGGGCCGCGATCGTGCGCAGCCAGCGGGCGGCCCCCTCGTCCGGGAGCACGGCGTTCTCCACCAGCAGGTCGTGCGCGTGGAGTTGGCCGATCAGCGTGCACAGCGCGGCGCGCAAGGGCGATCCGGCCGGCGCGCGGGAGGCCAGGGAGTCGGCGCCGTCCGTCAGCAGGGCCTCCTCCACCAGCCGCCACAGCTTCGGCAGGGCCGGACTGCCCTCCAGGCTGACGCTCGCGTTCCAGCCCCGCAGGTGCACGCCCGCCGTGAGCGGGGTGGCAGCGACGTCCGGCCGCAGCCGCCAGTGCCGCAGCCCGTCCAGGGCGTCGGGCGCCGGGGCCGTCATGACGTGCCTCCCACGCGGCCGCGGTAGGTCTCCACGACGAGCTCCACCGCCGGCCCGGGCCGCCCCGGAAGACCGCCCGGCGCCGGCAGCGCCTCCTCCAGCACCAGCCCGTCCGGATGGCGGTCCAGCCACTTGTGCAGGCAGCGCAGGTGCAGGGCGTTGCCGAGGTCCACGAACTGCGGTTTGGGCAGGGCGAGCCGGCGCATGAACTCCTCGCCCGCGCTCTCTCCTCCCGCGACGCCCACCGGATGCAGGAAGAGCCGGTCGGGGACACCGAGCAGGGCGCGCCAGCGTGCCGTCGTCGCCACCGGCACCTCGGCGTCGGCGGCCAGTTCGGCGCGCAGCGCCTCGACCGTGCCCGCGGCCAGCTGCCAGCGGCGGCGCCGCAGGACGACATGACGGTGGCGGAGCCGGGGGGTGCGGACGAGGGTGCCGCCGGGGACCTCGGTGACGTACCGGGGGACCAGGGCGGTGAAGTCCGCGACGCCGTGCGGCTGGTCGGCCAGGAGCGGGGCGATGCGGGGTGCGAGCATGTGCGGCGCCAGCAGTCCGGGGTAGAACACGTCCAGCAGCTCGCCGGTGGCCGCGAGCCGGACCCGGATCTGGTCGGTCTCCTCGTCGTGCACGAGCTCCACGGCGGACTCCGTCATCGAGGCGCCGTCGCCATCCGCGCCGAACTCGTCCGCAACCAGCAGCGGATGCAGATTGGCGTTGAACCCGCCGACCGGACGGATCTGTACGGGCCGGGCGCCCGCGCCGCCCGCCCTGCGGATCTCCCGCGTGACGGCCCGCGCCGCCTCCGGGTCGAGGGAGTCGAGGAACCGGCTGAGGAACCGGCCCCAGCCGCCGTACACGTGGTTGAGGCAGAGCAGCCCGTCACGGGCGTCGCGCTGGAGGAAGTACGCGTACGACAGCGGGCGTTCGGTCGCCCATGCGGGCAGCCGCTCGCCGAGCCCCCGGACCGCCTCCGGACGGAGGAGGACATCGGCGTCGGGCCCGTCTCCCGGAGCCACCAACTCGGCCCGCAGAGGGGCAAGTTCCTCGCCCGACCAGGTGATCGCCTCCTGCCAGGCCCGCGAGGCCTCCGTGCCGAACTCCCAGACGCGGTGGCACGTACCGCCGGGGCCGTAGCGTGCCACGAAGCGGTCGCGGACGATCCGGCGGACCGCGTGGCCGAGGTCGAACACCTCGGCCACGGCGGACAGTTCGCGCAGCGCCTCCTGGTCGGCGGCGTCGAGGTGGCCGTCCAGCGGAAGCGGCCGGCGGGCCACCACGTCCTCGGCCAGGACGGTGAGCGCGGCCGTGTCCTGCACGGCGGGCGCGCCCGCCGCGGCCAGCAGGTCCTGCCAGCGCGTACGCAGTACGGCCGCCAGTGCGACCCGCTCGCGGGGGTCGGAGGCGCCGAATTTGCCGGTGAGTTCGGCGATCTCCTCGATCCGGTCGGCGAGCGCGGCGTCCTCGGGCAGGGCGCCGGTTCCGCGCAGCCACCGGACCAGGCCGGCTTCCGGGTCGGGGTCCTGCGGGCCGACGGGTGGGACGGGTACGAGCAGTCCTGCGTCGGCGAGTTGGGCCAGATAGGTCAGGGCGGGGGAGCGGTCCTGCGGGGGAGCGAGCGCGGCGGCCAGTTCGTCGAGCGGGGCGGGGGTCGCGCAGAGTTCGGCGACGCGCAGCAAAGGGGCGGTGGCGGCGACGGTCACCTCGTCCTCGTCGGCGAGCAGGAACCGCCCGCCGGCGAAGGCGGTGCGCGACCGCACGAAGGTGGCCCGGCCGTCGGCGAGCCGCGCGGTGCTCGTCATCCGGTGGGGGAGCCGGGAGCGGCGGCGCGGGTCGGCGAGCAGGGCCGAGCAGAGCCCCTCCACCAGGGTCCGGTTGGTCTTCACGGTCACGCCGGTGAAGGCCGCGGCGACATCGCCCGCGCCCTCGCCCCAGGTGCTGTCCGCCGCCGTCGCGTGCGCGGCGGGCGGCGTCAGGGCTCCCCACCCGACGCCGGTGAACCAGGACAGCGGGCTGGTGCGCGTACTGGCCCGCAGCGCCTGCCGCAGGACTCCGGGCTCCTCCTTGCGCGCCTTGCGGTCGGCGGCCCCGGTCCCGGCCCGCTCGACCGCACGCAGCAGATCGGGGCTGGTGTAGGAGGCCGCCAGCGCGAAGCCGGGCTCGCGGCACAGCGCCGACAGGGCCGTGCGTTCTGCCGCCAGTGCGCCGGCCGTGCCCGCGGCGAGCTCGGCGAGCGCGGCGGACCTGCGCTCCCGCAGGTCCAGCCAGGAGCCGAGCTCCGGCACGCGGACGGGGAGGTCGCCGAGCCGGGCGAGGAGCGCGGGACGTGGTGCGCGCCCGTTGTGCAGGGCGCGGCGCAGCGGCAGCACCACCTCGCGGTGGAAGGCCGGGTCGTGGCCGGCCGCGCTCTCGTACAGGGCGTCGCCGAGGGCGGGCAGCAGGTCCGTCAGGGCGGCTTCCAGCTCGGTGATCCGGTCCAGTCCCCTGCGGAAGGCGGCGGCGGGTGCGGTCTCGGCGGGCAGGGTCAGCAGGGTCGAGCGCACGAGTGCGTAGGGGGCCGTTCGCACGGCGTGGAGGTACGAGGTCACAGCGATCCCGTCGAACTGGGCCGGGCCGGTGGGCGAAAAGTGGGTGCCGCTCCGGCACGCTGTGCGTGCACGTGCCGGAGCGGATGGAGCAATCCGGCGTCAGACCGCCTGCGGGAGGTGCCGCGGGATCACGCTGCAACCGCTACAGGCGTTGCAGGAGGAGGACGTCGGGTAGCCGAACTCGGCGTTGTTGAGTCCGGCCGTGTCGCGCATTGCGGTGACGGTGAGGTCTCCGAGATCCAGGTCCTGGATGTCGAAGCCGAGGCCAATGTCCGTAAATGCCATGTCATCTCCCTGGGTTGTGGGAAAGCGTGCGGCATATCGCCGTTGTTAAGGACTTACGCACGCACCGTATCTCCACATGTATGGAGTAGCGGTAGAGGATCTCTGGATCTGTCGCAAAACAACTTCCTTCTGCTTCAGGCCAGTTGGCGATTTCCGGGTGGATATGACACGCGGCTCCGGACCCTGCCCGCGGATCGCTTTCGGCTGGCGGATAAGGTTCCCTGCCGTTGCGAACAACCGTTTGGACAGGGGGACTGGATGAGCGCGGAACTGCGCGAGGCCGCGGACGAGTTGGCCGATTTGCTGTGGAAGGAGCACACCGTCTACCGGGACCGGTCGGGAGGCGTCGTCATCCGGGGTGAGCACGTCCAGCGCTGGATCAGCCTGTCCACCGGCGCGGGCCGGGACGAGGTCCTGCTGCGCGCCGGCCGGATACTCGACGGCGGGACGACCGCACCGGCCCGTTCGGAGGCGGTCGCCAGCCTGTCTGCCGGCAGGACCGAGCTCGCCGCGGTCTGCCGCCGTCTGCTGGCCGAAACGGCCCCCGGCCCCGGCCCCCGCCCCGCCACCACGCGGCGGCCGCGCACCCGGCGCACCCGCCACACGAGCCTGCGCTCCTGGCTGGTCGTCGCCTGCGTGGCGGCGGTCATCGGGCTCTACCTGGCGCGGATGTCGTAGGGGGCGCGGGGTTCCGGATCCCCCCTAGGGTGGGGGTGTGGTGAGGAACGAGGCTGCGGCCGTGAGCGGTGACCGGGTGCTGTACGGGTGCATGGGGCTGGGCGGGAGCTGGGCGCCCGGGCCGTACGGGCCCGCCGACATCGATGCCGCCGAGGCGGCGGTCGCCGCCGCGCTGGACAGCGGGATCACGGCCTTCGACCACGCCGACATCTACCGGCACGGGAAGGCCGAGGCCGTGTTCGGCGAGGTGCTCGCCCGGAGTCCGGGGCTGCGCGAGCGCATCACCCTCCAGACCAAGTGCGGGATCCGGCCGGCCGGCGAGGACGGTCCCGGCATGTACGACCTGCGCGGGGCGAGCATCGAACGGCGGGTGGAGGAGAGCCTGAAGCGGCTGCGGACCGACGTGCTCGACGTCCTGCTCCTGCACCGGCCCGACCCGCTCGCGGACCCGGACGACACCGCGTCGGCGCTGATGTCGCTGCACCGGCAGGGCCTGGTGCGGCACTTCGGCGTGTCCAACATGGGCGCCGCGCAGATCGCCCACCTCCAGTCCCGCCTCGACGTACCGCTGGTGGCGAACCAGCTGGAGATGAGCCTGCACAGCCGGGACTGGGTGGAGGCCGGGGTCCTGCTCAACACCCCCGCCTCCGCGGCGAACGGATTCCCGTTCGGGACGCTGGAGCACTGCCGTGACCACGGCATCCGGCTCCAGGCGTGGGGAGCGCTGGCGCGCGGCCGCTTCACCGGCGCCGAGCAGACACCCGCCGAACGGGCCACCGCCGCCCTGCTCGCCGATCTCGCCCGCCGCAAGGGCACCACCGCGGAGTCCGTCCTCCTGTGGTGGCTGCGCCGCCATCCGGCCGGGATCGCCCCGGTCATCGGCACGGCCCGCCCCGACCGCATCCGCGCCTGCCGGGACGCGGCGACCCGCGAACCCGACCTCACCCACGAGGAGTGGTACGAACTCTGGGTCACGGCCAGGGGAGTTCCGCTCCCCTGAACCGCGGCCCGCGGGGCCGCGCGCCGGCTCAGGCCGTGGCCCCGCCCGCGCCGGGCCGGACCCGCGGCGGACGCTGCGTCCCGGCGGCCCGGTAGGCCCTTCCGCGCGCGGGCGCAACCCGGGCGGGTCAAGATGGAGGGAGAGCCTGTCCGTCGCAGGGTCGTGGAGATCGCCATGAGCACACACAAGGTGGGGCCCGACACAACCGTTCTCGCCGACTGCCTGGAGGTGCCCGGGATCGGCTTCATCCCGGTGAACGCCTTCGTGCTGCACGCGGAACAGCCCGTCGTCGTCGACACCGGCCTCGGGCTGCCCGACCGGGACTTCCTGAACACCCTCGGTTCCGTCCTCGACCCCGAAGACGTGCGGTGGATCTGGCTGACCCACCCCGACCGCGACCACACGGGCGGCCTGTTCGAGCTGCTCGCGGCCGCACCCGAGGCCCGGCTCGTCACCACCTTCATGGGCGCCGGGATCATGTCGTGCGAGCGTCCGGTGCCCCTGGACCGCGTGTACTTCCTCAACCCCGGTCAGAGCCTGGACGTCGGCGACCGTACGCTGCACGCCTTCCGGCCTCCGCTCTTCGACAACCCCGCCACCGTCGCCCTCTACGACGACCGCTCCCACACCTGCTTCAGCTCCGACTGCTTCGGCGGCCCCCTGCCCACCGCCGAGGCCGCCACCGGCACCGACGTCGCCGGCGTACCGGCCGGGGACCTGCGCGCCGCCCAGCGGCTCTGGGCGAGCGTGGACAGCCCCTGGGTCCAGATGGTCGATCCGGACCGGTTCCTCACCTCCATCGAGCCGCTGCGCTCGATGGACCCGGAGACCATCCTCTGCACGCACCTGCCGCCGGCGACCGGTCTGACCACGCAGTTCCTCGACACCATCTCCGCCCTCCCGGGCATAGACCCCTTCGTCGGACCGGATCAGGCGGCGCTGGCGCAGTTGCTCGCCGGCTTCGAGCCTGGAGGAGCCGCGTAGCCTTCGAATTGAAGGAGACGGGTCGGTTACGCCCCACTGAACATCTGGTACGGTGCCCGCGCTTGGTGTTCATCCATCAATCCGTCTCCCCCTCGGGCGCCCCACGCCCCAGGGCGCTGCGAGGTGTCTCGTACGTGTACAGCACTCCGTTCTCCCCCGCCGAGGCCAGATCCGCCCGAGCCCGCATGGGCTTGACCGCGGACCAGGTGGCCCACGCCATGGCGGCCTGCGGAACCCCCGTCCACCCCGGTCTGGTCACGGCCTGGGAGGCCGGCTCCCACGTCCCCTCCGACCAACAGCTCTTCTCGCTCGCCAACGTCCTGTGGTGCGACGCCGCGACCCTGATGGGGGTCGAGCCGCGGACGCTCGCCGAACACCGCCTCGCCCGCCAGCTCACGGTGGAGCGGCTGGCGTACCGCATAGGCATGGACCCCGGCGAGTACCACGCGGCCGAGCTGGCGCAGCGCTGGCACGGCGACTCCCGCCAGACCAGGGCGCTGGTGGAGGCCCTCGGGCTGTCCTTGCGCAAGCTCATCGGAATCATGGGCCGGGTCGACGAACTGGCGGAACTCCTGCGCGCGGCCATCGACGGGCGCTGGAAGGCGTACGTCGAGCCCGTGGCGGAGATCGTCGTGGTGGACGCGACGAGCGTGGGCGACGCCCTGCAGACGATGCACGCGGAGTTCGCCGAGTTCGCGGAGCGCTACATGGGACACCTCGTCGCCCTCAACAACGACGCCCGGCTGAAGGAGGTCGCGGCCGAGCGCGCCGCCTACCTGCGCCGACTCGTCGACCACTTCTGGGAATTGATCGGCGAGGCGGGCGAGGCCTCGCCGTTCCCCGTCGGCGGCCACTGAACCGCCGCCCGCCACACCGCCGACACACGGGCACGACGACCGGGCCGGGAAGGGCATCGGCACCCCTTCCCGGCCCGCGCCGGCGCCCGGGCCCGCGGCCGCCGGTCGCAACGCCCGCCGCCGCGCCCGGTGTCAGTGAGCGGCGGCTCCCGCGTGCGGACCCGTCATTCCGTCGTCCTCGATGTCGTCCCAGTCGATCTCCATCGTGGAGCGGCTCGTGAACACGTTGAAGAGCAGGTTCAGCACGATCGCCGTCAGGGCTCCCAGCGTGATCCCGCTGTCGAGTACGGCCCGCATGTCGTCCGGCATCCGGTCGAAGAACGGCCCGACCGTGCTCGGCAGCAGCGCCGCGCCCAGACTGACCGCCAGGATCAGGGTGTTGCGCTCGTCGCGCAGATCGGCCTTGCCCAGGATCTGGATGCCGACCGCGGCGACGATGCCGAACATGGAGATCGCCGCGCCGCCCAGCACCGGATGCGGGATCGAGGCGACCAGGCTGCCGGCCTTCGGCAGCAGCCCCAGCAGGACCATGAACACGCCCGCCGCGACGACCACGTAGCGGCTCATCACCCTGGACATGCGCACGAGACCGATGTTCTCGGCGAACGCCACGTACGGGAACGAGTTGAGGACGCCGCCGAGGACCGTCGCCACGCCGTCGGCGCGCAGCGCGCGGGCCACGGTGTCGGCGTCCACCCGCTTCTCGGTGATCTCGCCGATCGCGTACACGTCCCCTGTGGTCTCCACCATGGTGATGAGGATGACGACGAGCATGGCGACGATCGGCAGCAGTTCGAAGCGCGGCATGCCGAAGTGGAACGGCGTGGTGACGCCGAACCAGTCGGTCTCGCCCACCGTCTCGAAGTGGGCGTCGCCGAACAGCCAGGCGACCGCCGTGCCGACGACGAGCCCGAGCAGGACGGCCAGGCTGCTCAGGAACGGCTTGCCGACGCGGGCGATGGCCAGGATGAAGAGCAGGGTGCCGCCCGCGTACGCGAGGTTCTTCGGGTCCCCGTACGCGGGCGTGCCGATGAGGTGGGCGCCGCCGGCCGCGTCCTGGAGCGCCACGGGGATGAGGGTGATGCCGATGATCGTGAGGATGGTGCCGATGACCACCGGCGGGAAGTACTTCACGAGCTTGCTGAAGAGCGGCGCGAAGACGAACGTGGCTATGCCCGCCGTGATCACCGCACCGTAGACCACGAGCAGGCCGGCGGTACCGCCGCCCGCGCCCAGGCCGATGGCGATCATGGGGGAGACCGCGGTGAACGTGACTCCCTGGACCAGCGGGAGCCGGGCGCCGATCTTCCAGACGCCGAGCGCCTGGATGATCGACGCCACGCCGCAGGTCAGGAGGTCCGCGTTGATGAGGTGGACGAGCTCTTGGGAGGAGAGGCCCAGCGCGTTGCCGAGCAGGACGGGCACGATGACCGCCGCCGCGTAGAACGCGAGCACGTGCTGGAAGCCGTAGAGGGCGAGCCTCGGGAGCGGGAGCACCTCGTCGACGGGGTGCGTCTGCTGCCGGGAGGACTGTCGGGAGATTCTTGCCATCTCTGCCTTGCCTTCGCGAGGTAGGTGAATGAGAGGACCGCCGCCCTCAAGCCCTGGATGGCAGGGCGAGGGCAGGCCGGCTCGTACGGAACCGACGTCGGGCGGTGTTGCCGACAGCACGTCGCTCTGCACTGAACGATTGCGTCCCGGATTGGCGGGACTTCCTTCGATCGAAGCGGCAGATCCCTGACGGAGCATGGGATCCGAAGGGGGCTCGACCGGAAGGCGCTCACCATAGCCAAAGGTGGTGTTTCCTCGCGAGTAACCCCCCGGCTACCCGGTGCTCCGGCCGCGTGCGTCCTTTCGGATGGGCTCGGCCCGCCCGGTGCGTGCATGCCGTCAAAACCGGTGAAACCGGTCTATTTCTTTGGATGGTGAAGCTCCCCGTCGTTCGCGGGGCCCTCGGCGCCCTGCTCCTGTGCGTTGCCGCCGCGCACCCTGCGCACTCCACCGAGTCCGACCCGTGGACCGAGCCGCCGTCCCCGTACGAGCGGATCATCCCGGCGCCCGCCTCGACCGCGCCCGGCGGCCCCGGCTACACCCTCGGTCCGCGCACGGTCATCCGTACGACGGCCGGCTCCGCCGAGGTCCGCGCCATCGGCGAACAGCTGGCCGCCCGCTGGCGCCGGGCCGCCCGCCTGCCACTGCCGGTGCGGGCGACCGACGCCGGAGCCGGCACCGACGGCATCCGGCTGCGGCTGGACCCGTACGGCGGCGGCTTCGGCGAGGAGGGCTACCGGCTCCAGTCCGACGAGGACGGCGTCCTCGTCACCGCCCACCGGCCCGCCGGCCTCTTCCGCGGCACCCAGACCCTCCGTCAGCTCCTGTCCGGGGGCGCGGCGCCGTGGACGGTGGCCGGCGGCACGGTCACCGACACGCCCCGCTTCGCCCACCGGGCCGCGGCCGTCGACATCGTCGCCCGCCCCTTCACCGCCGCCCGGCTCAAGCGGTACGTGGACCGGCTGGCCCTGTACAAGATCAACGTGCTGCGCCTGCGCCTCGCCGACGGACTCTGGACCGAGGCCGAGTACCGCGACCTCGTCCGCTACGCGGGCGGACGCTACATCGCGGTCCTCGCGGACCGGCACGCCGCGCCGGCGCCGGCGCCGCCACACGCTTGGGGCACCTGGGCGCTCCCGCGGATCGTCGCGATCGCCGAACTCGGCTGGTCACCGGCCGGGAGTCAGGACTCCGTGTCCTCAAGCCCTTCCAGGCTGTCCATGAACGAGCTGACGGAGAACACCGCACGACCGGGGCCCGCCGGACCGTAGCCGGGCGGGGACTTCAGCCCGAACTCCTCCAGCGTCGCCCGGTAGGCCTCCAGCAGACGGATGTGGTACTCGAGCGGCGCGCCCAGCGGGTTGGCCTTGCCCAGCGGGGTCGTCGGCTCCGGACACCAGGTGGTGAAGCGCGGCACGACCCCGTTCGACATGAAGAACCGCAGGCCCTCGGTGGTGGATTCGATCGCCTCACCGACCTTCGTGAACCCGAACGGCTCCGCCATCTCGATGCCCGCCACGAAGTTGGGGATCACGTTGCGCGGGCCGAAGACCTCGGCGGAGTCCAGGATCCGGCGGTGCCACTCGTCGCGCCCGACGTAGCGTTCCTTGCCCGGGCAGTGCAGCTGGAACAGCCGGCGGTCCCACACCTCGAAGTTGGGGTGGTAGATCCGGATGCCGTAGTCGTGGAAGCGCTGCACGGCGTCGCGCGGCAGCGCCTGCGCGACGACCTTGCCGGTCCAGCGGCCGGGGAAGCGCTCCTCGATGGCCTTCGCGTAGTGGCCGTAGAAATCGGCCTCGTCACGGCCGCCGACCTGTGAGGTGATCGATCCGCCCGTGAGGGTGTAGGCCCGGGAGGTGCCCGCGGTGTCGTACCGGTCGATGATCTCCAGGGCCTCCAGCACCTCCTCGACCGGCTTCACCCCGGTGTACGGGCGGCCGGCCGCCTTGTGCTGGCGCCAGTTGTGGTTGATGTCGCAGAACTGGCACTCCTCCTTGGCGCCGAAGTACTGGCACACCCGGAAGACCGTCAGGTAGATGAGGTAGCCCCACTGGATGGTCGGGGCGACCTCCATCACCGACTTGCCGTTGGAGAGCGTGTGCCGGTAGTACTCCGGCATCGGCGGCAGGCCGACGTCGGCGATCCGCGCGCCGTCCAGGTACAGGCCGAGCGAGCCGTCCTCGCCGCCCCGCACGACGTAGGGGGAGTCCGGGTTGACCCGTACGGACACGACCGTGCGGCGCAGCCCGTACGGGCCGCCGGTCAGCACGATCTCCTCGGGAGGCCGGTTGAGCGCGGCCGCGCCGAGCTCGGGCAGGGTGCGGTGGTCGAAGGAGAAGATGAAGTACGACTTGGGCTTCACGTCTCCGGAGGCCCCGTCGGCGGTGCCGCTGAGCGCGGATTCGTCGAAGGCCATGCCCCCGCGCAGGAGGTCCTCCTTGATCACGGCCTCCCGGGGCACGTGCGGGAAGCGCTCCATCAGGCCCTCGATCAGCGCGGTACGCCTCTGGTCGTCCACGTGTTGCTCCCATCCCGACTCGTCGAGCGGCTCACCGAACTCCGCGATCACAGCGGCTACATGGAGATCATCTCACCCGCGCCGGGGCCCCCGAGGACCAGGCCGCCCACCGGGCCGCGAGCCCCGCCGGGCCGCGGCCCCGGTGGGTCAGGCCGCCGCGGCCGGCTCCGCCTCGCGCGCGGCCCGGCGGCGCAGCGCGTCCTCGTCGGTCTCCGCGTCGTAGGAGATCAGCTTCGGCAGCAGCGCGGCCAGGACGGCCACCGAGGCCACGCAGGCCAGACCGCCGCTCCAGAACGCCGACCGGGTCCCCGTCCAGCCGGCCATCGTGCCCGCCCGGACCTGGCCCAGCTGCGGGCCCACGCTGTACGAGAGCACCTCGATGCCCGCGAGGCGCCCGCGCAGCTGCTCGGGGATGGTCTGGTTCCAGATCGTGCTGCGGCCCAGGCCGCTCAGCATGTCGCCGGCGCCCGCCACCGCGAGGCACAGCAGCACCAGCCAGATGTTCGACAGCCAGCCCGCGCCCGCGATGGCCAAACCCCACGCGGAGGCGCCGCACACCACCAGCAGCCCGTGCCGGCGTACGCGCGAGGTCCAGCCGCTCGTCAGCCCCAGCAGCATCGATCCGACCGCGCCCGCGGCGTACATCAGGCCGAGGGCCCACACGGCGTCGAGCTCGTCCGCGAGGAACGGGAAGATCGTGTTCGGGTAGGCGAAGAACATGGCCGCGAGGTCGACGGCGTAGGTGCCGAGCAGCACCGGACGGCTCCAGGCGAAGCGCGCCCCCTCCGCGATGCCGCGCAGCGACGGACGCTCGGCGTCCTTCGCGGGCGGGGCCGGCGCCAGGCGCAGGCACAGCAGCACCGATACGAGGAACCCCGCGACGGTGACGCAGTACGCGGCCGCGTAGCCGGCGAAGGCGACGACGAGGCCCGCCAGGGCCGGACCGGCGATCGCGCCGAACTGGTAGCGCAGCCCGTTGAGCGCGGCGGCGGCCGTCAGCTGCTCGTGCGGGACGATCCGCGCCAGCAGTGAGTCCATGGCCGGCCGCTGGAGGCCGGCCAGCGCCGCCACCCCGGCCGCCACCACGTACAGCGGCCACAGCAGCGGGCTCGGCAGCAGGGCGTTCACCAGCAGCACCAGGGCCAGGACCCCGAGCCCGGCCTCGGTCAGCAGGATCAGGCGCCGCCGGTCCACGGCGTCGGCGAGGGCGCCCCCGTACAGCCCGCAGACCACGAGCGGAACCAGCTCCACCGCACCCATCGCGCCGACCGCAAGCGGCGAGCCCGTCAGGTGCTTGATCTGCAGCGGCAGCGCGATCATCGCCATGAACGAACCGAAGAAGGTGACCGTTCCCTGGAAGAACAGCAGCCGGAAGTCGCGGCTGGATCGCCAGGGGGCGAGATCGGGCAGGACGGCGGACAGGCGGGAGGTACTCACGACGGGCCATCGTCCGTGCTCGGCCCCGCTCCGGGCAACGCATTTTCCCGCCGCACGGTGCGCGCAGGGGCTCCGGACCCGCCCGAGCCTGCGCGTACGGGCGAATACGCGCTCCGGGGCGTGCCATCGCCGGCCGGCCGTGGCAGCCATGGGTCATGCCGCCGGTGTCAGCGTTCCTCCGTACGGCCGCCTCCTACGCCTGGCGCCTGCTGGTCGTCGGCGCCGCCGTGTACGCGGTCTTCGCGGTGCTCGGCCGCTTCCACGAGATCGCGGTGGCGCTCTTCCTCGGCCTGGTCGTCACCGCCATGCTCGCGCGCCCCACCCGGATCCTGGCGCGCGTCGTCCCCAGGTCCCTGGCGGTCGCCGTCTCCCTGGTCGGCAGCGCGCTGCTGGTGCTGGGCGTCCTGGCGTTCGTCGGCGAGGCGGTGGCGGGGGAGAGCACGACCCTCGTACGGGAGTTCCGCGCGGGGCTGGACAGCATCGAGCAGTGGCTGGAGAAGCCGCCCTTCCGGATGAACCCGCGGGCGCTGGCCGACGTCCAGTCCCACATCGGCGCCTTCCTTTCGAGCCACCGCTCGACCCTGCTCAGTACGGCGCTCAGCGGGGCCGGGCACCTGGTGCAGGTGCTCGCCGTGCTCGTGCTCGCGGTCTTCTCCTCCGTCTTCTTCCTGCACGGCGGCGAACGCCAGTGGGCGTGGTTCTGCGCGCAGCTGCCCGAGGGGGCGCGCGACCGCGTGGCGGTCGCCGGGCGCGCGGCGTGGCGCACCTTCACCGGCTACACCCACGGCATCGTGATCGTCGCGGCGACGAACGCCGTGCTGGTGGGCCTGGCGCTCTACTTCCTCGGTGTCCCGCTGGCCGTGCCGCTCGCGCTGCTGGAGTTCTTCGCGGCCTTCGTGCCCCTCGTCGGATCGCCGGTGGCGCTCGCGGTCGCCGCGGTGGTGGCCCTCGCCGCGAAGGGGCCGCTGATCGCGGGGGTGGTGGTGGCGCTGATCGTGGTCATCGGCCAGATCGAGGGCCACCTGCTGCACCCGCTGGTGATGAGCCGGGCCGTCCGGCTGCACCCGCTGGTGGTCGCGATCTCGGTGGTGGCCGGAGCGATCGCCGCCGGGGTGGTCGGCGCCGTGGTCGCGGTCCCGCTGGTCTCGGTGACCTGGTCGGTGCGCCAGGCGCTGCGCGCCGCCCGCCACGGGGTCTCGTCCTGACCGGTGCCCGGGTCGTGCACAATCGCCGGATGAGCGATGAAGACCCGTATCTCTGGCTGGAAGACATCACCGGCGAGGCCGCCCTCGGCTGGGTCCGCGAGCGCAACGCCGAGACCGTGGCCGCGCTGGCCGGGGCCCCCGGGTTCAAGGTGCTGGAGACCGGGATCCGCGAGGTCCTGGACGACGACGGCCGGATCCCGTATGTCGTCCGCCGGGGCCGCCACCTCTACGACTTCTGGCAGGACGCCGACCACGTCCGCGGGCTGTGGCGGCGCACCACCCTGGAGGAGTACCGCAAGGACCGGCCCGCCTGGGAGCCGGTCCTGGACCTGGACGCGCTGGCCGGGGCCGAAGGCGAGAAGTGGGCCTGGGCGGGCAGCCGCGTCCTGGGCCCGGAATACCACCGGGCCCTCGTGCTGCTGTCGAGGGACGGGGCGGACGCCTGCGTGGTGCGCGAGTTCGACCTGGAGACCCGGGAGTTCGTCGCCGGCGGGTTCGAGGTCGAGGAGGCCAAGACCACGATCGGGTGGATCGACCGCGACCACGTCTGGGTCGGGACGGATTTCGGCCCCGGCTCGATGTCCGGGTCCGGCTACCCGCTCCAGGTACGCCGCTGGCGGCGCGGCACGCCCCTGGCCGAGGCGGAACTCGTCTACGAGGGCCGGTCCTCCGACATGTCGGCCTCCGGATGGCACGATGACACCCCCGGCTTCGAACGGGACTTCGTCCACCGGCAGATCGACTTCTGGAACCACGAGCTGTTCCTCCTCCCTGACGACGGCACCGCCGGTTCTCCGCTGAAGGTCGACGTACCGGACGACGCCGACGCCTCCGTCCACCGGGAATGGCTGCTCGTCGCCCCGAAGTCGCCGTGGCTGGGCCACGAGGCGGGCAGTCTGCTCGCCTTCGACTTCGACGCCTTCCGGGCGGGGGAGCGGGAGGCGGCGGTGCTGTTCACGCCGGACGAGCGCACCGCGCTCGCCGGCTGGAGCTGGACCCGCCACCACCTGATCCTCACCACCCATGCCGACGTCTCCTCCCGGATGGAGATCCTCACCCCGGGACCGGGCACCGGCGGCTGGCACCGCGCACCGCTGGCCGACGTGCCGCCGCTGTCCACCGCGTCCGTCACCTGCACCGACCCGGACGTGAGCGACGAGTACTTCGTGGACGTCTCCGGCTACCTCCAGCCGTCCACCCTCTACCGGGGCACGGCGGGCGGGGGCCCCGGCGAGAGCGTCAAGCAGGGCCGTGCGCTCTTCGACACCGCCGGTCTCTCCGTACGCCAGTACTTCGCGGTCTCGGCGGACGGCACGCGGGTCCCGTACTTCGTGGTCGGCCCCGAGGACCGGCCGGGGCCCGGGCCGACCCTGCTGTACGGGTACGGCGGCTTCGAGATCTCGATGGTCCCGTACTACAGCGCGGTCACCGGGCGGGCCTGGCTCGCGCGCGGCGGCACGTACGTCGTCGCGGGCATCCGCGGCGGGCACGAGTACGGGCCGGACTGGCACAAGGCGGCCCTCGGGGCGGACCGGGTCCGGGCGTTCGAGGACTTCGCCGCGGTCGCCCGCGACCTCACCGCCCGCGGCATCGCGACCCCCGCCCAGCTGGGCATCGAGGGCGGCAGCAACGGCGGCCTGCTCATGGGCGCGATGCTCACCCGCTATCCGGAGCTCTTCGGGGCCGTCGTCGCGCACGTGCCGCTGATGGACATGCTCCGCTTCCACCGGCTGCTCGCGGGCGCCAGCTGGACCGCCGAGTACGGAGACCCCGACAACCCGGCCGACCGCCCGCACCTGGAGGAGATCTCCCCCTACCACCGGGTCCGGGCCGAGGGGGACCCGTACCCTCCGACGCTCCTGCTGACCTCGACCCGGGACGACCGGGTCCACCCCGGCCATGCCCGCAAGATGGCCGCCCGGCTGCGCGAGCACGGCCATCCGGTGCTCTTCCACGAGCACATCGGCGGCGGCCACGCGGGCGCCACCGACCACGCCCAGACCGCCTTCAACGAGGCCCTGGTCCACACCTTCCTGTGGGAGCGGCTGACCCCGCGGCGGTGAACCCCGGTCCCCGCCGCGGCACCGGCCACGGCGGGGACCGCACGGCACGCCGCGACTACGCCCGGCGGAGCGCCTCGACCCGGGTCTCGATCGCGGTGATCAGGGCCTCGACCCGGGCCAGGAAGATCTGCTCCTCCGTGACCTCCGCCAAGCGGGCACTCAGACGGGTGATGTGGGGGAACCCCTCCGGGTCGACCATGCGGTACTCGCGGTTCCAGGAGGCCTCGTCCGCCTCCCGGACGTCCGGCGGGAACAGCAGGTAGGCGGCGCGCTGGCCGACGAAGGCGAGCAGCGAGTCGCCGACCATGCGGTAGTGCACGGCGGCCTCCGCCCCGTCGAGCCCCGCCTCCGTCACCGCGCCCAGGATGAGCTCGACGACCCGGAACTCGTTGGGCCTGCGGGTGGTGCGGCTGGCCATGGTCGAGCCGACCACCGGGTACTTCAGCGCGACGTCGAGGGAGCCCGCCGCGAGGGCGCGCAGCCGGTCCTTCCAGCCGAGGCCCTCGGGGATGCTGTCGAGCACCTCCCCGAGCGTGCGGTCGGCGACCGACAGCAGCAGCTCGTCCTTGTCACGGAAGTGCCGGTAGATCGCCGTGGGGTCGGCGCCCAGCTCCTCGCCGAGCCGGCGGACGGTGAAGGCGTCCTCGCTGCCGCGGGCCGCGATGCGCAGGCTCGCTTCGATGATCGCGTCGGGCGTGAGCTGGCTGCCCGCGCGCTTGGACCGGGCGGGAGTGGCGGATGGCTTCGGCATGGTGCGGCCAGTGTAGCGAGGGGCGACACGATGTGCGCAACACCGTTGACAACACCGTTGCGCTCCCGTTCACTCCTCCTCAACAACACGCCGGGCGGCACCGCCCGCCGAGCCGGAGGACGCGTCGATGCGGAAGAACACCAGTCAGCGGGCCGACACCGTTTTCGTGGGAGGGAAGGTCTTCACCGCCACCGGCCCGGCCCCCGTCGACGCGGCGGTCGCCATCGGGGGCGGCCGGATCCTCGCCGTCGACACCGAGGACGCGGTGCGCGCACTCGCCGACGCCGGCACCGAGGTGGTCGACCTCGCCGGCGGCCTCCTCCTCCCCGGCTTCCAGGACGCCCACGTCCACCCCGTGGTCGCCGGGGTCCAGATGCTCGGCTGCGACCTCAGCGAGCAGCACTCCCTCGACGGCTACCTGGCCGTGGTGGCCGAGTACGCCCGCCGGCACCCCGGGGACTCCTGGATCCGCGGGGGCGGCTGGTCGATGGACGTCTTCCCCGGCGGCACGCCCACCCGGGCCATGCTCGACCGGGTGGTCCCGGACCGGCCCGTCATGCTCGGCAACCGCGACGGCCACGGCGCCTGGGCCAACACCCTGGCCTTCCGCGTCGCCGGCGTCGACCGGGACACCCCCGACCCGGCGGACGGCCGTATCGAACGGGAACCCGACGGAACCCCCGCCGGCACCCTCCAGGAGGGCGCCGTGGAACTGGTGGCACGGCACGTGCCCCTCGCGACCCCTGACGAGGCGTACGCCGGGCTGCTCGCCGCCCAGGAGCACCTGCTCTCCCTCGGGGTGACCGCCTGGCAGGACGCCATGATCGGCGCCTTCCCCGGCAACCCCGACAACCTCGGCGTCTACGTGCGCGCCGCCCGCGAGGACGTCCTGCGCGTACGCGTCGTCGGGGCCCTGTGGTGGGACCGCGAACGCGGCCTGGAGCAGATACCCGAGCTGGAGGAACGCCGCCGCACCGGCAGGGTGGGCCGCTTCAACGCCACCAGCGTCAAGATCATGCAGGACGGCATCGCGGAGAACTTCACGGCCGGCCTCCTGGAGCCCTACCTCGACGGCTGCGGCTGCGCCACCGCGAACTCCGGGCTCAGCTTCGTCGATCCCGGACTGCTCACCGAAGCGGTGACCCGGCTCGACCGCTCCGGCTTCCAGATCCACTTCCACGCGCTGGGGGACCGTGCCGTACGGGAGGCGCTCGACGCCCTCGCCGCGGCCCGCGCGGCCAACGGCGCCAACGACAACCGCCACCACCTCGCCCACCTCCAGATCGTCCACCCCGACGACATCGGGCGCTTCGCGAGCCTGGGGGCGGCAGCCAACATCCAGGCCCTGTGGGCCGCCCACGAGCCGCAGATGGACGAGCTGACGATCCCCTTCCTGGGACCGGAACGAGCCGCCCTGCAGTACCCGTTCGGTGACCTGAGGCGGGCCGGAGCCCGGCTCGTCGCCGGCAGCGACTGGATGGTGAGCAGCCCCAACCCGCTCTGGGGCGTCCACGTCGCCGTCAACCGCGTCGTCCCCGACGAGGTGCCCGGTGAGGTGCCGGGCAAGCCCTTCTTCCCCGAGCAGGCCCTGACCCTGGCCGAGGCGCTCACCGCCTACACGGCGGGCAGCGCCTGGGCCAACCACCTCGACGACGTCACCGGCACCGTCGAGCCCGGCAAGTACGCGGACCTCGTCGTCCTCGACCGCGACCCCTTCGCGCACCCCGCCGAGGAGATCGCCCGGACCCGCGTGACCCGCACCTACATCGACGGCGAACCCGTCTACACCGCCGCGGGCTGAACGGCGGGGTCACCGACCGGGCCGCCACCGGCCGTCACCCCGCACCCACACCCGAACGCGCTCACCGCATCCCCGCACCACATCCCCGCACCCCCTCGCCCCGCTCACCTCAGGGAGCCAGCCGATGTCATCAGCCCGACCGGGATCCCCCCACCGCCGCAGCAGGACCAGGAACGCAGCGGCCGCCGGGCTCGCCGCGGCCGCGGCGCTCGTCACGAGCGCGTGCAGCGGCACCGCGCACCCGGCCAAGGACCAGACCGCCTCCTACCGGCTCACCGACCGGACCCCCGCCCCTGCCGGAAACCTGGACTCCTTCACCTGGTCCGTCTACGCGGAGCCGACCACCATCGACTACGCCTACTCGTTCGACTTCCCGCCGAACCAGATCCTCTCCAACGTCTGCGAGAGCCTGCTGCGGTGGAACCCCGATCTGACGACCTCGCCCAACCTCGCGGCCTCGTACACCAACCCCACGCCCACCACCTGGGTGTATCAGATCCGCCCCGGCGTCCGGTTCCACGACGGGACGGCGCTCACCGCGGACGACGTCGTCGCCTCGCTGCGCCGCAACCTCGACCCCGCGACGGCAAGCGTCTGGGCCAACCAGTACAAGAACGTGCGGTCCGTCGACCGGACCGGACCGATGGAAGTCACCGTCACCCTGGCCAAACCGGACTCCACCTTCAACAAGTACCTCGCCGCCGGCCCCGGCACCGTGGAATCCGCCGCCACCCTCGCCAAGGCCGGTAAGGACTACGGCAATCCGCAGACCGGGGTGAACTGCACCGGCCCGTTCTCCTTCGCGTCGTGGACCTCGGGCCAGTCGCTCACGCTCAAGCGGTTCGACGACTACTGGAACCCCGAACTGAAGGCCAAGTCGGGCCAGGTGCGGTTCGTCTTCCTCGCCGACGCCACGACCCGCGTCAACGCCTTCCAGAGCGGCGAGGTCGACGGCGGCTGGATGGTCCCGCCGAACGCCTACGCCCAACTGGGCGCGACCCAGGCCGGAACGCTGTACTTCGGCCGCAACACCACCGTCGCCGACGAGGTGGTGGGCAACCTCAAGGGCCCCCTCGGCGACGCCCGCGTCCGCCGGGCCCTGCTCATGGCCATCGACCGCAAGGGCATCGTCAAGGCCGGCGCCGGCGGGGTCGGCGAGGTCGCCGACTCGCTCGTCACCGACAACCTCTGGGCCGACGCGCCCGCGGCGACCCGCGAAGCGCTCCTGAAGGACCTGCCGAAGTACCCGTACGACCCGGCCAAGGCCAAGGCCCTCGCCGCCGAGGCCGGGGTCGACGGCCAGAAGATCGTGATCGCGACCAGCCCGCTCGACTCCCAGACGACCATCATCACGCAGGCCGTCGCCCAGGCCGCCACCGCCATCGGCCTCAAGCCGCAGATCGACTCCGTCTCCCCCGAGAAGTACACGACCCTCTTCACCGACCCGGCGGCACGCGAGGGCGTCGACCTGTTCCTGACCTTCTGGTACACCTCCATCACCGACCCGCTGGACATGTACGGCTCCCTGCAGACCGGCGCGTTCAGCAATTACGGCAACTGGTCCGACCCCGCCTTCGACCAGGCCGTCGACCGGGCCGTCGCGGCCCACGACCCCGACGGGCACGCCACGGCCAACGCCGAGGCCCAGCGGATCGCCCTGACCGAACTGCCCTGGCTGCCGCTGTACACCCAGCCAGTCAGCGTCTTCCTGGGCAAGCGGATCACCGGCGTCCAGCCGTCCATCGCCTACCTCTACCACCCGTGGGCCGCCGAGATCGGAGCGAAGGGATGACGCCGGCGGTGGCCCGTGCCGGACGGGTGGCCCGCCGCCTGGCCGGCATGGCGGCGACCCTGCTCACGACCTCCTTCCTCGTCTTCTCCTCGCTGTTCCTCGCACCCGGCGACCCCGCCGCCTTCCTCGTCAAGGGGCGCAGCCCCAGCCCGCGGGAACTCGCCGAGATGCGCCGCCAGTACGGCTTCGACGAGCCGTTCCTCGTCCGGTACTGGCACTGGCTCGAAGGCGTCCTGCACGGCGACCTCGGCCGCTCCCACCTCTTCCACCAGGACGTCTCCTCCGTCATCTGGTCGCGGCTGCCCTCGTCCCTGCTGCTGATCGGCGTATCCGCCCTGATGATCGCGGTGTTCGGGATCGGCGCCGGGATGCTCGGCGCGCTGCGCCGCGGAACCCGAACCGACCGCTCCCTGATGCTCCTGGTGACGGTGGGCGCCGCCGCACCCGCCTTCGTCGCCGCGCTCCTGCTCCGGTCGGTGTTCGGGGTGCGGCTCGGCTGGTTCCCGACCATCGGGAACGGCACCGGCCTCCTGGACCGGCTGCACCACGTGGTGCTGCCCGCCGCCGCCCTCTCCGTCACCTTCGTCGCGCTGGTCACCCGCGTGACCCGCTCCGCGATGCTCGACGAACTGCGCCGCGAGCACGTCGAGGTGGCCCTGAGCCGGGGAACGCCCCGGCGCACCGTCATCCGCCGCCACGTCCTGCGCAACGCGCTCGGGCCGATCGTGACGGTCTCCGCGCTCCTCGTCTCGGGAATGCTGGTCAGCACGGCGATCGTCGAGACCGCCTTCGGAATGTCCGGGGTGGGATCCCTGCTCGTCCAGTCGGTGGACCAGCTCGACTTCCAGGTCGTCCAGGCGATCGTCCTGCTCGTCGTGGCCGCGTTCGTCGTGGTCAACGCCCTCGTCGACCTCGTCCATCCACTGATCGATCCGCGCACCACGGCGGCGGGGAGCGCACGATGACCGCACCCGCCACCACCCCGGCGGGCCCCGTCCGCCGTCCCTTCACCCGGCTCCGGCGCCTCGGCGGCGGCCGGCTCCAGCGGGCCTGCCTGCTGCTCCTCGTCCTGTTCGTCCTCGTCGCACTCCTCGCCCCCTGGCTCACGCCGCAGGACCCCACCTTCGGGCACCTCGGCGACACCCTCCTGGGCCCCGGCGCCGCACACTGGCTGGGCACCGACCAGGGCGGCCACGACACCTTCTCCGCCCTGATCGCAGGCACCCGCACCAGCCTCGCCGGACCGCTCGCCGTCGTCCTGTCCTCCACCCTCATCGGCATCGCCGTCGGCCTGTTCACCGCCTGGCGGGGCGGCCGGCTCGATGCCCTGACCGGCCGGATCCTCGACGTCCTCTTCGCCTTCCCCGCGCTGCTGCTCGCGATCCTCGCCGTGGCCCTGTTCGGCAAGGGGATGACCGCCCCCGTCCTCGCCATGGCGATCGCCTACATGCCGTACACGGCACGCCTGGTGCGCGCCCTGGCCGTCCAGGAGAAGGCCCGCCCCTACGTGGCCGCCTACCGGGTGCAGGGCCACTCCGCCCTCTTCGTCACCGTCCGCAGGATCCTGCCCAACATCGCCCCCACGCTGCTCGCCCAGTCGACGGTGAACTTCGGATACGCGCTGCTCGACCTCGCCGCCCTCTCGTTCCTGGGGCTGGGCGTGCAGCCGCCGACCCCCGACTGGGGCGCCATGATCAACCAGGGGCAGGCCGCCGTGCTCCAGGGCCGCCCGCTGTCCGCCGTCGTGCCGGCCGTCGCCGTCGTCCTGGTCGTCGTCGCCTTCAACGTCGTCGGGGAAGACCTCGGCGACCGGCTCGCGGGAAGGGACCCCCGATGACACTGCTCGCCTACGAAGGCCTCACCGTCACCCTGCCCCACACGGCCCGCCCGATCCTCGACGGCATCGGCCTGACCGTCACGGCCGGGGAGACCGTCGCCCTGGTCGGGGAATCCGGATCCGGCAAGTCCGTCACCGCACGCGCCGCCCTCGGCCTCTTCCCGGCGGACGCCGAGGTCTCCGGCCGGGTCCGCGTGGACGGGACCGACGTGGTCGGAGCCGACCCCGCGGGACTGCGGGAGGTCCGGACGGCCAAGGCGGCGATGATCTACCAGGACCCCCGGGCCGCCATCAACCCCGTACGCCGCGTGGGGGACTTCCTCACCGAACCGCTGCGCCTGGTCCACGGCTGGTCCAGGGACCGGGCGAACGCCAGGGCGGTCGAGCTGCTCGGCGCGGCAGGCCTGCCCGATCCCGTCCGGCACATGAACCAGTACCCGCACGAGCTCTCCGGCGGCATGCTCCAGCGCGTCGTGATCGCCGCGGCCCTCACCGCCGAACCCCGCCTGCTGCTGTGCGACGAGCCGACCACCGCCCTCGACGTCAGCACCCAGGCGGAGATCCTGGCCGTCCTCGGCCGATTGCGGCGCGAACGCGGCCTCGGACTGCTCCTGATCACCCACGACATCGAGCTGGCGGCCGCCGTCGGCGACCGGATCCACGTGATGTACGCGGGCCGGATCGTCGAGACCGCACCCGTCGCCGAGCTGTTCGCCCACCCCCGGCACCCCTACACGGCCGGGCTGCTCGGTTCGTCCCCGCCGCTGGAGGGCCCCGTCGGACGGCTGACCCCGATCCCCGGCGCGCCGATGGGCCTCCTGGAAACGGCGCCGGGCTGCGCCTTCGCGCCCCGCTGCCGGTTCGCCGAGCCCGGCCGCTGCGACCAGTCCCCGCCACCGCTGCTCCGGCACGGACCGGCCGAGGTCGCCTGCCACCGGGCCGCCGAACTCGACGGCCGCATCGGGGCCGCCGCTTCCCCTGACCCCGCTTCCGTCCGGCCCGTGAAGGAGGGCAGGTGACCACCGACCTCCTGCGCGTGACCGGCCTGCGCAAGACCTACCGTACGGGCGGGACGCAGGTCGTCGCCGTCGACGACCTGTCCTTCACGCTGCCGGCGGGCGGCGCCCTCGGCATCGTCGGGGAATCCGGTTCCGGGAAGACCACCACGGCCCGCATGCTGATCGGGCTCGAACGCCCGGACGCCGGGGAGATCCTCGTACGGGGCCAGGCGCCGGCCGCCGGACCCGTACGCGGCCGAGCGGCCCGGCTGGCCCGGGCCAAGGCCGTCCAGATCGTCTTTCAGGACCCCTACCTCTCCCTGGACGCCCGCATCGGCATCGGCGCGACCATCGACGGCGTGCTGCGCCTGCACGGATGCCACGACCGCGCGGTGCGGGCCGACCGGGTCAGGGAACTGCTGGCCCAGGTCGGCCTCGGGGACCGCGAGGCCGCCGCGCTGCCCCGCCACCTCTCCGGCGGCCAGCGCCAACGCGCCGCGATCGCCCGGGCGCTGGCCGTCCGGCCCGACGTCCTCGTGCTCGACGAGGCGGTGTCCGCGCTGGACGTGTCCGTCCAGGCGCAGGTGCTCAACCTGCTGTCCGACATCCGGCGCGACACCGGGATCGGGTTGGTCTTCGTCAGCCACGACCTGGCGGTCGTGCGCTACGTCTGCGACGAGGCACTGGTCATGTACCGCGGGCGCACCATGGAGCACCGTCCCGTCGCCGAACTCCTCGCCGATCCGCGGCATCCCTACACCCGGCTGCTGCTCGCGTCCGTGCCGCGCCCGGGATGGGACCCGGACTCGATTGGACGGCGGCGGCGCGCGCTCGACCCGCTCACCTCGGGAGGAGGTTCCGCGATCCGCCCGAGTGGCTCATAATCAACCCCTTGTGTGGCGCGAAATGACCAGCGCGCCACGCGCAGCACCACACGGGGGATTCATGCAGAGCACACCATTGTCCACGGAGCTGTCCGCGCTCATGTCCGCCGTCCGGCGGAGCCGGATCGTCACCGTCACCGGACAGGGTGCCGAGGACCGGAGCCGGCTCGCCACCGCCGTGGCGTGCCGGCTGCGGTCCAACTTCGTCGCCGGCACCGCCCTGGTGACGCTGGAGCACAAGACGGGCGAAGCGGAGCTGACTGCGGCCCTCTGCGGCCTCTCGCCGGGCGGCACGGTCCCGCCCGCCCCGGAGCGGCCGGAGCTGCCCTGGATCACCGGCCAGGACCTGCTGCTCGTCATCGACGGCGGCCAGCACCTCACCGACCGGGCGGTGCGCAGCCTGCGCGACCTCCTCGCCCTCGAACCGGGCCTCCAGCTCCTGACCAGCAACAGCCGGGCCCTCGGGTTCGACGGCGAGCAGCTGTTCCCGCTCCCGCGCTGAGACCCCTGCTTCGCGCTCACAGCCGCAGCGAGGCCGCCACGGGCAGGTGGTCGCTGGCGGTGGCCGGCAGGGTCCACGCCGAGACCGGGGTGAGGCCGCGGACCAGGATCTGGTCGATGCGGGCGAAGGGGAGGCGTGCGGGCCAGCTGAAGCCGAAGCCCGCGCCCGCCGCTTCGTGGGCGGAGCGGAAGCCGTCCACCACCGGGGCGAGGGCCCGGTCGTCGGTGGTTCCGTTGAAGTCGCCGACCAGCAGGGTGCGGCCGGGCGGGGCCGTGTCGAGCGCGGTGGCCAGCCGGCCGACGGCTTCGTTCCGGTTGGCGGTGGTGAACCCTGACGGGCGTACCCGTACGGAGGGGAGGTGGGCCACGTAGACGGTGAGGGGGCCCTCGGGGGTCTCGGCGGTGGCGCGCAGCGCGACCCTCCACGAGGTCACCTGCACCCGGGCCGGGTCGCGCAGCGGGAACGTGCTCCACAGGCCGACTGTGCCTTCGACCACGTGGTACGGGTGGGTCTCGGCCAGCGTCTGCTCGTACTGGCGCACCGCGGGCTGGACGAGTTCCTCCAGGGCGATCAGCCCGGCGCCCGACGCGGCCAGGGCGCGGGCCGTGCCGACCGGGTCGGGATTCGCGTCGTCCACGTTGTGCGTGACGACGGTGAGGTCGGCCGTGCCGCCGGTGCCGCCGGTGCCGCCCGTGCCGCGGTCGAGGAGCGCGGGGGCGTACAGCGCGGTCCAGGTGAGCGCCGGGAGCAGGACGGCGATCAGGACGGGGCGCGACCGGCTCACGAGGCCGGCCAGGGCCGCCGGCAGGACCACCGCGCCGGTCCACGGCAGGAAGGTCTCGACCAGGCTGCCGAGGTTGCCGATGCGGTTGGGGATCCAGCGGTGCAGCAGCATCACGAGGACGGTGAGCACGCAGAGCGCGGCGACCGCCTGGCGGCCCCGCCTCCGGCCGGTACTGCGTTCGGCGCCCTGCGGGGGCGCCCCGGCACACACCCGCCCCCGGCGTCCGGAGGCGGGGCACGGGGCGCGGCGGCCGTCAGGGGTGGGGCCGGCCGGAGGGTTCGTCACGGTGCGACCACTTCACGGCGCGGGTCGGCTGCACCCGGCCCGCCGCGCGAGGCGGGCTCGGCACCCGCCCGCGGGCGCCCCTTGACGATCACGGTCATGACCTTCAGGACGCGCACCAAACCCTTCCAGTTCTCGCCCCCTGGGTTGAATCCAGCCTCGCCGGCGTTTGAGGCGCGGGGTTCGGGGCGGAGCCCCGAAGCCTTGCGCCGCACCGGCACGGCCGGCCCCGACCGGGTGAAAACCGGCCCTGCCGACACCCGGGCCCCGGCCCGCACGCGCACCGCCCCTAGGATGGCGCGGGCCGTCGATCCACACCACCACGAGCCCCCGGAAAGGGAGTTGAGGCATGAGGAAGCAGCATTTAAGGGTCCTGGTCGCGGTCGGGGTCCTGGCGCTGGGGTCGGCCGGCACGGGAACCGCCCAGGCGAGCTCCGCGTCCTCCCCGGGCTGCCCGGCGCAGATCTTCGCCACGAACAACACGGCGGTCATCACCGACCCGGCGGACCCGCGGCTGAAGACCCGCCTGACGCGTTTCGACCACGAGGTGCGCGACATCATCCGCACCCACGGCGCGAAGCCCGGTTCCTCGACCCTGCTGGACGGGGTCTTCTGGTCCGGCGAGCTGAAGCAGACCACCTACGAGCGCTCGCGCGAGTTCGACGTCAACCGGGTCGGCCCCGAGGGCCTGCGCCACATCGCCGACGTCGTCCGCAAGCAGTACCACCAGGAATCGGTGCTCACCTTCCGCTGCCTGCCGCGCAACTCGCCGGACACCGACGCCGTGGAGATCCAGGCCCGGGGCGTCAGCCCGACCCGCCTCCACGACGCCCTCGTCGCCGACCCCGAGGCCCGGGAACGCCTGGGCGGCGGCTCGGTCACCCTCGACGGCCGGCTCGTCCTCATCGCCCCGCTGGCCGACCTCCCCCTCGCCCGGAAGCTCACGGCGGCCCTCGGTGTCGACTGGAACACCGCCGAAGTGCGCTACGGGGACGAGGAGTTCGTGGGCTAGCGGTTCGCGCGGCGGCGGCGCAGCAGGACACCGACGGCCGCGCCGGCCAGGGCCGTCGCCGCCACGCCCGCCGTCGTCCACCAGACTGCGGGCCCCGGCCCGGGCTCCGCGGGGTCCGCGGAGGCTGCGGAGGAGGCTCCGGAGGTGGGTGCCGGTGCCTGGGTGGGCGCCTGGGACGGCGAGGACGACGGTGTGGCGGGTCGGGGATCCGGGGTGCCGGTGGCCGGCGCAGGGTCCACGACCGGTACGCCGACTTCGCGTTCGCCGTGCCCGAGCGAGGGGAAGCCCACGTCCACGGCGACCTTCCAGGTGCCGGGCGGCAGGGCCTCGGCCGTGGTCCAGCCGGCCGGTGCGGCGGCGGGGTCCCGCACCAGCCGCCAGGGCCCCAGCGTGCGGGCGCCGTCGCCGCTGACCGCGTTCACGGTGGCGGCGACCGCCTCTTCGACGGCGTCCCCGTCGTTCTCCCAGGTGACGTCGGCGGTGACGTGGCCCGCCCGCTGCCCGGTCACCACCACCTTCACGGTGTCGCCGTGGGCGTGCGCCGCGGCGGGGGACAGCAGGATCAGGCCGACTGCGGCCGACAGGGCCTGGACAGCGATTCGTATGCGCATCGTGGCGGTGCTCCGGGTGGGATGAGGGACCGGCGGACGGCCGTGTGACGCGGCCGTCCGCCGGAGGGGACTTCAGGGGCTGGACGAGGTCAGCCGGCCTTCTGAACGGTCCAGACCTGCGCCGGGCTGCCGTCCGCGCGCTGGAGGTCGAGCAGCCAGTTCCCGTAGTAGGGGCGGCTGCTGACGGTCAGGGCGAAGCCGCCGCTCGGGTCGGTGACCGTCACCGCGCTGCCGCGGGAAGTCAGCTTCCAGGCCTGTGCGCCGGCGCCGCCGCAGGGCTGCTGGGCGACCCACATGCCGGCGGCCGGGGCGCCGCCGGGCTGCAGGCACTTGCCGGAGACGGCGGAGCGGATGCGGACCAGCCCGTTGCCCGCGTCGTCGAAGAACCACTGCTGCTGGGCGTACCCGTTGGACCGGGCACCGACGAGCACGGTGCCGTCGGCGCTGCGCCCGCCCCAGACCTCGGCGGCCATGCCGGTGCTGCCGTTGCCGAGGAGGTAGCGGGTGCCGGGGGTGGTGGTCGCTCCGCCGCCCGTGCCCTTCGTACGGAAGGTGGCGGCCTTGCCGGGGCCGCTGTCCCGGCCGGCACCGTCACGGACGGAGACGGCGACCGTGTACGAGGTGTCGGGCCGGAGGTTGTAGACGCGCAGCACCGGGGACTGGACCCAGGCCAGGTGCTTGCCGTTCAGCAGGACCTGGTACCAGGCGGCGCCCTCGACCTTGGGCCAGCTCACGACGACGGAGTCCGACTGGATCTGACCTGCCGTCACGGCCGGTCCGCCGGTCGGCTTCTTGGTCGGCGTGGGCGTCGGCTTCTTGGTCGGCGTCGGACTCGGGTTCGGGTTCGGACCGGGGTCGGTGCCGCCCCCGCCCTTGTTCCGCATCAGGAACTGGTTGTCGGCGATGTTCCAGTGCGTGGCCAGGTAGCTGCCGGCCTTGGGGCTGGTGTTGAAGTAGTCGTCGTGGTTGCAGTCCAGGATGTTCTCGGACGCCTGGTTGGTGCAGACGTTGCGCATCTGCGGGTAGTACGGGGTGTCCGAGTAGCACATGACGTCCCACTCGTCGGTGCAGTGCGCGCCACGGCTGGTGTTCGGGGCGCTGTTGTTGACCGCGCCCAGGTTGTGGCCCAGTTCGTGCGCCGCCGTGTGACCGCCCCAGCAGCCGGAGTCCGTACGGCCGTAGGAGGGGCCGAAGTTGCTGAGGTTGGTCTGGCCGGGACGCTCGTCGCCGTTGAAGGTGCCGATGCCGCAGTAGACCTGGGTGTCCGCGAAGATCATGTACTTGCGGTCGCGGCGGTCGAGGCCCTTGCCGGCGAGCGCGGAGTTGGTCGCGCTGAACTCGGCCAGCGCGGAGTCCGGGAGCTCGATGTTGAGCACGGTCGGGGTGCAGTCGGCGGCCGTCACGTAGCGGATGTGGCGGACCCCGCCGGTCTCCTGGGCGCTCGTCGCGTAGATAAGGTCGGCATCGGCGGCCCACTTGCGGAACGAGGCCACGTACTCGGAGTAGCGGTCGCGGCCGGGCCCGTGGACGTACACGACCTGGACGCGGTTGCCGGTGCTGCCGTCGCCGTCGCACTGGACGGTCTGGCCCGCGGGGCCGGCGGCGACGGCCTGGCCGGCGGCCGAGGGCGCGGGTGCGGGGGCCTTGTCGGCGGTGCGGCCGGCGTCGGCGGCGGGCGCGTCCTGAGGACGCCCGCCGCCCTCGGCGGTCGCCGGGTCGTCGGCGGCGGCGCGGGCCGGATCGGCTGCCGGGGCCGACGCCTTGACGGCCGGTTCGATGTCCTTCGTGATGTCGACGCCCTTGGGCGGGGCGTCGGGGCCGTGGGTGCACTGTCCCGCGCCGGTGCGGTAGACGCCGGCGCACCGGTCGCCCTTCGGGGCGGGGGCCAGGCCGTCGTAGACCATGCCGCGCGCGCTCTCGTTGGCGGGCGCGCTCGCGAGGGGTTCGGGCTCCTGGTCCCGGGCGGGCGCGGCGGCCGGTGCGGCGGCCTCCGCGCCGGCTTCTACGGACACGGCCTGCGCGCCGTCGCCCAGGCCGGAGTAGGCGATGCCGGCGGCGATCACCGCCGCCGTGGCCATGGCGGCGGTGACGAGTATCAACCGCCGCGGTTTGCGGCGGTGTTCACGCCGTCTGCGTCGTCCTGTCATGGGCACCTCAAGTCGATGTCGGATGAGTGGGTGCGCGGAAGCCTGCCAGACGAATGCGGCGAAGAATTCGGACAAAGGGGAGCGCGGTTCGAGAAATCGTTCCGTTACCTGTCCGCCAAATCTGACGAACTCTCAACCATCAATAAAACAAGGCCAGTTACGCGCGTCACTCTTCATTGGTCCAGGCCTGGCGGAGGTAGTCGTTATCAAATCGAGATAAGGGTGGTATCTCTGTTGACGGGAATTCAGTCAGGGATTCATCTAATTACTACCTGTCGAATTCCCTCCGTCACGACCCGTGAGGGAGGCGCCGCCGGGCCCGGCCCGATAGGGTGCCGGCTCCGCCCGAACAGGAAGGGACCGCACGCCGTGACCGCCCCGTGGGACACCATCAGCGCCCTGGCCGACCGCTTCGACGCCGCCGACGCCGAGCAGGGACTCCATCCCGAGGAGAGCCACCTGCTCCAAGTGCTCAAGATCGGAGAGGAGTTCGGCGAGGCGGCCCAGGCCGTCATCGGGGCCAAGGGCACCAACCCCCGCAAGGGCCGCTCCCATTCCTGGGAGGACGTCCACGACGAGGTGTGCGACGTCATCATCACCGGCATGGTCGCCCTCGCCCGGATGCGTCCGGACGCGGCGGCCTACTTCGCCGGCCAGCTCCACCTGAAGGCGGGCAAGTTCCTGCCCCCACCGGCGGAGACCGGCAGCTGACCACCGCGCCCGTGCCTGACGCGGGCGGTCGCGGGGCTCAGGCGGAGAAGCCGGTGACCTTCTGCGGCGTCACCCGGACGATGAGCCGGAGCACCTCGTCCGACTCGGTCGGCGGGTCCTGGCCGAGGTACTTGTGCGAGAGCCGGCGCGGCAGCGACTTCTCCGGGTCCTCGACCAGTTCGACCGTGCCGCGGATGTCTATGGACCGGTACGGGTTCTCGGCGTCGTAGAGAGTGAGGCTGACCCGTGGGTCCCGGGTGAGGTTGCGCGCCTTCTGGCGCCCAGCCGTGGTGGAGAACAGCACCGTGTCTCCGTCCCGCGCGATCCAGACCACCGAGGTCTGTGGCGCGCCGTCCCGGTTCAGCGTCGCGACGACGGCGAAGTTCCTCCCGTCCAGCAGCTTGCGCGTCTCCTCGTCGAACGTCGCTGACACAGCTTCACCCTTCCGTCGGGCATGCATGAGTTGATCACTCGTGCAGAACGGATGCGAGGGCCGATTCCTTCCCGCCGCGACCGTACGCGCTCATCCGCCGTGTTCACCGCACGCCCTGCACATCCCCGCGCCGCACGCGCCTCCTTGTGTGACTGGAGCACGGGGACAAGAACGCGACGCCGTCCCGGCTCCGGGGCTCAGGCCTCGGCGGACCGTACCGGACGGCGGAGCAGGTAGAGGGCCGCCGATGTGACCAGCGCCGCCATGCAGGCGATGAACACCAGCCCCGCGCCCTCCAGTCCGAGCGGGCCCACCAGCACGCCCACCCCGATCACCGGCACCGAGATGCCCGCGTACGCCACCACGAACAGCGTCGAGATCACCGCAGCCCGCCGGTCCGCGGGGGAGGCCGCGGCCACCGCGGACAGCGCCCCGCGGAACGCCAGCCCCTGCCCGCCCCCGCCGACCAGCGCGCTCAGCACCACCAGTGGCAGCAGCTCCCACACCAGCGCCCCCGCGAGCAGTGCCAGCCCGGCGAACAGTCCGGCGCAGCCCAGCGGCAGCGAGCGCCCCACCCCGACCCGGCCCACCGCCAGCTGCCCGGCGGTCGAGGCGAAGAACGCCAGCGCGACGACCAGCCCGCTCACCGCGCGGTTGTGCACGTCCAGGGACTCCGCGAGGAACGCCGGGCTGACCGACGTGAACACCCCGAACAGCGCGAACCCCACGAACGAGGCGGTCGCCGCCGCCCCGAAGACCGGCCGCACCTGCGGCGGCAGCCCGGGCCGCTGAGGCCGTACGGTGCTCAGCGGCCGCCGCTCCCGCACCGTCTCCGGAAGCCGCACCAAGGCGGCGGCCGAGCCGGCCACCAGCGCGAGGTGGACGGCGAACGGCAGGTACAGCGGCCATGCGGCGTACTGCGCGAGGGTTCCGGCGAGCAGCGGACCGCAGCCCAGCCCGCCCATGTTCGCGGCCGTCGCCACGAACGTGGCCCGGGAAGCGCCGCCGCGCGGGGCCAGCTCCATCACGTACGCGGTGGCGGCCCCGGTGAACAGGCCGGCGGACAGCCCCGACAGCAGCCGCCCCGCGTACAGCCAGCCCAGCCCGGTGGCGCACAGGAAGCAGACGGCGCTCGCCGCCGCGAAACCCAGGCCCGCCAGCAGCACCGGCCGCCTGCCCACGGCGTCCGAGGCGTTGCCGGCCAGCAGCAGCACGCCGATGACCCCGAAGGCGTACACGGCGTACACCACGGTCACCATCAGCTCGTCGAAGCCGAACTTCTCCTGGTAGAGGCCGTAGAGGGGGGTCGGCAGCGTGGTGCCGGCCATGCACACGGCGAACACCGCCCCGCTGAGCAAACACTGGCGCCACCCCGGGCGATCACCGTCCATGCCGCCGACCGTATCCCCGCACAGCACCCCGGACCCGGCCCGACGTGCGCGGCGCGCCGCCGCCCCCGCCTGCGCGGGGGAGGAGTGCCTCCGCGAAACTGGCCCACGCGGGCGGCAGACCGTACGACCGCACCGCGATACCGGCAGGGGGCGCAATGGGTTTCTGGATGACGTTGTCGCGGCACGACGCGGCCGCGGTCGAGGAGCTGCTGCGTCATCCCGACGGAGCCCGGGCGGGCCGGAGCCGGCTGTGGGAGGCGTGGAACGAGGGGCTCGGCATCGCCGGAGACGAGGGCGGGCGCGCCCCCGGCGGGCCGCCCCGGCTGGAGTTCGTCGAGGAGAACGACGACATCCGCCGCAACTGGGACGGTCTGCACGTGCTGCTGACCGGCTGCCGGGAACACGACCAGGACGAACACCCCACGCCCTGCGGCCCGGCACCCGCTCGGGACGTGGTGATGGGCGGCCTGCCCCTCGTCGAGGAGGGCGCGCGCCTCGACAACCCCCGGCTGCTGATGCCCGCCGAGGTGCGCGCCGCCCACGACTTCCTGAGCACGGTGGACGTCCACGCCCTGATCCGGGAGCGCGCCGGGCTGGTCGAGGAGGCGGGCGTGTACTCCTTCCGCATGAGCGTCGGACAGCCCGACGGGAGCGTCAAGGTCATGAGCATGATCGAAGACGGTTCCCTCGCCGAGAGCCTGGAAGGCGTGCGGGGCTTCTACGCGCGCGCCGCGGCGGCCGGGAACGCCGTCGTCAAGGAGATCTCCTGACACCGGCGCCGCTGACGGCCGCTCAGCCTTCGAGCACGCCCGGGTCGATGCGCGCGAGCCGTTCCGGGTCGGTGAGGATGTCGAGCGCGGTGATCCTGCCGTCCCGGATGGTGAACGCCATGACCGAGACCAGCCGGCCCTCGGCCGACAGGGCGGCCACGCCGGGGGTGCCGTTGACCAGGACCGGCCGGCCGGCCTCCGCGAACCGGGCGAAGGCGATCGCCTGGGAGGCGACGTCGGCCGCGCCGCGCCGCAGGACGCCGGGAAGCAGCGTGCCGCCGTCGGAGCGCGCCACGATCTCCGGGTCGAGGAGGGCGACCAGGGCGTCGAAGTCCCCGCCGCGGGCGGCGGCCAGGAAAGCCTCGACGACCGTACGCATCAGGGCCGGATCGGCGTCGGGAGCGGGCGCCGCGCCCTGGACCCGGCGCCGGGCACGGCTGGCGAGCTGCCGGGTCGTGGCCGCCGTACGGCCGAGGACGGATGCGATCTCGTCGAAGGACACCGAGAACATGTCGTGCAGGACGAACGCGAGGCGCTCCGCGGGGGAGAGGGTCTCCAGGACCACCATCAGGGCGATGCCGACGGAGTCGGCGAGGAGGATCTCCTGCTCGGGATCGAGGCCGTCCGCCCTGCTGACGATCGGGTCGGGGAGGCGGACCTGCCCGTCCCGGTCGTGCAGGGGATCCTCGCGCCGCGTGGTGCGCGAGCGCAGCATGTCCAGGCAGACCCGGCCCACCACCGTGGTAAGCCAGCCGCCCAGGTTCCGCACCTCGTCCGCGTCCGAGCGGCCGAGCTTGAACCAGGCCTCCTGGACGGCGTCCTCCGCCTCGCTGAGCGATCCCAGCATCCGGTAGGCCACCGCCCGCAGATGGGGGCGGTGTTCCTCGAAGCGCCGCGCCAGAAGGTCCTTCTCGCTCACCTGTTACGCCCCCGTGTCCCGCTTCCCCGTCAGTACCGTTTCGGACCCTAACCGACGGGGGCAACGGTCGCGGCCCCGTTGCCCATGGTGATGATCGGTTACTGATAGTGTCCGTGCGTGCGCGAAGAAGACCGAACCGTTCCGCGTGTCTTGATCGTCGATGACCATCCCCTGTTCCGGGAGGGGTTGAAGGCCGCCCTGGAGAGCACCGAGGGCGCCGTCGTGGTGGCCGAGGCCGAGACGGGCGGCGAGGTCGCGGACGCCGTGGACCGGCACAGCCCGGACGTGGTCGTGATGGACCTCTCCCTTCCCGACGTCTCCGGCATCGAGGCCACCCGCCGCCTCGCCCTCTCCCACCCCGGCCTCCCGGTCCTCATGCTCACCATGTCCGACGACGACGGCAGCCTCCTCGCCGCGCTCCAGGCCGGCGCCCGCGGCTACGTCGTCAAGGGCGCCGGCTGCGACGAGGTCCTGCACGCACTGCGCACGGTCGCCGCGGGCGGCGCCGTCATCGGCTCGGACATCGCCGCCCGCCTCTCCGCCCTCCTCTCCGGCGGCCACCGGCGCGACGCCGAGCAGCTCTTCCCCTCCCTGACCTCCCGCGAGGTCGAGGTGCTGGAGCTGATCGCCCGCGGCCACGACAACCGGCGCATCGCCCGCGAACTCGTGCTGTCCGAGAAGACGGTCCGCAACCACATCACGCACGTCTTCGAGAAGCTCCAGGTCACCTCCCGCGCCGAAGCCGTGGCCAGAGCCCGGGACGTGGGCCTCGGTGCCCTGGACGACGAGGGCTGACCCGTCGCCCACACCGCGCAGGGGACACCAGCGAGCGCCGCCCCCCGCTCCGGGCCCGAGATGCTGCCCGCCTACGCCGTCTGCGTCCTCACCATGCTCTCCGGCATCACCTGGGCCGTGCTCACCCTCACCCACCTCGGCCATCCGGCCCTGCGCACCGTCAGCGTGCACATCGCCGCCAACACCGTCCTGCTCGGCCTCGGGATCGCCCTGGCCGGCATGGTCTTCGCCGCCCGCCGCACCGCGCGCGCCCTGGGCGGGCTCCTGCTCTGCTCCGGCTGCGCCCTGGCCCTGTCCCAGGTGGTGCCGCTGATCGCCGTCATGTCCGGAGCGGGCCCGCACGTCTTCACCGCGGCGATCGTCCTGGCGATGGTCGCCTACACCCTCATCGGCGTCATCATCTATCCCATGCCGTTGTGGCTGCCCACCGGCCGCTTCCCCCGCGGCTGGGGCCTGCCCTACGCGGTGGGCGCCGCCGTCATCAGCGCGGCCCAGCAGTTCCACACCTTCACGAACCCGGGCTACACCTACTACGGGCTCCCCACCCCCCTCGCGAGCGGCGGCTGGGCCCGCGTGGACGCCCTGCTGACCCCGTGGATGGACACGCCCGCCGCCACGTACGGGGTCCCGTTGACGCTCATCGGCATCGGCGTGCTCATCATGGCGGTCCGCTGGCCCCGCTCCCCGAACTCCGAGCGCCCCTACGCGATCCTGACCGTGCCCTACGGCGTCTGGATCGCCGTGCTCTGCATCTACACGTTCACCGACGCCTCCGAGGGCCTCAAGGTCATCTCCCTCTACCTCGCCGCCGCGGCCTGGCCCGCGACCGTCGGATACGTCCACGTCCGCGAACGCACCTGGGCCCTGGACCGCGCGGGACGCCGCATCCTGACCGCCTTCGTGCTCACCTTCGTCCTCTTCATGGCCTACGCGGGCGGCGCCTTCGCCCTCTCCTGGTTCGCGCCCGGCTCCCTCACCCCCGAGGCCGCCCTGATGGCCTGCTTCACGCTGCTCATCGGCGCCCTGCTGCGGCCCACCGCGCGCCGGGCCGCCCGTATGGTCGACCGCTACTACTACGGCGAACGCGCCCAGCCCTACCAGGCCGTGCGTGAACTCGCCGACCGGCTCAGCCACGCACTCGACCCCGGCGACATGCCCCGGCTGCTCTGCGACACGGTCGTGCACACCCTCAGGCTGCCGGGCGCCCGCCTCGTGCTGCGCACCCGGCACGGCGACCGCGAACTGGCCCGCCTGGGCACGCCCGGCAGCTCCGACGAGGCCTTCCCCCTGGTGTACCGCGACAACGACATCGGCCACCTGCACGTCCCCCCGCGCGAGGGCGAACTCGCCCTCGACCAGCAGGACCGCGAGGCCGTACGGATCCTCGCCGACCACAGCGCGCCGGCCATCGCCTCCCTCCAGCTCTACGAGGACCTCCAGACGAGCCGCGAACAGATCGTCCTGGCCCGCGAGGAGGAACGGCGCCGGCTGCGCCACGACCTGCACGACGGCCTCGGCCCGGCCCTGTCCGGCCTGCGCCTCCAGGTCGACGCGGCCCGAGCGGCCATGGCGCCCGGAAGCAGGGCCACCGCCTCGCTCGCCACCGTCTCCGAGGGGATCGGGCACGCCATCGACGAACTGCGCCACATCACCGGCGGCCTGGCGCCCCCCGCCCTCGACGGCGCCGACCTGCCCCGCGCACTGCGCCAGCTCGCCGAACACCTGGGTCGCACCGTGCACATCGGCGTCAGCCTCGAACCCGAACCGTTCCCCGGCCTCCCCGCGGCGGTGGAGGTCGCCCTCTACCGGATCACCGCGGAGGCCCTGAACAACGTGGTCCGCCACGCGCAGGCCGACCACGCCCACACCCTGGTGGTCCTGACGCCCGAGGCCGTGACCCTGGAGGTCCGCGACAACAGCGCCGGGATCCCCGAGGACGCCCGCGCCCGGGACACGGGCGTTCGTACGTTGATGGTCCGAGCCCGAACGGGCTCGGGAAACCCGCAAGGAAGAGGAACCCATCATGTACGCAAAGATCGCTCGCATCGCACCGGTGGCCGCCCTGGCCATCGCCGGACTGCTCGTGGCGGGCCCGGCCGCGACCGCGGCCCCGCAACAGGACACCGCCGCAGTGTCGGTGCAGCAGCACCGGCCCGCCGGCAAGCACGGCCCGTACTCCAGCGAGAGCTCCTGCAAGAGCGCGGGAAAGAAGGGCCAGTCGCAGGGACACGGGCGGCACTACTCCTGCACGTACGAACAGCACAAGTGGTGGCTCTACACCTCCTGACCGGAGACGGGCCGCTCCACCGCCGGGTTCGGGACCCACGTCCCGGACCCGGCTCTCCTCTGTCCGGATCCGGGCGATCGGCCGTTGCCCGAACCGGGTACCGGTCGTTTGGGTGACCGACGGGGCAGTCGGGGCGATCACCGGGACGCGAGGCGAGTGGTGGGATGCGGGTTGCACGCAGGACGGTTCTCCAGGCCGCATCGGCCGGCGCGATGACGGCATGGCTCGGCCACCCCGCGGCGGCGGCCGCCTCCCCCCGGCCCGGCGCCGCGGAGCCGGCATCCGGCCACCCGGTCAGGCTCCGCTTCACCCGGGCCACCAACGGCGCGGCCACCGTCACCGCCGACGGCAGCCGCATCGTCGCCGAGGTGCAGAACATCCTCTGGTCGCTGCCCCCGGACGGCTCGCCCGCCACCCCGCTCACCCCGCCCGACCTGGAGCCGGGCCGCCCGGTGTTCTCCCCGGACGGCAGCCTGGTCGCGATGAGCGCCTACCGGGGCGGGGCCTTCCACATCTGGCTGATGCGCGCCGACGGCACCGGGCTGCGCCGGCTCACCGACGGCCCCTTCGACCACCGCGCGCCCGCCTGGTCTCCCGACGGCCGCACCCTCGCCTTCTGTTCCGAACGCGGCGGCGATCCCGTGGCGGGCAGCCCGTACCGGATCTGGACCGTCGGCGTCACCGACGGCCGCCTCCGCCGCCTGACGGGCCTGCCGGGGCAGGCCGGTCCGGGTCAGGAGGCCGCCTGGGAGGACTTCGACCCGGTCTGGTCGGCCGACGGCTCCCGCGTGCTGTTCGTCCGCGGCACGCCCACGGGGGAGACCCTGACCGCCCGCACCCTCGCCTCCGTGGCCGCCGACGCGACAGGGCCCGTACGGACCGAACACACCGCCACCGACGGCAGCCTGCACTCCCCGGCGCTCTCCCCGGCCGGCCGCACCGCCTGGCTCTCCGCCGCCCCCGGCGCCCGCAAGGCCGAGATCTACAGCCTGTACGCCGACGGCCGCCCCGTCGCCCTCGCGGGGGACCTCGCGCCGGCGCCCCCGCGCTGGATCGACGACGAGCGCCTGCTGCTCACCCTCGACGGCCGCTTCCGGGTGATCCGCCCCCACCGGGACCCCGTCGGGTACGAGATCCCCCTCGACGCCACCCTCGAACTGCCCCGCCCCGCCCGCCGCGTCAAGGAGTACGCACTGGAGGCCGAGCGGAGCCGCCCCGTGCTCGGCCTGCACCTGCCCAGCCTGTCGCCCGACGGCCGCACCGTGGCCTTCGCCGCGCTGGGCGCCCTGTGGACCGTGCCCGTCACCGGAGGAGCGCCCCGCAAGGTCCTCCAGGCCCCCGACACCGTCTACGTCCAGGGGCCGGTGTGGACCCCGGACGGCCGGGCCCTGGTGTACACCGACGACCGCGACGGGCTCAACACCGTACGCCGCCGCGAACTCACCGGCGGCGCCGAGAGCGTGCTCTCCCCGAGCGGCCGCGTCTACGGGTCCCTCTCCCCGGACGGCACCCGGCTCGCCGCCCTCGACCTGGCCGGACGGCTCCACGTCCGCGACCTCGCCACCGGAGCGGACACCCCGCTGGTCGAGGCGCTGGGCGGCGGAGGTCTGCCCAGCCCGCCCAGCTGGTCGCCCGACGGCCGCCACCTCGCCCTCTGCGACCGCAACCGGCTCAGCCGGCGCTTCCGCGAGGGCCACAACCTCATCCGGATCGTCGACACCACCACCGGCTCCTCCCGGCTCCACGCCCTCGCCCCGCACGCCTCGCTCTCCGACCGCTACGCCTCCGGCCCCGTCTGGTCGCCCGACGGCCGCTTCCTGGCCTGCGTCGGCGAATCGGCCCTCTGGCTGCTGCCCGTCACCCCCGACGGCACCCCCGCGGGCCCCGCCCGCCTCCTCACCGAGGAGCCCGCCGACCACCCCTCCTGGTCCGGCGACTCGCGCACCCTGCTCTACCAGTCCTGCGCCCGGCTGCGGCTGCTCGCCCTCGACGCCGACGGAACGCCCGCGGGACCGCCCCGTACCGTTCCGCTCACGCTGACCTACCGCCGCCCCGCCCCCGTCGACACCGTCGTGCACGCCGGACTCCTCTGGGACGCCACCGGCTCCCCGCCCCGCGCCGACGTCGACGTCCTCATCCGCGGCGGCAGGATCACCGCCGTCGAGCCCCACCGGCCGGGCCGCCGCGCCGCGCGCACCGTGGACGCCTCCGCCGGGACGGTCCTGCCGGGCCTGTGGGACGCGCACGTCCACCCGTACCCGTACACCTACGGGGCCCGGCAGGGCGCGCTGCACCTGGCCTACGGCGTCACCACCGCCGTCTCCCTCGGCGGCTCCGCCTACGAACAGGCCCGGCTGCGCGAGGACATCCGGGCCGGCCTGCTCGCCGCACCCCGGCTGCTGGCGGGCGGCGAACTCCTCGACGGATCCCGGGTCGCCTACAGCATGGGACGCGCCCACCGCACCCGCGCCGGATTCGCCCGCTCACTGGCCCGGGCCGCCGCACTGGACTGGGACTTCGTCAAGACGTACGTCCGTGCACCGTACGCGTACATGGAGGACGCGGCCCGCTTCGCCCACGAACGGCTCGGAGTGCTGGCCGGATCCCACCTGTGCGCCCCCGGCATCCAGGCGGGCCAGGACCTGACCACCCATCTGGTGGCCACCGAGCGCGCCGAGTACGGTCACGGAGCGACCCCGGCCGGACACACCTACCAGGACACCGTCGAGGTGTACACGCACGGCGGTTTCGACCTCATCGCCACGCCCTTCGGCGCCCTGCCGCTGATCGGAGCCGATCCGGCGCTCGCCGAAGACGCCCGGGTCACCGCTCTGATGCCGCCCTGGGACGTGGCGGCCGTACGGGCCGCGGCCGCCCGGCCGCCGAGCGCCGAGCAGAGCGCGGCCCTGGAACGGGAGGTCGCCACCTACCGGGCCGTCCTCGCGGGCGGCGGCCGGGTGGCGCTCGGCACCGACGCGCCGCTCACCCCCGTCGGCCTGCACCTCCACCTGTCCCTGCGCGCCCTGCACCAGTACGGGTTCACCGCCGCCGAGGCGCTGACCACCGCCACCCGCACCCCTGCCCGCGTGTTCGGCGTCGCGGAGCACCTCGGCACGGTCGAGCCGGGCCGGATCGCTGACCTCACCCTCGTCGACGGGGATCCCTTCGCCGACTTCGCCGACCTGGTCCGCGTACGGGCCACCGTGCGCGGCGGCACCCTCCGGGAACGCGCCGCCCTGGAAGGAACCTTCGCCCATGCGGCCGCACCGGCGGCCGCGGCGCCCGACTGGCGGGCCGTGCTCCGCCAGATGCTGCGGGACGGCTGCTGCACCGGCACCGACCACCGGGGCGGCCCGGCCTGAACGGTGACGGTGACGGCGTACGGCTACCCCTGCGGCCGGCTGCGCGCCAGGCGGAACCCGACGTCGTCCACGCGGAAGGTGGGGTGGCTGCGCCGCCGCGCCGAGGCCCGGCAGCTCCAGTGCTCGTCGAACCAGCCGCCGCCGCGCAGCACCCGGTAACCGCCGTACACCTCGGCGTCGTAGACGTCCCAGCACCAGTCCCACACGTTGCCGAGCATGTCGTGTAGGCCCCACGGGTTGGGCAGCTTGGCGCCCACTTCGTGGACCGACTCCTGTGCGTTGTCGCGGTACCAGGCGATCTCGTCGAGCGGCCCGTAGTGCGGGCCGCTCGTACCGGCTCGGCAGGCATGCTCCCACTCGGCCTCGGTCGGCAGCCGGTACCCGTCGGCGGACCCGTCCCACTCCACGGCAGGCTCGTCGCCGTCGCCGTCGCCGTCGATGCGGTAGGCGGCCGTCAACCCCTCGCGCAGGGAAAGGGCGTTGCAGAACCGGACCGCGTCCCACCACGAGACGCCCTCGACCGGCAGCCGGTCCCCCTGGGCGGTACTCGGCCGCAAGCCGGTGACCCGCGCGTACAGTTCCTGCGTGACGGGGACCGCCGCGAGGTCGTAGGGGGCGAGCGCGACCTTCCAACTGCGCTGCGTCCGCCGGTCGGACAGCGTCACCCGTCCGGCCGGTACGGAAACCATCCTCATCGGGTCTCCACCGGGTACGGGGTCACGGGCAGGAGCTGCGGGCGCTTGGCGGTGCGGCCGTCGCCGGAGGAGCGGCCGCGGAGCCTGCGGCCGAGCCAGGGGCCGAGGAACGCGGCCGCCCAGCGCAGTTCGGCGCCGGCGGCCCGCACGCCCGACGGGGCCGGCGGCAGCGGGGGCAGCGGCCGGGTCCAGGCGTCGCTGCTGCCGGGCAGCCCCAGGGCGTGGGCGAGGGCGGCGGCGATCCGCTCGTGCCCCAGGGGACTGGCGTGCAGCCGGTCCGGGCTCCACAGCCGCGGATCGGTGGAGACGGCCGGCCGGCCGGTCTCGGCGACGGTGACCCCGTGCCGGTCGGCCGCGGCGCGGATGTGGTCGTTGAGATCGGACACGCGGGCACTGAGGGGCCGGGCCAGGGGCGCGATCTCGCCCACGTCGGGGAAGGTCACGGTCACCACGTGGCTCCCGGCCGCCGTGAGCGCGGCGAACATCTCCTCCAGCCGCCCGGCCGTCTCCGCGGCGTCGAACCGGGGCCGGAGCAGGTCGTTGACCCCGGCGACCACGGTGGCCAGGTCGGGGCGCAGGGCCAGCGCGGGCTCCAGCTGCTCGTCGAGGACCTGGGCGCTCACGCGGCCCCGTACCGCCAGATTCGCGTACAGCAGGCCGGGGTTGGCGGCCGCGAGGTGTTCGGCGAGCCGGTCGGCGAAGCCGCGCAGGCCCACGAGGTCGTCGCCGTCGCCCATTCCCTCCGTCTGGCTGTCGCCCAGGGCGACGTAGCGCAGGTATTCACCGTTCGACATGAGTGCTCTGCCTCTCTCTGAGGATCGCCGCGCTCCGCAGGCACCAGTCCCGGTGGCCCTGCTCGAAGGCCAGGCCGCGCAGACCCGTCAGGTAGCCCCCGATCCCTTCGCCCCGGAGCAGGTACTCCTCCTCGTCGGTCTCGCCGCGCATGTTCCGCAGCACCTTGCCGAGGAGTTCGATCTTTGCGTCGGCCGCGGCCGCCCGTTCTTCGAGCTGCTGGATCACGGGGCCGATGCCGATGCGGTCGGCCGTCTGGACTTTGACGAGGAGGTCGTCGCGGATGAACGTGGGTTTCGAGGGGGCCGCGGCGAACCGTTCCAGCTCGGCCCGGCCGGCCGCGGTGACCTGGAAGAGCCGCTTGTTGGGGCGGGTCTCCTGCACCACTTGCCGTCCCGCCACCAGGCCCTCCTTCTCCAGCTTGGCCAGCTCGGCGTACAGCTGCTGGGGCAGGGCGTGCCAGAAGTTGGCGACGCCGAGGTCGAACGACTTCGCCAACTCGTAGCCGCTGTACTCGCCGTCGAGCAGCGCAGCCAGCACGGCGTGTCTCAAGGCCATCGCAGCGGCCCCCTTCCCGTTCCTCGTCCGCGACTGCATCATACTCATGAAACTGACTAGTCATATTCTTGAGTATCAGGAGGGGTCATGGAGACTGCCGAACGCTTCCGCACCGCCGTGGAGAAGCGCGAACTCGGAGCACTGGAGGACCTGTTCACCGAGGACGTCCGCCTCTACAGCCCGGTGAAGTTCACGCCCTTCGAAGGCAAGCCGGCGGTGCTGGGACTCTTCGGCGTCCTGCTCCGCACGTTCGAGGACCTCCGCTACCTCGGCCGGCTCGAAGGCACGGCCGAGACCAGCGCGGACGGGACGGACGCGCCGTCGGTGATCCTGCCGTTCCGGGCCACGGTGAACGGGAAGCAGATCCACGGGATCGACCTGCTGCAGTTCGACGAGACCGGCCGCGTCAAGGAGTTCACCGTGATGGTCCGCCCCCAGTCCGCCGTGCACGCCCTGGGAGAGGCGGTCCTCGCCGGCCTGATCGCCGACGGCCTCGCCTGACGGGGATGTCAGTGGTCCGTGCCAGGATCACAGGCATGAACCTTCCTGTCCCTCTCCCGACGGATCCCGGCACGTCGGAGGCGTATGCGGACTGGGCGCGGGCGCACGAGCCGGGTGCGGAGAGCGCCGCGCTCGGCCTGCTCGCCGAAGCGCGCGACCGCATCTCCCGGGCGTACCCGAAGGCGGGCCGCGCCCTGGACGCGCTGGCGGGCCTCGCCCGCCCGCTGCCGCCGGCCCATCTGCCCTGGTACTGGGACACGGTGGCCCACCGGCTCCTCTCCTGGGACCTGCGGACGGCAGGCCGGGCGTACACCCTGGCCCGCACGGCCGAGCGGGAGCACGCGCTGCCCGTGGACCGGGCCTGGCGGCGGGGGAACGTACTGCTCCTCGCCGGCGCCGGGGCGCTGCCCGTCAAGGAGCTGAGCGGGCACCAGGCATGGCTCGCCGCCGAGCTGGAGCCCGCCGACGCGCACGAGGAGTACGTACGCGTCCTCACCGCGTGGGCGGGCTCGCCCGGGGAACTGCCCGCCGACCTGGCCCGCGGGTCCGCGCCTCGGCGCGCGCCGCCGGCCTCGGCCCGGCCGAGGAGGCCCGGGTGCTGGCCGGGGCGACCGCCGCGGCGCGCGGGAAGGCCGTACCGGACACCCTGCTCGACGCGGTCGCCGCGCTGCTGGCCGACCACCCGCAGGACGACGAGGTCAACGCCCGCCTGGTCGAGGTGTTCCCGGAGACGCGCAACGACGCCGCGGCCTGGCTGCGGCTCCTGCTGCGCTCCGGCGCGGCCGACGCGGTGGCGGCCGGGCGGATCACCCCGGAGGGCGGGATCGCCGCCTGGCTCGGGCGGTACACCCGCGCCTACTCCCACCGCCGGGTGCCCTACGGCGGGGTGATGCGCCAGCCGATGCCGCCGGAACTCTTCGACCTCGTCGCCCGGTTCGCCCCCCGGCTGCGCGCGGCGGGCACGCCGCTGCGCCTGCACGAGGACCGCTGGCGCTACCCGGGGCTGGACGCCGACCTCCTCGACCTCTGCCTGGCCGAAGGCCTGACCGTGACCGACCCGGGCGAGGCGGTACGGCTGAGCTTCCGGGGCGCGCAGTCACGGCGCGACCTCAAGGCCCTCGCGGCGGACCCGGTGTTCGGGCGGCGCCTGGAGGGCACCGTGCACGCCGGACTGCGCGGCGGCGGCACGGCGATCACCCGGCTCCCGGAGAACCCGGGCATCGCCGCCGAGGTGCACACCCGCATCGAGAGCCTCCTCGGCGCCCTGGCGGGCGGCGGGCTGGCCGCGGCGGACGAGGCCGTGGACGCCCTGCGCACCCTGCTGGACCTGCCCACGGCCACCGCCCTGGACGGCATCGACGAGGCACTGGCCGGCCTGGACCCGACCGGCTCCCTGACCCGGACCCTGCGGGCCGGGCTCCCGGAGGAACTGGGCTGGCCGGCCCTGGAGCGGGCCCTGGCGGACTTCGCCCCCGACGAGGTCGCGGGGGTGACCTGCACCTGGCCCGTCCTGACCCTGTACGGGCGGACCAAGGCCGTCGCCGTCGACCCGGGCGGCGTGCGCGCCGCGTACGCCTTCCGGCTGCCCGAGGACACCACCCACCACGTCGTCCACTTCGCGGGCGGACAGTTCCTGGTGAGCTGGACGACCGAGCCAGGGGACTCCTTCGGACGCCACGCCTTCTGGTCCGCCGACCCCGACGAGGTCTTCGAACCGCAGCAGAGGTTCGGCCTGCGTCCGTACGCCGGGAGCATCCAGGGCGGGCTCGGGTACCAGTTCGAGACGCCCGACGGCAGCGGCCGCCACGACGGGGACCGGGTGCTGCGCCCCGGCGACCGGGACGGCATCTTCCACCACGACTTCCAGATGAGCGACGGCGCCCGCATCTGGAGCTCCGAGGTCTTCGCATCGGGTGACCCCTGGGCACGCGTCGACCCCGTGACGGGGCGGCGCGGCACCGACGGCACCCTGCCCGACTTCCACCGGCTGGCCGAAGTCCCGCCCGGGATGGCCGTCTTCGGCGACCAGTCGACCCTGGCGGCCCTGCCCGCGGGCGCGCCCGCCTCACCCCTCGGCCAGGTCGGCGACCTCGTCGGCTGCCGGGTCCTCTACCGCACGCCGTACGCGGGCCCCTCGCCGACCGAGTTCCTGCTGGAGGGCATCGACGGCCGCCGCGCCCGCTACCGCAGCGAGCGCTGGGGCCGCCGCCCCTGGGGCATCGTCCGCATGCCGCAGGGCGGCGAGGAGGCCGTCCTCGCGGGAGAGGCGGCCATCCGCTGCCACGCCGCCGAGGACGGCTCGCTCCTGTGGGAGGCGCACGGCTTCCCCGGCGCCGACCGGGAGCGGGCCAGGCGGCGGTCCGGCCACGGCGTCGGCCCCGTGCCGCCGCCCGCGTACTGGCACTTCCTCAGTGCGCGCTGTGAGGCCTCCTCCAAGGCGCTGCGCGCGGTGGGGGAGGACACCGTCCGCGCGCTCCTCGACGCGGCCGGGCGGGCCGGCACGGCAGAGCAGGACGTCCGGGACGAAGTCGCCCGCCTGCTGCCCGAGGTGACCGAGCCGCGCGTGGCCGACGGGGTCGTACGGGCCGCGCTGCTCGCCGCCGATGTCCGGCGGCGCCGCGAGGAGCTCTCCCGGCGCGTGGGCATCATGCGTTCGGGACCGGTGGTGCGGATCGGCGCACCCGTCCCGGACTCCGTCCTGGCGCCCGCGCTGGGCGGGCTGCTGCCCGAGGTCCGCCCGTACGGGGCGTACGTGCCGGGCCCCCACCCCGCGACGCTGACGGCGATCGCGGCGGACGGCCGGTTCCTGCGGGGCGAGATCGACGACGAGACCAGGCGGCTGGCCCTGCCCGCGGCCCCCGCGCCGTGGGCCGCGCTGCTCGGCGGGATCGACGCGGTGGCCTGGCGGGCATCCGTCGGTAGCACCGCCGAGGAGGAACGAGCGGCGCTGGCAGCCCTGCTGGAGACCTGGAGCGCCCAGCCCTTCGCCGAACGGGGAGGCCGTTGGCGCACGGCGCCGGAGACCGGACGGGGCGCCCCGGCCCGGTCGGTGCGTCCCGCCGGCGACCCCGCCGCCGACGCCGACCCCGCGAGCTTCGTCATCGTCCGCGACGACGCCGTACGGCTGCCCCGGCTGCTGGAACTGCTGGAGCGGCACGGACCGCTCCCGCTGTCCGACGAGGCCGTGAACCGCTTCTCGGCGCGGACGGGCGTCCGGCGTCCGATCGCCGCCCTGGTGCTCGGCGGGCTGCCCCGGCGCCAGGACCACGACGAGCACCTCAAGGCCCTGCGCGCAGCCCCGTACAAGGCGAACAAGACCATGGCCCGGGAGTACGGCGACCTCTGCCACCGCCTCGGCGAGGCCGGGCGCCGCTCGGTGCTCGCCGCGGGCGTGCCCGAGGACCCGGCGGAGCTGTGGGAGCAGGGCGGCATGACCGCGGCGGCCGAACGGATGGCCGCTGCATGGGCGCGCCTCCTCGGCACCACGGACCACGTCGACGAGGAACTGGCCGCCGAGCTGGAGGCGGACCTGGGCCTGGGCGACGCCTGGGCCCGCGCCCTGGCCGGCGGACCGGCAGCGGCGGCGCGCCTCGTCCCGGCCGCCGGCAACGTCCTGGTCGGCGTCAGGAACGGCGGCCTCGCGGTCCACGGCGTCGAGCCCGACGGCAGCGCCGGCCGCCAGGTGTTCGTGCAGCATCCCGTGCACGCGGCCCCGGCGTCGATCGTGGCCTGGGCGCTGACGGAGCGTCCGGTCGGCGACCCGGCGGCGGCCGGCGCGGCCGCCCTCCACGCCGCCCTGCGGGCCCGGCTGGACGACCCGGGGACGCTGATCCCGCTCGGCTGGCACTACGAACTGGGCCGCGCCGTCCCCGATGACCCCGCCTTCACCCCGTACCAGGGCACGGTGCTGCCCTGCCCGGAACCGCTCTACCGCGAGGAAACCGTGCCGTCCACGGCCTACGACGACGGCCTGTTCGTGGTCTCCGTGCCCGGCCGCGACGTGTTCCTGAGGCCCGCCGCCCTCGCGGACCCCGACAGGGTGGACCGGGCCGAGCACCTGTGCGGGACCCTGGGCCTGCCCGGGCTGCTGGCGGCCGTCCGCCGGATCGCGGCGGTCCGCGGCGACGGTCCGGCCCGGATGCTCGCCCGCGCGGCCGGCACACCGGTTCCGCCGGGAGGGTACGAACTCAACCCGGCCCTCAGCGTCCCGGGTCTGGTGGCCGAGGTGGGCGAAGCCCTCGCGGTCGGCCCGGACGCGGCCGCCCTCTACCTGCAACTCCTCTCCCTGGCCCGCCCCACCGACCGCAACGTCCGCCGCTGGAACGGCTGGACGCCCGCCCGGCACAAGGCGGCCCAGGCGGAGCTGGTGGCGGCGGGCGCGGTGGAGACCGGCCGCCGGGCCAGGGCGGGGCGCACGGCCTTCGTCCCCGGCCCGTGGACGGAGCTCAAGGCCCCCCACCTCCCGCTCGAATCCGCCAAGCTCGCCACGCACCTGGCCGACGCGGCCGGAGCCTCGGAGCTCCGCGGGCCGTTCACCCGCCTCCTGCCCCCGGTCCCCGCCCACGAGCTCTTCGCCCGGGCCTGGACCGACACGCGGAGGCGGTGAGCCGCTCACGCACGCGGCCGGACCTCGACGTTCTCCAGGATGCCGATCGCGTCCGGGACGAGCACGGCCGCCGAGTAGTAGGCGGTGACGAGGTAGGAGATGATCGCCCGCTCGTCGATGCCCATGAACCGGACGTTGAGCCCCGGCTCCAACTCGTCCGGCAGACCCGTCTGGTACAGGCCGATCACGCCCTCGTTGTCCTCGCCCGTGCGCACCGCGAAGATCGAGGAGGTGTGCTGCTCGGTGATGGGGATCTTGCCGCAGGGCAGGATCGGGATCCCGCGCCAGGCGGGGACGGGGTGCCCGTCGACGTCCACGGTGGCGAGGGCGAGCCCGAGCTTGTTGCACTGCTTGCCGAAGGCGGCGATGGCCTTGGGGTGCGCGAAGATGTACTGGGTGCCGCGCCGCATGCTGATCAGGTCGTCGAAGTCGTCCGGGGTCGGCGGCCCGCAGTGGGTCTGGATGCGCTGGTCGTAGTCGGTGTTGTGGAGCAGCCCGAACTCCGGGTTGTTGACGAGCTCGTACTCCTGCCGCTCCCTCAGTTCCTGCACGGTGAGCCGCAATTGCTGCTCGGTCTGGTTCATCGGGTGGTTGTAGAGGTCGGCGACCCGGCTGTGCACGCGCAGCACGGTCTGGGCGACGCTCAGTTCGTACTCGCGCGGCTTGAGTTCGTAGTCGGCGAAGGCGCCCGGGAGGCGGGCCTCGCCGACGTGGCCGGCGCTGAGCTCGATGGCCTTCTCGCCGTGCCTGTTGGTCTTGAAGCCGTTGGAGGCGCCGTCCACGCCGGCCACGTGGGCGCGCAGGTGCTCGAACCGGTCCGCGACCGCCTTGTACGCGGCGTGGGGGAGGCTCAGCACCGTGACGGCGGTCGCGGCGCGGGCGCTGTAGTCCCACGTGGCGCCGTTCGACCCGGCGAGGGTGTGCCCGCCGAAGGTGTCCCCGTCGCCGAGCCGCCCGAGGACGTTCTCGTCGCCGTACTTGCCGGCCGCGACCTTCTCGACCTTGCCGTGCGCGATGAGGAAGACGTGATCGGCCTTCTTGCCCGCGTGCACGATCACCTGCCCGGGTTCGTACTCCTTCTGTACGAACTTCTCGGCGAGCGCACCCAGCGCGTGCGGGTCGTCGAACCCCCGCAGCAGGGGCAGTTCCGTGAGCTCGGCGGGGATGACCTGGACCTTGGAGCCGCTCTTGACGAAGCTCACGCGGCCGTCGCCGACGACGTACGACAGGCGGCGGTTGACGCGGTAGACGCCGCCGGGGGTGTGCGTCCACGGCAGCTTGCGAAGCAGCCAGCGGGAGCTGATGCCCTGCATCTGGGGTTCGGACTTGGTGGTGGTCGCCAGATTCCGCGCGGCCGCCGTGCTGAGGCTGTGCTGCGCTTGATCGCGTTCCGCCGCTTCGGTCGCGGCACCCGCTTCGGTCCCGATCGACATGGACTACCTCACTTTCGGAAAGCGGGCCACGAGCGGACCCTTCCTCACTCTCCGTGTCTAGGCCTAACGCAGCGTGGTCCCATTAGGCCGAAGGCGCTCCTGCGGTTGGACCGGATGGCCTAATCCCGCCCTCTCGGGTCGGCGTGTCGGTCGCGCAGCCCGGCACTAGGCGCCGATGCGCACCAGTGCGAGCGTGATGTTGTCGGGGCCGCCGGCCGCGATGGCCGCCTTCCACAGCTCGAAGGCCGCCCTGCCGTCGTCGTGGAGGCGCAGCAGCTCGTCGATGGCGTCGTCGGGCAGCGGGTCCGTCAGCCCGTCACTGCACACCAGGTAGCGGTCGCCCGTGGCCAGCGGGAAGGTCGCCACATGGGGGTGGACGGAGCTCAGCCCGCGGGTGCCGCCGAGGGTCTGCGTGACGAGCGAGGTGGTGCGCCGGGGCGGCACCGGCGGCGGGCTGTCGTCCACGCTCACCTGGCGGAGCCCGTCCCGGCCCGCGTCGAACACCTTGCTGTCGCCGATGTTGAAGGCCAACAGGGAGTCCTCCAGGACGACCGCGCCGGCGACCGTCGTCCCCATGCCGGTGAGCTCCGGGCGGCCGTCTGCCGCCGAATGCACCACACGGTTGCACAGGTCCAGGGCCTCGCCGAGGGCCTCCGCGTCATCCAGCGAAGGACCGGCCGCGGCGAGCTGGCGGACGACCAGCGCACTGGCCACCTCCCCGGCCGGCTGCCCGCCCAGCCCGTCGGCGACCGCCACGACCAGCGGTTTGCCGAGCCGGAACACCAGGGTCTGCGGGTTCTCGGTCACGGTCCCGCACAGGGTCCACGGTCCGACGACGAGGCTGTCCTCGTTCTGCTCGCGGACCAGTCCGACGTGGCTCAGGGCGGTCACGGCTATGTACGCCACCCCACCATTGTCGCGCCGCGGGCTCGGCATGCGACCCGCCGCCCGCCGGAGCACGCTGGGATGGGAACCGCCCCTCCCGACCGAGGGCGGCCCGACCGGCAGCCGGGCAGGAAGGGATGGGCAGCGATGTTCGCGAGGCTGAGCACCTACCAGGGGTCACCCGTTCCACCGGAGGGAGACCTGAGCCGCAATTCGGCGGAGATCGTCAAGCAGGTACAGGGGGTGCCCGGGTTCCTCGGCGTCTACTACTTCGTCGACCGCGCCACCGGCCGGGCCAAATCGCTGACCTTGTGGGACGACGAACAGTCCATGCTGGCGAGCGAGGAGCAGACCGCCCGGATCCGGGAGGAGGTCGCACAGCGGGAGGGGCAGCGCATCGTCTCGGTGGAACGCTTCGAGGTGGGGTTCAGCCACCTGGAGCCGTGATCCGGCGACCTCGTGATCCGCCGACCGGACGGGTCCGCGCGCCCGCACACCTAGGGGTTGTCCCGGATTTCCGCGCCCGGGCCGCTCGCCTACCGTGGCGAGCGATACCGAACTCGCTTGGCGCGGAGGCCCGATGAAGGCAGTGGTGCAGGACCGGTACGGCTCGCCGGACGTTCTGGAGATCCGGGAGGTCGACCGGCCGGTGCCCGCCGACGGCGAGGTGCTCGTACGGGTCCACGCCGCCTCGGTCAACGCCCGCGACTGGCACCTCATGCGCGGGGACCCGTACGTGGCACGCCTGGTGCTCGGCCTCGGCAGACCGAAGGAGAGGATCCGCGGCACGGACTTCGCGGGCCGCGTGGAGGCGGTGGGCCGGCTGGTGACGCGCTTCCGCCCCGGCGACGAGGTGTTCGGCGAGGCGGACGGCGCCTTCGCCGAGTACGTGTGCGCTCCGGAGGGGTCCGTGGAGCCGAAGCCGGCCGCCCTGACCTTCGAACAGGCGGCCGCGGTGCCGCTGGCCGGCAACACCGCCCTCATGGGCCTGCGCGACCTGGCGCACGTGGAGGCCGGGCAGCGCGTCCTGGTCAACGGCGCGTCAGGGGGCGTCGGCACCTTCGCCGTGCAGATCGCCAAGGCGCTCGGCGCCGAGGTGACCGGCGTGTGCAGCACGAGGAACGCGGACCTGGTCCGGGAGCTCGGCGCGGACCGGGTCGTCGACTACACCGGCGAGGACTTCGCGCGCAACGGGCACCGGTACGACGTCGTCTTCGACCTCGTCGGGAACCGCTCGCTGGCCGACTGCCGACGCGCCCTGACCCCCGCGGGAACGCTCGTGCTGTCCGGCGGCGGAACCTCCGGCGGCGGCAGCCTCTTCGGACCGATGGGCCTCATCATCCGGGGCCCGCTCCTGGCGCCCTTCGTCAGCCAGCGGCTGCTGGTCCTCACGGCGACACCGAAGCGGGAGAACCTGGCGACCCTGCGGGAGTTCGCCGAGACGGGGCAGGTCACCCCCGTCATCGACCGGACCTACCCGCTGGACGAAGCGCCCGAGGCCATCCGGTACGTCGAGGTGGAACACGCCCGCGCGAAGGTCGTCATCACCGTGTGACGCGGGCGGCTGCGACCCGGCGCGGCGGGCGGCCACCCTGGGCGCCGAGGCCGCGGGGCAGGCTGCTCCACAGGCCGATGCCGACGCCGATGCCGGGCCCGGCTACGGCTCGCGCCCGGCCAACAGCGCGTCGAGGAGCCCCGGGAAGGCCTCCTCGAACTCCTCGCGGCGCAGCGCGTTCATGCGCGAGGTGCCGACGTAGTACTGGCGGATGAGCCCGGCCTCGCGCAGCACGTGGAAGTGGTGGGTGGCGGTGGACTTGCTGACCGGCAGCTCGATCGTGCCGCAGCTGAGGTCCTCGCCGGCGGCGTAGAGCTCGCCGGCGATCCGCCGGCGCACGGGGTCCACCAAGGCTTCGAGCACCTGCTGGAGGCCGATCGTCCGCATGTCCGGGTGGGGCGGAACCCGGTCCCGGCGGTCCCGCCCGTCCCGTCCGTCCCGTCCCTCTCGCCGTGCTGCCGTCGTCGCCATTGATCCTCGACCTCCCGCTCCCATCGTACGGCGTCCATCAAAGTACGAGCAGTGTCAAAGTTTGACAGCTGACGTACTTTCGGATTGAGTGGCCGCGGCGGCGCGTGCTGCGCGTCGCCGTCACCGGATCGGAAGGGCGGGGCGCGATGGTGAGGACAGTGCGGTTCCATGAACTCGGCGGACCGGACGTACTGCGGCTGGACGAGGTGGAGGTCGGCGCACCGGGCCCCGACGAGCTGCTGATACGGGTGGACGCGATCGGCGTCAACCGCGCCGAGGCCCTCTTCCGCAGCGGCAACTACATCGAGCCGGTCAAGGAGTTCCCCTCCCGGCTCGGCGCCGAGGCCGCCGGTGTCGTCGAGGCCGTCGGCGCGCGGGTGACGGGATTCGAGGCCGGCCAGGAGGTCAGCGTCGTCCCCGGGTTCTCGATGAACGACTACGGCGTCTACGCCGAGCGCGCGATCGTCCCCGCCTCCGCTGTGCTGCGCCGTCCCGACGGCCTCGATGCGGTCGCCGGCGCGGCGGTCTGGATGCCGTACCTGACGGCCTACGGGGCCCTGGTGGAGGTCGGCGGAATGGGCGCCGGGGACACGGTGGTGCTGACCGCCGCCTCCAGCAGCGTGGGCCTGGCCGCCATTCAGGTCGCCCACCGCGTCGGAGCCGTGCCCATCGCCACCACCCGTACCCGCGCCAAGAGGGAGGCACTGCTCGACGCGGGGGCCGCCGAGGTGATCGTCACCGACGAGGGGCCCGTCGCGCCGCGCGTGCTCGCCCTGACGGGAGGGCGGGGCGCCGAATTCGTCTTCGACGCCGTCGCCGGCCCCGGCGTGGTCGACCTGGCCCGGGCGGTCGCCCCGGGCGGCACGCTCCTGGTGTACGGGGCGCTGAGCGGCGAGGTCACCCCCTACCCGGGGTTCGAACTCGGCATGCCCGCACTGAACATGCGCACCTACACCGCCCTGGAGACGACCACCGATCCGCGGCGGCTGCGCCGCGCGGAGGCGTTCGTCTCCTCCGGCCTGCGCACCGGCGCCTTCCGGCCCGTCGTGGACCGTGTCTTCGGCCTGGAGGAGATCGTCGAAGCGCACCGCTACATGGAGGCCGGCGCCCAAGTGGGCAAGATCGTCGTCGCCGTGGAGCACTGAGGCCCGCCGCCGTGGAACGCGCGGCCCGTGCGCCTCATATGCGGACGCCATCCCACTTCCCTCGCCTAGGCTGCCCCGAGACCGTGCGGCTGAAGGGGAAGTGGCGATGGGTGCGTACGTCCAGCTCGGTGCGGTGAAGACCTGGTACGGGGAGGAGGGCAGGGGCGAGCCGCTGGTGCTGATGCACGGCGGCCTGGTGGACGCCCGGTTCTTCGCGCCCAACATCGGGCCGCTGGCCGAGCACTTCCACGTCTACACCCCGGAGCGCCGCGGACACGGACACACCCCGGACGTGGCCGGGCCGATCACCTACCAGCTGATGGCGGACGACACGATCGCCTTCCTGGAGACCGTCGTCGGGGAACCGGCCGACCTGGTCGGGCACAGCGACGGGGCGGTCACCGCGATGCTGGTCGCGATGCGGCGGCCCGACCTGGTGAAGCGGCTCGTCATGATCAGCGGCGGCTTCAACAAGTCCGGTTCCGCCGAGCCGGAGGGGGCGGAGTGGGACGTGGAGGCGATCGCCCGGTTCCTCGGCCCGGCCTACGGCGAGGTCTCGCCGGACGGCGAGGAGCACTTCAAGGTCGTCGCCACGAAGATCGGCGAGATGGCGGCGAAGGAACCGGTGCTGGAGGCGGAGCAGCTGGCCGCCGTCACCGCCCGCACCCTGGCGGTGTTCGCCGACGACGACCTGATGAGCCTGGCACACGCGGTCGCGACCTTCGAGGCCCTGCCCCACGCCGAGCTGGCCGTCGTCCCCGGCACCTCCCACTTCCTCACCCAGGAGAAGCCGGACCTGGTCAACCACATCGTCCTGGACTTCCTCACCCGGGAACCGGTCCCCACGATCGCAGCCATCCGCCGCGCGTGATCGGTGCGGCCCGAAAAGGGCCGTCCACGGGGAATGGCCCGACCGACAGCGGGTAGGCGCAGAGCCCCGGAGGGGGTGCCACGGCCCCGGAGGGGGTGCCACCATGAATGCATCCACACCCTTGCTCTCCGCTGCGGGAGGCACACTGCTGGCCCCGTCCGCCCAGGTCACGGGCCTGCAGCGGCGCCTCGGAGCGGAGTGGCTGCGCTCCACCGACGAGACGGACCTCGATCCGGAGACCGTCCTCGCCCTCGCCGGCATGATCAACGTGCTGGCCGATCAGTTCGACGTCGACTGCGTCGCCTTCGTGCCCCAGAGCGAGGAGATCTGACCCCTCAGCCGGCGACGGTGTCGCCGTGACGGTGGGCCACCCTCCACTCGCCGTCCTCGCGTCGGTACACCTGGGTGGCCCGCAACGTGTACGTCCGCGGCTGTCCGTCGACGGAGGCGGACGTGTGCTCGAGGCCGGCCGTGTAGGCCATGTCGCCCGAGACGTCGTACGCCTGCAGTTCGAACGTGAACGACGTGCAGTCGGAGAAGCTCCTCCCGAGATCGGCGAAGAGCCGGTCGAGCTCCTCCTGGCCGTGGGCGTTGCGCCACGCCCCGAGCACGCTCACCGGCTCGTTGCGCGACCAGAGCGCCCGGCGGGGAGCGGCGTCGCCGTTGTGCAGCGCACGTTCCGCCTCGAACAGGGTGGTCCTGACCCACGCCAGGAAATCCTCACGGTCGCTCATGCCTTCAGCATGCACCGCGGCGGTCCGGGACGAGCCGATGTCCGCAGGCCGGGTCACCCCGTGTCAAGCCCCGACTTTCCGGGCCGTGACCCTCGCTCGGGCCGTGGGGCGCAATGGAGTCGTGAACGACAGCGCGGGGAGGCGAGCAGTCCCCTTGATCCACGGAAGGACCCTCATGACGATCACCCGGACCCGCCGGTTCCTCCTCCTCGTCACCGCGACCGCCTTCGCGGCCGTCGGCGGCTCCCTGTCCTCTTCCGTGTCCGCCGCCCCCAGCCCCCGGCCGCCGGGTGTCGGAGCCCGCGCCGACTCCGATGGTCCGCGGGTTCCCGGGCACGGTCCCGTCCTCGGATGTCCGGAGGGCGAGCCGGCCACTCCGCGGCCCCCGGAGGCGCCGCGGCCCCCCGCTATTCGATCATGACCGACGGGAGGTCGGCGGCCTCGGCGGCGGTGTAGGAGGAGGCGAAGGTGAACGCGCGCGGGGACGGCCCGTGCTCCCGCAGGTCCGCGAGCCGCTCCAGGGCCTCGTCGATGGTGGGCAGGTGGCCGACCGGAACCCACCAGAGCACCAAGTGCGCCTCGACGTGCAGTTCGAACCATTCGCGGCGCCGCCGCATCGCCTCCAGGTGCCCACTGCGGTAGGCGAAGTCCCACAGCGCTTCCCGGGTCTCCCACACCGAGAGGGTGACGATGACGCCCTCGCCCGCCGGCCGCAGGCCGGTGGCGTCGACCGCCCCCTCCTCGACGAGCCGCCACACGAAGCCGGGCGCGGCATCGGCGGCGGCGTTGACCGGATTGAGCAGCTCGACGAACGGCGCGATGCGCGGGTCGTCGAGCGGGTGGCGGAGCGTGGCGACGTTGAGCTGGGCGAGGTGCACGGCGGCATGCGTGGTTGCGGTCATGGCCTTATCCCAGCACGCCCCGCGTTTCTATGTCAATCATCATTGTTTTTAGAAGTCTCCACCACCACGCAGCACTCTCCCGGCCGGGCGTCCATGCGCGCGCGGACGGGACCGTCCACACCGAGCAGCCCCTCCAGGAGCGCGAGATTCATGCCGCAGACGAGCGGCGGGAAGCGTTCGGCGACGGCATGGAAGGGGCAGTTGCGCATACGGACGACGGGTGCTGCCGCCCCGGTCGTACCCATTGCGTCCTCGCCGGCCTCGACGCCTTCCAGGTGCGGTTCGTAGCCGCGGGCGGCCAGCATCTCCATGGCCTCTTCGAGCCCGCCGCACGGTTCCGCCGAGCCGCGCAGGGCCTCACCCCGGCGGCGCGCGGCCGCGCAGAGCCCTGCGTCCAGTCCGGCCTGCTCGGCGGCCTCCGCGAGCAGCTCGGCGGCGGTGCGGTAGTCGCGGGCGGGCAGCGACACGGACCGCTCCGCCCGCGACCGCGTGTACACCTTGGCGGGACGGCCCGCCCCCGGCCCCGAGCGTCCCGTCAGGCGGCGGCTGCCGCTCTCCAGCAGCCCGGCCTCGGTCAGTTTGTCCAGATGGTGCGCGGCGAGCGTGCGCGCCACCCCGGCCGCCTCGGCGGCCTCGTTGCGGCCGACCTCACGGCCCTGGGCCGCCACGTACTCGTACAGGCGGCGCCGGACCGGATCCTGCAATGCCGCGATCGCTTCGATGTCCTCCACATGGCCAGTCTAGGAACAACGCAGGTTGGAGATAGAAGGGGCGGGACCCGTCACCGGATCCGCGGGACGTCCTTGACGAACACGATGCCGTCGCTGCCCGCCAGGTGGGCCGGGTCGAACGGCGCGTAGCCGAACCAGGGGGACACGCGCGGTGCGGGCCGCGTGTCGCCGAGGGCGGTGGCCAGGCGCGGGGCGTCGATGAGGCTGTGGTCCTCCGGGAGCGCGTACAGGAGCCCCTCCAGGGTGTCCGGGGGCGGGGTGTCCACTCCCTGGTGCCGGATCGTGCCGAGGGCCGTGGCCACGAAGGCGTACTCCTCGCCGAGCTCGGCGGCGACCAGTGCACCGGCGCTCCACCACTCCAGCCGTTTTCCGTCCATCCGCATCGAGCTCTTCTCCCGCTGGAGATGGCCGTTGTGGGCGTGGACGAGTGCCGGGCCCCGAGCGGCCACGGCGAGGAGGTTGCGGGCCATCATCCCGTCCCGCACGCCCACGAGTCGGGCCAGGCGGCCCGGGGAGCCGTCGGCCATCCAGTGGTGGTAGCGCAGCAGGCCGGAGGCGGTGCGCCCGTACAGGCGGGCGCGGTCCAAGGCGTCCCAGGAGGTCGCCGTGACCAGGTGGGGCGTCTGTTCGTCGAGCAGCGCCGCCAGATCGTCGGCGAGCAGGCGCAGCCGGCCGGCGTCGGCCGACTGCCCCACGGACCGGGCCGGGTCCCTCATCGCGGCGGGATCGGTCCACCGGTCGTCGGCGCCGAGCAGGCGGTCGAGCGTCTGCGCCGTGCAGGGGAGCAGGTCCGCGTCCACCCGCTCGGCGAGGTAGTCGTGGAGGGCGGTGAGGGCCTGCCGGGGGCTCGCGGCTCCGGTGATCTCCAGCGGGCCGTCGAAACCGGCGAAGCGGAGCCGCTCGGACGGGGGCCGGCCTTCGTTGTGGGCGCGCATCCAGCGCACGAGCTCGCGGTTGGCCGCGGAGGCGCCCCACCCGTGGCTGAATCCGCGCTCCATGACCTCGTCGAGCGTGCCCTTGCCCCCGGTGACGTAGTCGTCCACCAGGAGGCCCGTCATGCAGTCGCTCTCGATCGCGATCGTCCCGTAGCCCTCCTGCTCGACGAGCTGCCGGAAGAGCTCGTTGCGCAGGTCGAGCAGCTCGTCCTCGCCGTGGGTGGGCTCGCCCAGGGCGAGCAGTCGCAGGCGGGCCGGGAGCAGCCGCATGACGGCGGCGGCTTCGACGGCGTGGGCGGTGTCCGTGATGTCGGTTGCCATGCCTTCAACGCTATCGTTGAACCTTCGGTTGAAACTTTTTCGCGATCCGGGCAGGAACATGGGGCGCAACCTTCAAGACGGTGTTCAGCTCAGGCCGGTCGACCTGGCACGCGGGCACGGCCTGTCCACGCAGGCCGTCAGGAACTACGAGGAGGCCGGCATCCTCCCGGCCGCCGGTCGCACGGCCCACGGCTACCGCACCTACACCCCGCTGCACGCACGGGCCCTGAACGCTTTCCTCGCCCTGGTGCCGGGCCACGGCCACCGGACGGCGACGTCGATCATGCGGGCCGTGAACCGGGGCGCGGCCGACGAGGCGTTCCGCCTCATCGACGAGAGCCACGCCCAGCTGCTCGACGACCGGCGGACGCTCCGGGCGGTGGAGGGCGCCCTGCGCGACCTGAGCGCCACCACGGCGTCCGGACCCGTCGGCGGCGCGGTGCCCGAAAGCGATGCGGCGCTCCCCGGGCCCGGCGGCACCTTCATCGGGCCGCTGGCCGGGCAGCTCGGGATCCGGCCCGCGACGCTGCGGAAATGGGAGCGCGCCGGGCTGGTGCGCCCGCGCCGCGACCCGCTGACCGGGTACCGCGTCTACGACGAGGCCGACGTACGGGACGCCCGGCTGGCCCACCAGCTCAGGCGGGGCGGCTACCTCCTGGAGCAGATCGCCCCGCTGATCGACCAGGTGCGGGCGGCCGGCGGGCTGGAGCCGCTGGAGGCCACACTGAGCGGCTGGCACGGGCGGCTGTCCGCCCGCGGGCGGGCGATGCTGACCGGGGCCGCCGAACTTGCGGCGTACCTCCGCGAGCGCGACCGAGCCGTCGGCGGCGCGAGGCCGTGATCGCGGGGTGTGACATGCCGCCTTCGGTGTAATGGCGGCATCGGGCTGCCGGTCCGCTGCACGCTGTGGCCGGGGAAGCCACGGCGTACGACCGCGCGGACCCCGGAGCGTCTGTCGGGAGAGCGCGGACGCCTGACCGAAGGGCGCGGATGACCGACCTCGCCGGCGCGCGGGCCTCACGGGCCGGGCGGGTCCGGGACATCGCGCGGACCGAAGGCCCCGCAGCGGCCCGCATCGTGGTCACCGTCGCCGTCGCCTGGCAGGTCGCGCTGTGGCTGGGAGCCGACCAGCCGCCGGTCTACGCGGCTGTCGTCCCGCTGGTGGCCCTGCGCGGCGATCCGATGACCGCGCTGGGCACATCGCTGCAGCGGGCCCTGGGCGTCGTGGCGGGCGTGGTGATCGGGATCGCCGTCCTGAACGTGTTCCGCCCCTCGACCGCCACGCTGGCGCTCGTCGTCGCCCTGGGCCTGGTCGTCGGGATGGTCCTGCGGGCCGGCGGCGCGCTGAACATCCAGGTCGCGGCGTCGTCGCTGCTGGTCTTCGCCAGCACCTCACCCGACGCATACGCGCTGCACCGCGTATGGGAGACCGCGGCGGGAGCGGCCGTGACGATCCTGCTCGCCCCGCTGCTGTGGCCGCCCGACCCCCGCCACCTCCTGGCGGCCGTCGCCGACGACTGCCGTGCGCGTCTGACCCGGACCCTCACCGGCACCGCGGCCGCCCTGGGCGCCGGCCCGGCCGCCGCCCGCGACAACCTCACCCTCGTGAACGCCCACGTGGAAGCGGTGCACGCGGGCGCCGCGCGGGCCCGCGAAGCCGAGCGTGCCATGCGGTTCAACCCGCTGCGCCGCCGGCACCGGGACGCCGTACGGGTCCAGGCCGAGCGCATCGCCGCCGCCGACCGGCTCACCGCACACGTGGCGTCCCTGGCGAGGGAAGTCGCGTTGTTCGCCGGCCGGGAGGACCTCGCCCCGGACCTCGCCAGGGCGGGGCAGCGACTGCCCGAACTGGCCGCACTCACCGCACGGGCCATCGAGGACACCCTGACGGGCAAGGATCCCCGGCCCGCCGTGGCCGCTGCCCGGGACTACCTGAACGCCTACGCCCGCGCGGACTCCCGCCCGCTCGCCGTGGCCCTGCGCCGGCCCTTCCACCAGGTCCTCAACGACCTCGACCAGCCGACGTAATCAGGCCGCCTTCCGCCCCAGCAGGGCCAGCAGCCGCTGCTGAGGCGTGTCCTGGGCGGAGGAGCTCAGCGCGGGCGCGTACATTCCGGTCGCCGCGAACCGCTCCGCCAAGGGGGCGACGGCCGCCAGGCACGCCTCGACGGCCTCACCGTCAAGGGTCGTTTCGAATCCCGCGGTCTGCGCGAGGTCCCAGGCGTGTACGAGCGGTTCGATGACGGCCGTGCCCAGCACCCACTCCGCCGTGACCTCGCCGTGGTGCGAGGCGACGCGGCGGTCCGGATCGGTGGCGCCCATCACCTCCAGCACGGACCGGTGGGCGGCGGTCCAGGCGGTGACCGGCGGCTGCCCGGCGACCGCCTCGGCCGGATCCCGGAGCGGCTCGCGCGGTCCCCGGCCGCAGAGCAGAGCGGTGATCTGCCGCTGGGCGTCGATGACGTGTCCCAGGACGTGCAGGCCCGTCCACCCCGGGCAGGGCGAGGGGCTGCTCCAGCCGTGTGCCGGCATCCGGTCCACGACGTCGTCGACGCCGGCGAGTACGCGCCGGTAGCGGGCGAAGGCCTGATGGGTCTGGTTCATGCCGTGTCCTCCTGGGGGCTCGCCGACAAGAGCGGCCGCAAGGCGTTCCACGCGGCCCGTGCCAGCGGTGTGGCCACGGCCGAGGTGCGGGGGCCTCCCGAACCGCCCACCAGCCGGGTGCGGGTGTACTCCTGGGCCGGTCCGATCCATACGGCGATCACGACGCCCAGCTCGGGCGCGCCGTCCCAGCCGCGGTCCTCCAGCCATCGGCCGACGGCTCCGAAGAACTCCCGGCTACAGGCCGCGATCCTCGGGGCATCGCGAGGCGTGCCCCAGTCCGGCGGAGCCACGAGGAAGGCGGCCAGCTCCGGGTGCGCTTCCACCCAGGCGAGGTGGCGACGCACGGCCCCCTCGATGCCGTCCTGAAGACCGGCCTCGGGGGTCAGTACGGCCAGCAGCCCGGCCTGGTGTTCCTCCAAGCCGTGCAGATAGACCGCCTCGGCGAGGTCCTGTTTGGTGCGGAAGTGGTGGAAGAAGCTGCCGTTGCTGACCCCCGCCCGTTCTCGGACCTGCTCCACCGTCGTGCGACGCACTCCGTTTTCGAGGAAGCAGCCGAGGGCCGAGGTCAGGATGCGCTGGTAGGTATCGGATCCCGACATGGCGCCAGAGTAGTGCTCTAGAGCAGCACTCCAACACAGAGATCGAGACAGGGCGCAAGTTGGCGGGAAAGCACCTGTCGTGACGGTGCGTCAACTACGGCGACGGATCCGGCCGGAGTCCGAACTGCGAGGGCAGCCACAACCGTTGGGCCGGGTCGCGGAGCGGGATCTCCTTCCGGAGGACCTCGGCGAGGTATCCGCTCGTGTCCCGCAGCCCGCGCGGGACGCCGCGGCCGCGTCCGACGATGCGCGTCGCACGCGCGAGGGAGTTCAGGGCGCGCGTCGACCCCATGGCAGGCGCCGACTCGACGAGGGCCGACAGCCACGCGTCCGCCTCGCGCCAGGCACCGGCCCGGGCGTGGACGGCCGCCAACTCCGCGGAGAAGAGCGAGCGGTAGGCGGGAGCGTCGCCCGCCTCCGTCGCCTCGCGCAGGCAGGACACCGCCCCCTCCAGATCCCCCAGGTCGGCCAGCGCCAGCCCCTGGTGGCCCACCAGTTCCGACTGGTCGAACCACCAGGTCCAGGCGGGGTCGCGCGCCGTGGCGGACCCGTCCCCGAGCAGCTCCCGGGCCCTGCTCATCGCCCGCGCTGCCGCCCGCTTCCGCCGGAGCTGGGCATGGGCGCGCGCCTCCCGTACGTGGAAGATCGCCGCCACCCGGTCCGGGAGATCCCTCCCGGCCAGCACGGCGGACGAGATGCGCAGCGCCTCGCCGGGCCGCCCCAGGTGCGCCTGCTGCATGCTCAGCACGGAGAGGACCAGCCACTCGATGGACCGCTGCTCCGGGGGAAGCCCGCGGGCCAGGGCCAGTGCCTGCCGGTTGAGTGCGTACGAGGCGCCGTGCAGCTCGGCGTCGAAGAGGATCCAGGCGGCGACCTCGAAGAGCTCCGCGAGCGCCTCCCGCGGCGCCGCCCCCGCCCCCGCAGGCGTCCGCAGCAGCCGCCGGGCGGCGCCCACCGCCCGCAGCGCCTCCGGAGCCGCACGGCGCGCGCCGGCCGTGCCGTCCACCCGGATGAGCTCCGCCACCATCGCGGCGACGTCCGGCGCGGGCCCGGCCCCGGTCCCGTCACCGGAGCGGTGGAACGGTAAGACGATCTCACTCATGACGTGATCATCTCGCGGGGCGCGCGCCCCTCCAAGAGAGTTCGGCGCTCCGCCGGCCGCGCCCGCGTGTCCCGGCGCGCCGTGCCGGGTTTCCGGTGGCCGGTGGTTCTAACCTCGGCGCATGGCTGAGATGTTCGATCACGCACCGAAGGTATGGACCGCGGCGCGCCTGCGCGAGGCCCTCGCGGACGTGCCCGACGAGACCCCGATCCACATCGGTGTCGCGGACGGCCCCGGGGACTTCGAGGGATACGGCGAATACGTCCTCGTGGACGCGGAGCCGGTGGAGATGGACGGCAACGAGGACCCGGCGGCGCCGGAGGTGCAGTTCACGCTGTTCGCCGACGCCCGGGCCGGCGCCTACCACCTCGACGTCGACTGACGACGCGCCCCCGCGCAACGTGGCAGGCTGGCCGTATGTGTGGTCGCTACGCATCCACCCGCAGCCCCGAGGACCTGTCCGGCCTGTTCCGGACGGCGCCCCCGGAGCCCGCGGACGCGCTGCCCCCGAGCTGGAACGTCGCCCCGACCGACGCGGTGTGGGCGGTACTGGAACGCGCGGACCGCGAGAGCGGGCTCCTGGAGCGTCGGCTGAGACCGCTGCGCTGGGGGCTGGTGCCGTCCTGGTCGAAGAGCCCGTCCGGCGGCGCGAAGATGATCAACGCGCGGGTGGAGACGGTGCACGAGAAACCCGCCTTCCGGCGCGCCTTCGCCAAACGCCGGTGCCTGCTCCCCGCCGACGGCTTCTACGAGTGGCAGTCCGTCCCCGCCACCGCCGGCGCCAAGGCGTACAAGCAGCCGTACTTCATCCGCCCCGAGGACGGCTCGGTGATGGCGATGGCCGGCCTGTACGAGTTCTGGCGCGACCCCGCGGTCGGCGCCGACGACGATCCGGCGGCCTGGTGGGCCACCTGCACGATCATCACCACCGAGGCCACCGACACCGCCGGCCGCATCCACCCCCGCATGCCCCTGGCCCTCGCCCCCGCCGACTACGAAGCCTGGCTCGACCCGGCCCACGAGGACCCGCACGAACTGCGCGCCCTCCTCGCGGCCCCCGCCGGAGGCCGCCTGGACGTCCGCGCCGTGTCCACCGCGGTCAACAACGTCCGCAACAACGGCCCCGAACTCCTGGCCGACGCCTAGGCCGTCTCTTCCGGATCTTGCTCCCCCAGCTACCGCTGGGAGGTGCCCCCAGACCCGCGCCGCCCGGCACCGACCTCGCCGCGTTGGAGAGGCACCCAAGTACGTCCAGTAATCGGGAGCCTCTCCGCCTTGCGATGCACGCCACCGGACGACGCGGGCTTAACCGGCAAGATCCGAAAGAGACGGCCCAGGCCCCGCGGCCGGGTAACGGCCGGGCGATGGTGTGCGGCATGATCGGGGGATGTCTGATCGCATCATTGCCGCCTGTGACGGAGCGGCCAAGGGGAATCCGGGGCCGGCCGCGTGGGCCTGGGTCATCGCTGACGGCGAGGGGCGCCCCGAGCGCTGGGAGGCCGGCCCGCTGGGGCGGGCCACCAACAACGTCGGGGAGCTGACCGCCCTCCAGCGGCTCCTGGAGGCGGTCGCCCCGGGTACCCCCGTCGAGGTGCGGATGGACTCCCAGTACGCGATGAAGGCCGTGACGCAGTGGCTGCCCGGCTGGAAGCGCAACGGGTGGAAGACGGCCTCGGGCCAGCCCGTCGCCAACCGGGAGCTCGTCGAGCGGATCGACGAGCTCCTCACCGAACGCGACGTCACGTTCCGGTACGTGCCGGCCCACCGCGAGGACGGCGACCACCTGAACGCGATCGCCGACCAGGCCGCCAGCGACGCCGCACTCACCCAGCAGGCCGCGGGCACGGCGCACGGCGACGAGGAGATGCCGCGCCCGGCCCCCGCCCGCAGCGCGCCCTCGCGGCAGAAGGCCGGCGCCGCGCGGAGCAAGGCGTCCGGCGGCGGCTCCCGGGCCATCAAGGCGAAGTTCCCCGGAACCTGCCCGTGCGGGAAGCCGTACGCGGCCGGTGACCCGATTACCAAGAACGGCAGCCGCTGGGGCCACGTGGAGTGCGCCGCCGCCGTACCCGCGGCCCCGCCCGCGTAGGCGACCGCCGCGGCCGCTGCCGCGCGCGGCCCGTCAGCCGGCGGGGAGCGTGGCCGTCGGCGTGTTCCAGCCGGAGATCCGCAGCCGCGGCGCGGCCCCGTGCAGGTCTCCGGTGCGGTAGGTGGCCGTCAGCGTCGCCTGCTCGCCCGGCCACAGGGTGATCTGGTTGTCGCTCCACCGGACGGGCAGGACGGGCATGTCCTGCGCCCCCACCAGGTGGACGTCGGTGAGCAGGGCCGGGGTGCTCCCGGTGCCCGTATTGCGTACCGTCACCGTCGTCGTGGACGTCCCGGGTGCTCCCGGGCCGTCCGCCGCCCCCGTCGTCGTGGTCGAGGCCGTCGCGGCGACGGTCGCCCGCCCCATCGAATCGAGCCCCTTGAGGTCGGCGTAGGCGGTGGTCGGCGTGTGGTACCAGTCGGTGCGCGCGTAATCGAGCACGTCGGGCTTGGTGGAGAGCCAGTAGACGTTGCGGCTCACCTCCCGCCCGGTGGCGTCGGTGAGCAGCAGCCGCACCAGGTGGGTGGTGGACAGGCCCGCGACCGACGCGGGCGCCGGGAGGGTGAGCGCGGTGGCGCTCGCGCCGCCGCCCGCCACGCTCAGGCCGGTCGCGGTGCGGTCGTACTTCTGCGTGCCGTCCGTGGTGAAGAGCGTGACCCGCACCGTCAGCCCCGAGGCCGCGGACGTCCGGTTGTTGACGACGCTCACCGTCCGGTCGTCGTACCCGTACTGGACGTGCAGCGGCTCGTTCGCCTTCTTCGCGCCGAAGTAGGCCCCGCCCTGGTCGAGGTACCGGTCCAGCAGCTGCCAGTGGAGCGAGGTCCAGCCGCTGTTGAACATCCAGTAGATGACGCCGGTCGACGGCGCGGACGCGTCCTTGGCGTGGCGCGCGTACGCCTCGAACTGTGCGCGCACGTTCTCGTACTGGGCGAGCTGCGCCTTGCGTACGTAGTCCTCGAGGCCGGTCGGGGGCCCGTACCGGCCCGCCAGCGCCGCGTCGTACAGCCTGAGCGTGGCGAAGGTGGCCGAAGGGGAGCGGTGGTACTGAGCGGCGGAGGGCTCCTTCCACAGGGTCTCCAGCTCGGCCGGGGACAGCATGCGGCGCAGCGTGTCGAGGGTCGGGACGTCCGGGCCCGCGCTGGTCTCGGAGTTGAAGCCGGTGGCGCCGCCCTCCCGCTTGTCGTGCCAGTAGCCGGGCGGGACCCAGTCGTACGGGCCGGTCATCCTCATGCCCGAACTCCCGCTGATCGGGGCGGAGTCGTCGGAGGCCGCGGGGACCACCGGGACCGTCCAGTCGGCGTCCTCGAGTGCCTCGACGTAGCCCTGCTCGATCTCCTCGTTCGGTGCGAAGTCGCTGCCGATCAGGAAGGAGATCACGCTGGGGTGGTGGCGCAGCCGGGCCGCTTCGGCGGCCATCGACGCCTTCGCGACCGGGAAGTCGGAGGCGTCCCAACCCTCCCCGGCCTCGCTGCCGTTGACCTCGCCTTCCCATTTGTCGCAGCACTCCCAGCCGGGGAGCGTCAGGATCCCGTAGCGGTCGGCGAGGTCGAAGAACTCGTCGGGCTCGATGTGCCCTTCCAGGCGCAGGGTGTTCAGGCCCAGGTCCAGGGCGTACTTCAGCCGGTCCTCCACATAGGTGCTGTCCCAGCGCAGGAACGCGTCGGGGGACCAGCCGCCGCCCTTGACCAGCAGCGGGCGGCCGTTGATCCGGTACTGGCGGGCGCCGTCGGCGTTGAGCGGGGCCTGGACGTCGCGGATGCCGAAGGTCGCGTGGGCGGTGTCGGAGGGCGTGCCGTCCACCGTCGCGGTCAGATCGAGCGCGTACAGCGGCTGCTCGCCCATGGCGGCCGGCCACCACACGCGGGGTGAGGCCAGCCGGAGGGCGGGATGGTCGGCGGGGGAGAAGACCACCGTCTTCGTCTCGTGCGGGGCCAGGGTGACGCTCCGGCTGACGGCGGCCGGGCCCGCGGTGCCGGCGAGCGTCGTCGTGACGGTGGCAGCGGAGTCGTTGCGGACCCGGGCCTTCACGGTCAGGTCGGCCGAGTCCATCGCCGGCATGGCCAGGCCGGTCACCACGTGCGCGTCGCGCAGGGCGACCGGCCCGCCGCGGCGCACCGTGACGTCCCGGACGATGCCCATGTTCTCGTCGGGTGGCGGCTGGATCCAGTCGAGCCAGCCCATGGTGAGGTGCGCGCGCGGATCGTTCGGCCGGATCCGGAAGGCGACCGTATTGGTACCCGCCTTGACGAGGCCGGTGAGGTCGAACTCGTGCCGGGTGTACGCGCCGGCGACCGCGCCGGCGCCCGCGACCTGGCGGCCGTTGACGAAGACGTCGGCGGCGGAGATGACCCCGCTGAAGTCCAGGTACGTACGGGCGGTCGTGTCCCCGAGGACGAAGTCCGACCGGAACCACCAGGGGACGGTGAAGTCCGCGGCCGGGATCAGCTTCTGCCGGGTGGAGTAGAAGGGATCCGGATGGACGCCCGCGGCGAGCAGCGCCGCGAGGACGGTGGAACGGGAGCCCGCCGGATACCAGCCGGCCGCGGCATAGCCGGGGGCGGTCACGGTGGCGGCCGGGTCGGTGACCTTCGCCGTCGACTGGATCGCGTAGCCGGACAGGGCCGTCACACTGCCCGGCCCGTCGGCGATGGCGGTCACCGCCGCCCGCGGCCCGTGGGCCGTCCGCGGGGCGGGAGCCGCGGGGGACGCGGCGGCGGCGAGGGAGAGGACCAGGCCGAGGAGGGCCAGGGCGGCGGTCCTGCGGTGGACGAGGGCGAGCCGGTGGAACACGCGGGCCTCCGCGGGTACGGGTCCGGGCCTCCGCGCGGGTGCGGAATCGGTCGTACGGGGACGAACCCGGTCGGAACGCAGCCGAGTCTCCCATGGCGGGGCCCGTACGCGACGGAGACTCCCTGGTGACACGGCCGCCGGCCACGCCGGCACACCCCCTCGGAGCGAGGCGCGCGGCCGCCGCTACCAGGTCCGCTCGTACTCGACCTGTGCGAGGGGGTTGCCGTCGCCGAAGTCGTGGGTGCGCGCGGCGCCGCACTCGGCGAAGCCGGACTTGGCGTAGAAGCTCCGGGACCGGGGGGTGTCGCGCAGCGTCCACAGGTGCGCCCCGGTGAATCCCCCGGTGCGCAGGCGGTGCAGCGTCCCGCTCATCAGCGCGGCCGCGACTCCGCTGCCCCAGCAGTCCGGGTGCGCGTAGAAGCTGTGGATCTCGGCGAGCCCCGGCCGGGCCGGGGACGGGCCGTAGAAGGTCAGTGCCGCGGGGCGGCCGTCGCGTACGGCGAGCAGGATCGTCTCCGGGCCGTCCGTGATCCGCGCGTGCCATCGGGTGCGCCGGTCCCGGACGCCCCGCGCCGCGAACTCCGGTGCGAAGAAGGGGGCGTAGGCCGCTTCCCAGGCCGCCGCGTGGATCTCACCGAGCGCGTCCCCGTCCCCCGGTTCGGCACGACGAATTTCGATCATCCGAGCACCCTACCGGGCCGGGAGACCGAGTCCATGGGCGGAAGCCACTGGCAGCCACCCGCTTCGGATGGCAGGCTCGTGTCCTCGTTTACGGCATCCGGTGGGGGGAATCGTGATGGAGCCGGGCACAGGCATGGGCCTGCGCGGACGCAGCGGCATCCTGTCCCTGGTCGACGCGTCCCTGAAGGAGTCACCCGCGGCCGAGAGGCCCCTGACGATGCTGCTCGGCCCGCCCGGCAGCGGCGCCAGCGAGGCGCACAGCGCACTCATGGAGCACTTCGGCCCCGACTACCCCTTCGCCTTCGTCAACTTCGCGGGAGCCCAGTCACTCCTGCCCCGCTACGCCCTCGGCCTGCTCGCGCGCCAGCTCGAACGCAAGCTGCCCCGCTACGGCCGCTCCCACTTCCCGCTGCTCAGCCTCGGCCTCCTCGCCTCCGACCAGGAGCTGAGGATGCGCAGCCTCGCCGAGGGCCGTCGCGCGGTGCAGCGGCAGCTCGACCGGTTCCAGGAGGAGAACGAGGCCCGGCACGGCGACTACCTGGCCGCCTTCTTCGAAGTCGGCATGGGTGCGGTCGGCATGCCGGAAGGCGCCTCCACCGCCGCCCTCGCCCTCTTCCAGGACGCCCTGCGCCGCGGCCGCCGCACCGTGCCCAACCTGCTCGGCGGCAGGTTCGGGAGCCGGCTCACCTCCGGGGCGCACTGGTACGGACGCCACCCCATGATCCGCAGCGGCGATCCCATGGAGGCGCTCGTCGAGCTCAACCTGTGGCGCCACGAGGGCGACGAGAACGAGCAGGAGCGGCTCGACCTCGTCCTCTTCTCGGCGTTCCTGGAAGACCTCAGGCGCAACACCGCCCGCAACTTCATGCCCCGCTCGTACCTGCTGCTCCTCGACAACTCCCACACCGAGTACGGCCGCCGCTTCCTGGACCTGCTGCTGCGCGTACGGCACGACAACACGGTCGTGGCCGGACTCGACAGCGACCCGCTCACCATCGTCGCCAGCTCCAACCGCTGGCTGCCCCGCTGGGGCGCCGCCACCGGCGACTCCTGGCCCTGGCAGCTGCGCGGCCCCGACCGGGCCTCCCTCTCCGACTGGAACACCCACCGGCCGACCCGCGACAGCGAGGACACCTGGTGGTACCCGTTACGCCTGCGCGACCTCAACCTGGACGAGGTGCGCATCCGCATAGAGCTCCAGCTCGGCGGCCACAGCGACCTGGCGCCGCTGACCCGCCTCACCCCCTTCGTGCACCGGCTGACCGGCGGACTGCCGCGCGCCGTCCACCAAGTGCTCGACGTACTGAGGCAGTCCGGGCCGCCACCGGACTCGGGCCCGCAGCAGGACCGCTGGCTGCGCTCCCTCCCGGACCGGCCGCTGCGCGACGGCGAGAGCAGCGCGACCCTCGCCGACACCGCCCTCGGCCACCTCCTGCGCGACTTCGACGAGAGCGAGCGCGCCGCCCTCGCCGAATGCGCCGCCGCCAGGGACTTCTCCGTCGGCACCCGCCTCCTCAGCCCCGGCGACGCACTGTTCGGGGAGATCCGCTCCCGCTGGCTGCTGTCCGGCCCGCTCACCGTCGTCCCCGTACTCCACCCGTGGCTGCGCCGGCTGCTGCTGTGGCGGCTGGCCCGGCGCCCCGACGCGTGGGACGCCGCGCACGAGCTCCTCGCCGAGTACTACCGGGGCGAGGGCAAACAGGTGCAGGAGATGTACCACCTGCTCGCCCTGGGGCGGACCGACGAGGTCACCGCGCACCTGACGTGGCGCTTCGGCGCCGTCCCGGCGCTGCAGTGGATCGCCGAGTTCGACGCGATCACCGCGGCCCCCAACCGCCTGCCGGCGGATGGTGGCCCGCTGGAACTCCTCGCCGGGCTCGGCCCGCGCAGACCCGACGCCGTGATGGGCGTCGAGGCCGTGATCCACACGCTGGTGACCACCCGCTGGGTGTGGAGCGATCCGCTCGCCGACCCCGCCATGCGACTCAACGACATGATCGCCGACGGCTTCACCCGGCTGTCACAACTGCGGAGGAACGACATCGTGGCCCTGTTCAACGAAGCCGAACGCTACCGCCACTGGCGCGATCCCCAGACCGCCGGAGGGGAGGGCTGAGCCCGTGGTCAGAGTCGAATGGCCGCTGCACGTCGTGCGCCGCGTCGCCCTCGCGACCGTGGCCGCCGTCGTGCTGGCGGCGGCCGCCTGGTTCGGAGTCGACTGGATCCAGGAGCGGCAGTCCCGATGTGCCGACGGAGTGGTCGAACAGGGCTCCCCCGACGAGTGCGTCGGCGTCACCGACGGCGCCTACTCCTTCGCCCCGCACCTCGACGCGGTCACGAAGAAGATCCACGAGGAGAACGAACGCGTCTTGGCCAACGCGGACAAGGAGCCCTACGTCAGCGTCGCGTACCTGACCTCCTTCACCCTGACCGCCGAGGACAGCAACTCGGCCGAGGGCATCCGGCACGAACTCCAGGGCGCCTACCTGGCCCAGTACCGGCACAATCGCGGCGACCTGTCCGCCACGCCCAAGATCCGGCTGCTGATCGCCAACGCGGGCAGCCAATCGGCACACTGGCAGCACACCGTCGACGAGCTGATCGCCCGCAAGGGCTCCCCGGACCGGCTGGTCGCGGTGGCCGGCCTCGGCCCCAGTACGGACGAGAACCTCGCCGCCATAAGGCGACTCTCCGAGAACGGCCTGGCCATGGTCGGCGCCACCATGACGGCCACGAACATCCAGGGCATCAACGGCTTCGTACGGGTCGCCCCCACGAACGTCGACGAGGCGTACGCGGCCGCCGGCTACCTCAAACGGCGGGGCGTCGGCACCGCGGTCGTCATCCAGGACGTGGCCAAGGGCAACCTGTACGCCTCCACCCTCGGCACGGCCTTCACCGAGGCCTTCCAGGAGGGCGAGAAGCACAAGCTGGTCGCGGAACGCATGACCTACGACTCCTCCGTCAGCAGTGCCTGGCAGAACGAACTGCGCTACATGCCCGGCCAGTTGTGTCTCCAGCGCCCGCAGATCGTCTACTTCGCGGGACGCGGCCGGCACCTCACCCACTTCCTGGACGCCCTGTCCAACCGCAGTTGTCCGGAGCAGAAGTTCACCGTCTTCGCCGGGGACGACACGACCAACCTGACCGCCGAACAGCTGGCCCACGCCGCCGAAACGGGTGTCGAGGTCCTCTACACCGGCCTCTCGCACCCGGACATGTACCGCGCGTCGCCGCAGGCGGTCTCCGCCCCGTCGGCGCGCAACTTCCAGCAGGGCGGGCTGCTCGACCAGTGGTTCCCGCACGACCCGCGCGACGACGGCGGGGCCCTGATGGGCCACGACGCCGTCCTGACCGCGGCCCACGGCATCCAGATGGCCGCCCGCTGGCAGGGGCAGGTCGTCGGCGACGCCGTGGCCCGGATGTTCCACCAGATGGACGGCAGTCAGCAGGTCGCCGGAGCCAGCGGCTTCATCTCCTTCCAGAACAACGGCAATCCCCGCAACAAGGCGGTTCCCATCCTCCGGCTCAACGTGAAGGGGATGGCCGAGTTCGTCGAGGTGTCGGCGGCGGAGGGCAAGCCGCCGGAGGCGCAGTAGCGGAAGCCGGCCGCCCTCGCCCCACGCGCCGGCGGCCGGCCCCGGCCAGGGAATGAATGGCCCGGCCACGCATCCGACCGGCAGAGTGCAGGCATGAACGACCCGCTCTCCGACGTCCCCGACCCCACCGGGGCCCGGGCGACGGACTGGACCACTCCGCCCGTCAGCACCCCCATCACCGCGGCCCTCCTGCGCGGCGCCCTCGACCTGGAGCGCACCGCGCACGGGCTGCTGCCGCACCGGCTGCCCGCCCGGGCGCGCGCCCAGTGCTCCGACGGGCAGCTGGCGATGGCGGAAGCCCAGCCCTCCGGCGTACGGCTGGCCTTCCGCACCCGTGCCACCACCGTCGAACTGGACGCCCTGCGCACCAAGATGGCCTACCGGGGCGCACCCGACCGCCCCGACGGCGTGTACGACCTGCTCCTCGACGGCCGGCCGGCCGGGCAGGGCAGCGTCACCGGCGGCAACGTCCTGATGGTGGACATGGCCACCGGCTCCGCGGAAACCCGCCCCGGCCCGGTCGGCACCGTCCGGTTCTCCGGCCTCCCCGACCGCGTCAAGGACGTCGAGATCTGGCTGCCGTACAACGAGATCACCCACCTGGTGGCCCTGCGCACCGACGCCCCCGTCGAACCCCTGCCGGACGGGGGCCGCAAGCGGTGGCTGCACCACGGCAGTTCGATCAGCCACGGCTCCAACGCCGCCGGCCCCAGCACCACCTGGCCCGCGCTGGCCGCAACGGCCGGCGGCGTGGAACTGACCAACCTGGGTCTGGGCGGCAGCGCCCTGCTCGACCCCTTCACCGCCCGCGCCCTGCGCGACAGGCCCGCGGACCTGATCAGCGTCAAGATCGGCATCAACCTCGTCAACACCGACCTGATGCGCCTGCGCGCCTTCGGCCCCGCGGTGCACGGCTTCCTCGACACCATCCGCGAGGGCCACCCGAGCACTCCGCTCCTGGTCGTCTCCCCGATCCTGTGCCCCATCCACGAGGACACCCCCGGCCCCAGCGCCCCCGACTTCGAGGGCCTCGGCGAGGGAAGGATCCGGTTCCGCGCCGCGGGCGACCCCGCGGAACGGGCCGCCGGAAAACTGACCCTGGGCGTCATCCGGGACGAGCTGGCCCGCATCGTCGGGCAGCGGGCCGCCGAGGACCCGAACCTGCACCACCTCGACGGCCGGGAGCTCTACGGCGAGGCGGACTTCGCCGCCCTGCCGCTGCCCGACGAGCTCCACCCGGACGCCGCCACGCACCGCCTCATGGGCGAACGCTTCGCCGCCCTGGCCTTCGGCCCCGGCGGCCCGTTCGCCGCCGGCACCGCCTGAAGCCACCCGTCGGGCCGCTCAGGAGACCGCGTACCACTGGCTGGCCCAGCCGGTGTTGATGGTGCTGGTGGACTGCTCGGCGAGGTTCACGGTGGCCGGCAGCGAGGTCTGCCCGGTCAGCAGGGTGCTGTAGCGCAGTTGCGGCGGCGCCAGACCGGCGTTCACCGAGATCCCGGCCCCCGTGGCCTTAAGGGTGAGGCCGTTGGTGGCCCAATTGCCGTTGAGCAGGAGGGCGATGAAGTACGTTCCGGGGGCGGCGGTGAACGGCTTGCCGAGCGGCAGCGGTTTGGCGATGGCGTCGGTCATCAGCTGCGGCGAGATGTCCGCGGTGGCCCCGACCAGGGTGCCGCGGGCGTCGTACACACCGAGGTAGCAGTTGGCGAGCTGGGCGTTCGGGTCGATGCCGGCCAGGCCCAGCCAGATGTTCGACCAGGTGATCTGTTCGCGCAGGACGATCCGTACGAGGGTGACCCGCCCGCCGACCCCGGCGGCGGACTGGGCGGTGACATGGCCCGCGTCGTTGGGGTCGCCGGTCCACGCCAGCAGGTTCTGGTCCTGCGGCCGGGGCCCCTCGAAACCGGATCCACCACCCTGCGCCGGCGCGGCCGGGGCGGCGGAACTCGCCGCCCCCCGCGGGCTGCCGCCCGGTGCGGAGCAGCCGGCCAGGACGAACAGCACCGCGAGCGCGGCTACGAGGCCGGTCGCGGCGGTGGTGGTGCGGGTGCGCATGGTCCCCCCATGAGGTGCGGATGTGCCGACGGGCCATGGTCACATGATCCGCGGCGCGCTCCGACACCGAGGGGAGGCAGCCGCCCCGGCGGCCGCCACCCCGGCACGGTCAGGCGCCGACGCAGGCCGCGAGGTGTTCGCCGGTGAGGGTGGTCCGGGCGGCGACGAGGTCGGCGGGGGTGCCCTCGAAGACGAGCCGGCCGCCGTCGTGGCCGGCGCCCGGGCCGAGGTCGATGATCCAGTCGGCGTGGGCCATCACCGCCGGGTGGTGCTCGATGACGATGACCGACTTGCCGGAGTCGACGAGCCGGTCGAGCAGGCCCAGCAGCTGCTCCACATCGGCGAGGTGGAGGCCGGTGGTCGGCTCGTCGAGGACGTAGACGCCGCCCTTGTCGGCCATGTGGGTGGCCAGCTTGAGCCGCTGCCGCTCGCCGCCGGACAGGGTGGTGAGCGGCTGGCCGAGGGTGAGGTAACCCAGCCCGACGTCGGAGAGGCGGTCGAGGATGCGGTGCGCGGCCGGGGTGCGGGCCTCGCCGGCGCCGAAGAACTCCTCGGCCTCGGTCACCGACATCGCGAGCACCTCGCTGATGTCCCGGCCGCCGAGGTGGTACTCCAGCACCGACGCCTGGTACCGCTTGCCCTCGCAGTCCTCGCAGGTGGTGGCGACCCCGGCCATCATCGCCAGGTCGGTGTAGATCACTCCGGCGCCGTTGCAAGTGGGGCAGGCGCCCTCGGAGTTGGCGCTGAACAGCGCCGGCTTCACCCCGTTGGCCTTGGCGAACGCCTTGCGGATCGGGTCGAGCAGCCCGGTGTACGTCGCCGGGTTGCTCCGCCTGGAGCCGCGGATCGGGCTCTGGTCGACCGACACCACGCCCTCGTCGGCCGGGATCGAGCCGTGGACGAGCGAGCTCTTTCCGGATCCGGCGACGCCGGTGACGACGGTCAGCACCCCGAGCGGGATGTCGACGTCGACGTCGCGCAGGTTGTGCGTGTTCGCGCCGCGGATCTCCAGCGTGCCGGTGGCGCTCCGCACCTTCTCCCGGAGCGAGGCCCGGTCGCCGAGGTGGCGTCCGGTGATGGTGTCGCCGGTCCGCAGCCCCTCGACGGTGCCCTCGAAGCACACGGTGCCGCCGGCCGCGCCTGCGCCGGGGCCGAGGTCGACCACGTGGTCGGCGATCGCGATCGTCTGCGGCTTGTGCTCCACGACCAGCACCGTGTTGCCCTTGTCGCGCAGCCGCAGCAGCAGTTCGTTCATCCGCTGGATGTCGTGGGGGTGCAGGCCCGTCGTGGGTTCGTCGAAGACGTACGTGGTGTCGGTGAGCGCGGAGCCGAGGTGGCGGATCATCTTGACGCGCTGGGCCTCACCGCCCGACAGCGTGCCGGCGGGCCGTTCCAGCGACAGGTAGCCCAGCCCGATCTCCACGAACGAGTCGAGGGTGTGCCGCAGCGTGGCGAGCAGGGGCGCCACCGACGGCTCGTCCAGGCCGCGGACCCACTCGGACAGGTCGCTGATCTGCATCGCGCAGGCGTCCGCGATGCTCATGCCGTTGATCTTCGAGGAGCGGGCGCCCTCGTTGAGGCGGGTGCCCCCGCACGCGGGGCAGGTGGTGAAGGTGACGGCCCGGTCCACGAACTCCCGGATGTGCGGCTGCATGCCCTCCCGGTCCTTGGCGAGCATCGACTTCTGGATCCGCGGCACCAGTCCCTCGTAGGTCATGTTGATGCCCGCGATCTTCATGCGTGTCGGCTCGCGGTGGAGGAAGTCCTGCAGCTCCTTCTTGGTGAACCTGCGGATCGGCTTGTCCGGGTCGAAGAGGCCCGACTCGCTGTACAGGCGGTGGTTCCAGCCGCCCGCCTTGTAGCCGGGGATGGTCATCGCGCCCTCGTTGAGCGACTTGGAGTCGTCGTAGAGCTGGGCGGGATCCAGGTCGGTGACCGCGCCGCGGCCCTCGCAGCGCGGACACATGCCGCCGGTGATGCTGAAGCTGCGACGTTCCTTCACGGTCTGTCCGCCGCGCTCGACGGTGACGGCCCCCGCGCCGCTGATCGAGGCGACGTTGAAGGAGTACGCCTTGGGCGAGCCGATGTGCGGTTTCCCGAGCCGGCTGAAGAGGATGCGCAGCATCGCGTTGGCGTCGGTGGCGGTGCCGACCGTGGAGCGGGGGTCGGCGCCCATCCGCTGCTGGTCGACGATGATCGCCGTCGTGAGCCCTTCGAGTACGTCGACCTCGGGCCGCGCCAGCGTCGGCATGAAGCCCTGGACGAACGCGCTGTAGGTCTCGTTGATCAGCCGCTGCGACTCCGCGGCGATCGTGTCGAACACCAGGGAGCTCTTGCCCGAGCCGGAGACGCCGGTGAACACCGTCAGGCGGCGCTTCGGGATCTCGATGCTGACGTCCTTGAGGTTGTTCACGCGGGCTCCGTGCACGCGGATCAGGGCGTGGCTGTCGGCTTCGTGCGGGGCGGGCGACTGGGTGTCCGTCCGGGTGGCCCTGGCCATCGTGTCTCCCTCTTGTCGCGCGGGGCCGCCCTCGCGGTCGCCGCCTTCGTCGCCTGGCTCGATCTAACCAGCTTTGGGCCGAACGGGCGCGCGTATCCGCGGCCCCGCACGAGCGCCGGGTCCGGATCCGCCGTCCGGCCGCAGGGCATCATGGCCGGGTGAACGTGTCACCGACCGCGGGCGGCGGAGCCGGCGCCCCCGGGTTCCTCGACGTCGCGCCCACGCCGCGGACCGCCGTCGTATGGCTCCCGCCGGCCGGGCTGTGGCCCCCCATCCAGAGCATCCGCGCCGAGCACGACCCCCAGATTCGCCGCTGGCCCCCGCACGTGAACCTGCTCTTCGGCTTCGTACCGGAGACCGACTTCACGGCGGCGGTCCCGCTGCTGGCCGCCGCGGCCGCCGGGATCGAGCCCTTCGCCGTGCGCCTGAGCGGCGTGCACAGCTTCCGGCACCGCGCGTACTCCACCGTGTGGCTGGACCCCGCCGCGGCCGGTCCCGGGCCGTGGACGGCGCTCCAGGCCGCCCTGGCGGAGCCGTTCCCCGGCTGTCGCGGCCGGTTCCCGCGCTTCACACCGCACCTGTCACTGGGGCGGACCCGCGATCCGAAGGGTCTGGCCGCGGAGTGCGCCGCGCGCCTGGGCAGCCTCTCGGCGCAGGTGCACGAGGTCGTCCTGCTCTCGCGCCGCGGTGACGAGCCCATGGAACCCCGCGTCACGATCGCCCTGGGCACGGGCGAAGTGGTTCGTCCTCTAAGGTGACCCCGCGGACGGCCCGTGCGCGAGGGGCGCCAAAGGCCATGGGGGCGGGGGTAGTTGGTGGAGTCTTTGCGGCACGGTGACCCGTCGGAGATCGGCGGGTACCGCCTGTTGGGGCGGCTCGGCGAGGGCGGAATGGGCGAGGTGTTCCTCGCCCGGACCCCTTCGGGCCGGCCCCTCGCCCTGAAGACCGTGCACCGGGACCTGAGTCTGGAGCCCGACTTCGCCGAACGGTTCGCCCGGGAGATACGCACCAACGACCGGGTGCGCAGCGCGTGGACGGTCTCGGTGGTGGACTTCAGCCCGCCGGGGGCGCTGCCGCAGTGGCTGGCGACGGAGTACATCGCCGCGCCCTCACTGGGCGACTGGGTGCGCCGCGACGGGCCGCTGCCTGCGCCGGCCGTGCGGTGCCTGGCCCGGGAGCTCTCGGCCGCGCTGGTCGCCGTACGGGCGGCAGGGGTGGTCCACCGCGACATCAAGCCGGCGAACGTACTGCTCGCTCCGGAGCGGCCCTTCCTCATCGACTTCGGCATCGCCCGCGCCGCGCGGGACCCGCGCCGTACCCGGACGGGCACGGTCATCGGCACGCCCGGCTACCTCGCACCGGAGCAGGCGACCGGCACCGTGGCCGGGGCCCCGGCAGACGTGTTCTCCCTGGCCGCGGTCCTCGTGTACGCGGCCACCGGGCGCAGCCCCTTCCTGGCGCACGGCGAGGAGCTGGAACTGCCGGCCCTCCTGTACCGGATCGTCCACGACGAGCCGCTCCTCGACGGCGTGCCGGAACCACTCCTTCCGCTCGTACGGGAGTGCCTTGCCAAGGACCCGGACCGGCGCCCGACCGCCGAGGAGGCGCTGGCGCGGCTCGGCGCCGCGGAGGAGGGGGAGTGGGCCGGGGCGGTGCCGCCGGAGCTGGTGGCGGACGCCGCCCGCCGCGAGGCGGAGCTCCGGGGACTCCTGGCCGCACCTCAGGTGCCTGCCCATCCGCCCACGCAGACCGGCGCTTCGCCCGTTCAGCGGCCGCCGGCCCCGCCCGCTCCCGCGGCGCCGCCGCTCCCGACTCCCGTGACCCCGCTGTCCCCCGCCGTTCCCTCCGGGCCCCGGAGCCGGTGGGCGGCGCGTGGGCCCCTGCTGACGGGCGCGGTCGGGGGCGCCGTCGTCCTCGCCGTGGCCGTCACGCTCGCCATCCGCCTCCCCTTGGGCGGCGACGGCCGGGCCGCCCCGTCCACCCCGACCCCGACGTCCTCCGCCCAGTCACCGTCCGCGGCCGCGCTCCCGGACCCGTGGGTCGGGACGTGGACCGGTGTCGGGCCCGGGACGCCGGACGCGGACGGCATCTCCCGGGCCAGGACCGGTGAGTTCGCCGTCACCGTCACCCTGCACGCCGGGGCCGTGGGGGAGCTCGTGGGCCGGCAGGCCAGCGACCTCAAGGAGGTTGCCACCGGACGCAACCTGGGGTGTACGGAAGCCCTCGAACTGCAGCAGGTCAGCCGCAACCGGGTGGTCTTCAAGGCCGTGACCGCCCACCCGACCGACCGCGAGGCCGTGCTCGACTGCCCCCAGGGCAACCTCTACGTGCTCATCATGGAGGAACCGGACCGGCTGACGCTGGAGTCGGAAGGAGCCCAGTCGGCCGGCGCTCCGGCAGCCCTGACCCGCAGCCGCTGAGGGCCACCCGGAAACCCGCCGGGAGACGTGCGTACGCCCGCCTACGGTCCGACCTCTCCCCCGTGGAAGCCGGAACCGTGGCGGCGCACGCGGCCGAACCCGCACCGGCCTCGCGGTGGCGAAGGCGGTGGCGACTCGGCGACACAACCAGGATCTTGCTCCAGTTACGCCGCCGATGTCAACAATAGTTAGCACCGTAGGGTTTGAGGTAGCGTCAGGAGGAGAAGCCCGTTCGCGGGCCGGCCGACTCCGTACCGACCGTCCGGATCTTGGTCCTGTTTGCCCTTGCCCGACCAAACCCGGGCTGGGAGAGTCTTCCCTGAGAGAATGACCAAGAGGGGGAGTTGACGCCACCCTGCCCGCATCCAGCGGCAGCGGCGGGCCACGGCGGGGAAGGTATCGATGAGCGGGGCAGCCGGGGATGAGTACGGGCAGCGGATCGCGGCACGGCTGAACTTCCTGTTCGACCGGATCTACCGCAGGGGCGGCAGTCCGCAGACCACCGAAGAGGTCAGCGCGGCCACCGGCGTGCCCCTCGACCACCTGGCCCGGCTCCGGTCCGGCGAGCCGGCCGAGGACGTCCCGGCCGATGCCGAGCTCTTCCGCGCCCGCCTGGAGCACCTCTTCGAGACGCGCACCACTGCCTCCGGCGACCCCTTCAAGAGGGACGACGTGGCCAAGGCGTGCGACAAGAGCCGCGTGTGGCTCTACAACGTGACCTCGGGGAAGAGCAAGCCGAGCTGGGAGTCGACCGTGCAGCTCGCCGCCGTGTTCGGCGTCGAGACCTCCTACTTCGCGGACACCCCGCTCCAGGCGCTCGCCAGGCACTTCGGTGTCGAGGCCGGCGCCGAGTTCTTCCTCGCGCCCGACGACTCCGACCTCGTACGGGACACGATGACCCACGTCGAGCTGCTGGCGATGCTGCGCGAGGCCGGGGGCATTCCGGCCCTGCTGGGCCGGATGGCCGGCCCGCTGCCGGGGACGCGGGACGGGGACGCGGCGCGCGGCTGAGGCGGATGCCTCCGCAGTGGCGGGCCAGGGGCCCGGCCGGTCAGTCCATGTGGCGGTCGGCCGAGCCGGCCCACCACTCGCCGAGCGCGAGCAGGTTGTCCGTGCCCGTCGCCTCGTAGAGCCGGTTCAGCAGGGTGGTGACCGTACGCTCGCTGATCTCCAGCCGGCGGGCGACCTCGGCGCGCCCCTTGCCGGAGCGCAGCATCCGGTACAACGCGCGCGTCTGCGGCGTGGTCACCGCCGCGCCGGCCGGCTCGGGACCCCTGCCGCCCTTCCACGGTTCGGACCGGGCCCAGAGCTGCTCGTACACGGCCACCATGATCGAGACCACCACCGGGTGGGTGATGCAGTAGGCCGAAGTCGTCGTCCCCTCCGGGTCCTTGGGGTCGCACACGACGACTGCCCGGCAGTCGACGATGATCATGCGGACGAAGTCAGGGACACGGGTGCGCACCTGCGCGCCCGCGGCCGACATGGCGCTCACCCACTTGCTCTCCGCTTCGCGCTGACGAGCGGAGCTGGGGTAGATCGTACGGAACTGCTTGCCCTGCCGGACGAGTTCCAGCTCGCGGGTCAGGGACTTCTCCAGGCTCCACGCGGGCCGGTCCTTGGGGTGCGCCGACCAGACGCTGGACTCGGTCCCCGAGATGAGGGTGGTCAGCATCCGGTTGGCATCGTCGATCGAGGCCAGTCGTTCGATGCCCTCCAGCGGGGCCAGTCCCGGCCTCCTCGGCAGCGCGGCGAACAGGTCCGGCACCCACGACAGGCGCTCCAAGTGCCGTCGCATGGCGTCGAGTTCCCGGATGGCGGCGTTGCGTTCCGCCTGCTGGACATCGGTGGGCTCGAACCGGCCGGGAACGTACAGGCTGGGGGTCACCAGCTCCAGCGCCAGCAGTTCCTCCAGCGCCGGACGGTCCTCCGCAGTGACCCGGGCCCCGTTCGTGACCCTCAGGTACACGTCCCGGGCCGCGGGGGACAGGGCGAGCGGGGGCAGGTCATTTTCTCCTGCTTCGTACAAGACCGACCCCCCTGACAGCTTCCAGTTGAGGAAGTGCGCCGATGGGAAGCCCTGATCTCCTTGATCTTCCCACGGGGGACCGTACAGGCTGCCAGGTGTGACCCTCCAGGCGCGGACCGGCCTCTTCCCGGCGCAAAACAGCCGCTGAGCTGCGAGGCTGTCCACCGGCCGGCCCTCCCTCCGCCGCGCCGGGCGCCCGCCGGGAGGCAGCGCGAGTCCGGTACCGACGAGAGAATCGAGAAGATCATGCGCAGCACCCGCAGGCCGTCACGAGCCGGCGTCGCCGCGACCGCCCTCGCCGGCGGGGTCCTCCTCTCCCTGGCCGTCCTCGGCGGCACGGCGGCCGCGGACACGCGGTGGGACACGGCTCCGGCGGACACGCGCTGGGACTCGGCCCCGGCGGACACGCGTGGGGACGCGACTGCGGCCACCCCTGCGCCGCTCGACACCCGCTGGGACTAATCTCAGTCCGTGGGTGGCCGGAAGCGAGCGCCCACAGCACCACAAGCAGCGCGGAGTACATCCGCAGGATGTCGGAGGGACGAGTCGTGGGGGGCAGTATTCGGGCGTCGCTCGGCCTCGCAGCACAGACGCTTCGGGAACAGCGCACACTGCGCAGGGAACGCAGGGACTTCCGCACCAGGCTCGGACTCCCCGCCCACCCGACCCAGCACGAAGTGGTCGACGCGGTCGGCCGCAGCCGGGGCCTGCCCATCCGCATCCTGTACCTGCCGCTGCGCCGCCCCCTCACCGGCGGACTCCTGCACACCCCCGAGGAGTTGATCCTCCTCGTCGACCGGGATTCGCCCAAGACGCTGCAGGCCGTCGTCATCGGCCACGAACTCGCACACATCTACCTCGGCCACGACCCGGAGGAGCACGGGCACGACCTCATGAACGACGAGATCCTCGCGCTCCTCGCGCCCGCACTGAACCCGGCGGTGAGCCGGATGATGCTGGGCCGGACGTACTTCGACGTTCCCGGCCCCGGCACCACGCACAGGCACCCCCGTGCCCATGCCCCGTCCGAAACCGAAACCGAAGCCGACGGCGCCGCCGCCGGTACGCACGCCCACGGCGCCCCGTCCGCGGAGCGCCAGGCCGAGATCCTGGGGCGGCTGATGGTCTCCATGATCGTCAACGCCGACGAGCCCGCCCACTCGGCCGAGGTCAATTCCGCACTCCGCCACAGGGGGACCGGTGTCTGAGGACGCGGCCGACATCGTCTACCTCATCGTCGTCGCCATCGCCGGCTGCACGACGACGGCCAAGATCATCGCCTGGCGCCGGGAGCGCTCCGGAGCGCTGCGGCTGATCGCCACCTGCTCGGCCGTGGGCGTGGGCGCCTTCCTCTTCGCCACACCCGTCGTGTACCGGGCCGTGGCCGCCGCCACCGGCTCCCCGAACCTCGCCGAGCTGCTCGTCTTCTTCTGCATCCTGGGCTTCTTCGCCCACACCCACGTCATGGCGATGCAGTGGCAGCCCGAGCGGATGCCCCCGTTCGCCGGGGTCAGCGCCCTCACCGTGCGCCTGTCGGTCTACGGCCTGCTCGCGCTGGTGATGTCGGCCGGGTTCCTGCTGTCCGCCACCGGGGACACCCCCCACCCCATGGACTTCAACATCGCGTACGGCCGGGACCCGGGGGCGCTCGTCATGCTCGCCGCCTTCCAGTCCGGCCTCGCCTACGCCTCACTGGCCACCGCAATCCGCTTCCGCCGCAGCGCCCTGCTCTCCGCACAGCGGGACCCGCGGCTGAGCCGCGCCCTGCACCACATCAGCATCGCCACCTGGTTCATCGCCGGGTACGTCGTCTGCGTCGCCCCCGCCACGCTCGCGGGCGCGCTCGGCTCCCACGCCCTCGACCCGCTGCACAGCCTCGGCCCCGTCTCGGGCACCATCGGGGCGTTCGTCATCAACTACGGGTTCTCGGGCGCGGCCGTCGCCGCCTGGCGGGCGGACCGGCGCGACTACATCGCCCTCGCACCGCTGTGGGAGCTGACGCGCCGCGCCGATCCGCGGATGGCGCTCGCCGAGCCCAACCGGCTCACCGCACTGGGCTTCTTCGACGTACGGGACTGGCACCTGCTGACCCGTATCGCCGACATCCTCACCGTCGTACAGAGCCTCGGCCCGTACTTCGACGCGGCGCCGGCCGACAGGATCCGGAAGGCGGCGGGCGCCGAGCGCTGGACGGAGCCGGAGGAACGGGCCGCGGCCGCGGCTGCGACCCTCCTCGACGCCATCGCCCGCAGGAACGCCGGCGTCGATCCGCCCGCCGCGCCCGCCCCGCTGCCCGGCGGCGGCCTGAGCGCCGCCGAGGAACGCGCCCACCTGGTCAAGGTCGCGGGCCGCCTCAAACACCCGGCCGTACGGGCCGCCGCGGGCGTGCCCGTAGGGGGTTAGGGGGCGACGGGGAGCCGGCGCTTGTGCTCGGTGAGGCGGTAGCGGCGCACGATCGTGTCGAAGGCCCGCCCGTCCACCGGCTTGCCCTCCAGGAAGTCGTCGATGTCGTCGTACGTGACCCCGAGCGCGTCCTCGTCGGCCTTGCCCGGGTCGAGGGTCTCCAGGTCGGCCGTCGGGGTCTTCCACACCAGCTCGGCGGGCGCGCCCAGCGCGTCCGCGACGGCGCGCACCCGGCGCTTGGTCAGGCCGGTCAGCGGGACCAGGTCGGCGGCGCCGTCGCCGAACTTGGTGAAGAAGCCGGAGACCGCCTCCGCGGCGTGGTCGGTGCCGACGACCAGGCCGTCGTGCGCGCCGGCGACCGCGTACTGGGCGATCATGCGCTGGCGGGCCTTGATGTTGCCGTGGACGAAGTCCTCGTGGTGGGCGTCGCGGAAGCTCACGCCGGCGGCCCGCGAGGCCTCGAGCGCGGCGTCGCTCGCGGGCTTGACGTCCACGGTCAGCACGTGGTCGGCCCGGATGAAGGCGAGCGCGAGCTGGGCGTCGTGCTCGTCGGCCTGGACCCCGTAGGGCAGCCGCATCGCGTAGAACCGCGCCTCGTGCCCGGCGGCCCGCGCCCGCTCGACGGCGAGCTGGCACAGCCGGCCGGTGGTGGTGGAGTCGACGCCGCCGCTGATGCCGAGCACGAGGGAGCGCAGACCGGTCGAGGTCAGCCGCTCGGCGAGGAAGGCCACCCGGCGCTCGATCTCCCGCTCGGCCTCGAAGGTCTCGGCGACCTCGAGTTCCCGGGCGATCTCCTGCTGCAGGGCGATGGACGCCGACTCGCTCACGTCTGCTCCTTGGTTCCGATTCACGATGTGCTGTGCCGCCCACCCTACCCAGAGCCTGCGGCGCGGCTCCGCGGCGGAGGCCCGGCGTGGACGGGCGCTGCTACTGACCGGCACGGTACGGACGGCTCAGGTCGGCGGCGGTGCTGCGCAGCAGGGTGAGGAAGGCGCCGACGGCGGGGGAGTGGCCCAGGCCCCGGGGCGTGCCCGCGTAGACCTTCCGGCAGGGGAGGTCCGCCCGGTCGACGCGGACGAGGGCGACGTCGGCCCGGACCGCGCCGGCCGCGAGCGCCGGCAGCACGGTGATGCCGAGGCCCGCGGCGACGAACCCCTGCTTGGCCGTCCAGTCGTTGACCCGGAAGGCCACCCGCGGCCGGAACCCGTCGGCCAGCGCGGGCGCCAACAGCGTCCGCTCCGGCCGGACATCGCCCTCGATCCACTCCTCGTCGGCCAGTTCCGCCAGCCGCACCCCGGCCCGCCCGGCGAACCGGTGCGCCCGCGGCAAGGCCACGTACATGGGCTCGTCCAGCAGGTGGTGCAGATCCGGACCGGGCAGCGCAACCCCGTCCGGAGTGCTCAGCACCGCCAGGTCGAGGCCGCCCTCCGCGAGCAGGGCGACGTGCTTGGCGGTGGGCCCCTCGGTGTGGACGACGGTGACGCCCGGATACCGCTCCCCGAACGCGGCCATCGCGCGCGGGACCAGCGTCACGTCGGCCGCGGCGAAGGCCCCGATCCGCAGCATGCCCCCGCCCAGGGAGCGCAGCGCGTCCAGCTCGGCACGGGCCGCGCGGAGCCGCCCCCGCATGCCCTCGGCGTGCGGCAGCAGCACCCGCCCGGCCTCCGTCAACCGCACCCCGCGCGGCAGCCGGTCGAACAGCGCGGCCCCCCATTCCTCCTCCAGGGCCTGGATCTGCCGGGACACGGCGGACTGCGTGTACCCCAGCCCCTGAGCGGCGGCGGTGAAGGACCCCTCGCGCGCGACGCGCAGGAAGACCTCGTACAACCCATGCGGTTCCGGCATGGTTCCCATGCTAGACATTCGCTTGTCGCATCAATGTGCCGGCCCTACGGTCGACCGCATGGACAAGATCGCATTCCTCGGCCTCGGCAGCATGGGCGCACCGATGGCCCACCGCCTGCTCGCCGCCGGACACCCGCTGACCGTCTGGAACCGTACGCAGCACAAGGCCGACTCCCTCGTCGCCGCCGGCGCCCGCCTCGCCGCCGGTCCCGCGGACGCCGTCCGCGATGCCGATGTCGTCATCACGATGCTCGCCGACCCGGCCGCCGCCCACGCCGTGGCCGAATCGGTCCTCCCGGCGCTGCGCCCGGGCACCCACTGGATCGACACCTCGACCGTGGGCCCCGACACGATCGGCGACCTGGCCGCCCGCCTCCCCGACGGGGTGACCCTCACCGACGCCCCGGTGATGGGCAGCGTGGACCGCGCCGCCGCCGGAGAACTGTGGATCCTGGCGGGCGGCCCCCTCCCCGCCCCGGTCCGTACGGTCCTCGGCCACCTCGGCGACATCACCGAATGCGGCGCCCCCGGCTCCGGCGCCGCCCTCAAACTGGTCCTCATCAACGCGGTGATCGGCGGGGTGGCCGTGGTCTCCGAGACCCTCAGACTCGGCCAGGCCCTCGGCCTGCCCGCGGACCTGGTCCGTACCGAACTGTCCAGGGGCCCCCTGGCGGGCGCGGTGGCCCGTACCTTCGCCGAGGCCTCCCACTTCCCGCTCGCCCTGGCGGCCAAGGACGTCGCCCTGGCCACCGCCCACACGGCCCTCCCACTCCTCGAGACCGTCCACGAGCTCCTCACCGCGGACCCCCGCCTGGCCGCCCGGGACCTCTCGCACCTCAGGCCCTGACCCTCCCAGGAAGTCCCTGCCCGCTCCCCGCACTTAAAGTGATGTGGATCAACTCATCGGTTGATCGGGGGATCGGGGGAGGCCGATGAACAGCGCGACCGAGGTGTTCCAGCCGTTGCAGGGGGACGATCCGTCCACCGTGGGGGGCTACCGCCTCGTGGCCCGGCTCGGCGCGGGCGGCATGGGCCGGGTCTACCTCTCGCACACGCAGGGCGGCCGCCCGGTGGCCATCAAGGTGGTACGGCCGGAACTGGCCGAAGACCCGGTGTTCAGGCGGCGGTTCCGCCGCGAAGTGGAGGCGGCCCGGCGGGTCCGGGGCGCGTACACCGCCGAGTTGATCGACGCCGAGGCGGAGGGCGTGCCGCCGTGGCTGGCCACCCTCTACGTGCCCGGCCCCTCGCTGACGGAGGCCGTCAACCGCCGCGGACCGCTGCCGGTGCCCGCCGTGCTGTGGCTGATGGCCGGGGTGGCCGAGGCCCTGCAGGCCATCCACGGTGCGGGCATCGTGCACCGCGACCTGAAGCCGTCGAACGTACTCCTGGCCGCCGACGGACCCCGTGTCATCGACTTCGGCATCTCGCTGGCCTCGGGCACCACCGCGCCCACCGCCACGGGCAGCGCCATCGGCACGCCCCAGTTCATGGCCCCCGAGCAGGCGCTGGCGGGCGAGACCACGGCCGCCACGGACGTCTTCGCGCTGGGCCAGACCGCGGCGTTCGCGGCACTGGGCGAGCCGCTGTACGGGGACGGCCCCTCGATGACCGTGCTGTTCCGGATCGTGCACTCCGACCCCGACCTGTCCCGGCTGCCGGAACCCCTGCGCCCGCTGATCGCCCGGTGCCTGGCCGCGGATCCGGAAGAACGGGCCACCCCGGCCGAGATCGTGACGTGGTGCCGGCAGCGGCTGGGCAAGGACGCCGACGCCGGCGGCGGCCCGGCCGTCTGGCGGGAGGTGACGGGCCCGGAGGTGGTCATCCCGGCTCCGGTCCCGCATCCGACCGCGGTGCACACGACGCCGACGCCGACGCCGATGGCGGTGCCGGCGCCGATGGACTGGCGCCCGCCGCAGCCTGAGGAGCCGGTCGGGCCGGAGGAACGCCGGGCACGCAAGCGGCGCATCGCGCTGGTTACGGCAGCGGCGGTGACGGCGGGGGCCGTGCTGCTGACGGGTCTGGTCTGGATCGGCAAGGGAGCGGCGAACAGGCTGCGCGAACTGGACGCGTCCCCGGCCCACCCCACCGGCTCGGCCGCGACGGCCCAGGGCAAACCCCTGGGGTCGGGGCCGGCCGGGGCGGAGAACGGCGGCAGGACGCCGGGAGCCTCCGGACCCGCGCCGAAAACACCCCAACCGTCCAAGCAGCCCAAGGCCTTCCCCTACCCCATGGTGCGCCTGGACGAGAAGAACTCGATCGGCATCAAGGAACCGGTCAATCGCACGGACCGTTCGGGGGACATCCGCCTGAACTGCAAGGTCCTCGGCTGCCAGCTGGAGAGCGACGAGAGCGCGATCACCCTGCTGTACGCCGATCCGGGCACCGGCTCCCTCGACACCTGCCGCCTCCTGACGGGTGAAGGCGCGGGCCACAAGCTCCCGTTGGCCGCGACGGCGGCCGGCAGCGAGATCTGCGTCAGGCATCCGTCGGGGGACATCGCCCTGCTCGTCATCCGCATCAAGTCGACCGTGCAGCTGGAGGGCGTGCCCGACTGGATCACCGCGGACATGACCGTCTGGCGGGAGTCCTGAGGAGCGGGCAGCCGGCTCAGGGCGACTCCTGGAGGTAGGCGGCGATCAGGGCGAGGTCGTTGGCGATGGCCACGACACCCGCGGGGTCCGCGGTCGGTGTGGCCGCGCCGGTGACGCCCGCGTAGAAGGTGTCGAAGCGGCCGCCGCCCTTGTCGAGGTAGCCGGCGATGGTGATGGCGCCGACGGACAGGGCGTCGTTGAGGAGGTCGCCTCCGACGGCCGCGCCGGTCTTGGCGAAGACCTTTCCGCGCGCCGGGCAGCTGCGGCAGTTCTCGGCCAGCAGACCGTCGACGCCGAGGATGGGCAGGGCCTCCCTGAACCGCTGCGCCTCGGGGGTGCGCTGCCAGTACGCCAGCATCTGCACCAGCGCCTGGGGTGTGGTGCGGTCGGCCGGGTTGCCGCCGCGGCCGTCCATGAGTTCCACCTGCCCGCGGTCGACGCCGGCCCGTTCCAGGAAGGCGGAGAGCACCGGGAAGCCGTCGGCGCACTGGTGGCTGCCGGTGCTGACGGCCAGCTGACAGATGGCCAGGTTGGCGCCCAGGTTGTGGCTGACCTTCAGGATCAGCTTCGCGTACTGCTCGTACGGAGGTGAGGTGTACGCGGCCACCCGCGGCCTGCCGTCGTAGTCGCGCGGCAGCCGGGCGACCGGGTTGGCGGAGGTGGCATCGGCGGTGACCGTCACCCCGGCGCGGCCGAGCGCCTCGATCAGCGCGGTCCGGCCGAACGCGGCAGGGTCCGTGACGGGCGAGGTCCGCAGCAGCGGCTTCGCGTCCGCGGCGATCGTCCCGGTGAGCCGGATCCGGGTCCCGCCGCCGGTGGCGGTGACCGTGATGTCCGTCGGCTTCCCGGCCGCGACGGTCTTGACCGTGGAGGTGACCTCGTACGGGGCGACCTTCGGCCGCCAGTCCAGGCGGGCGTCCGCGCCCGCCCGGTCGCCGGGCGTGGTCAGCAGGTCGATGAGGTTGTCGTTGACGATCAGAGGGGTGGGGACGGGGTCGAGTTCGGGGTCGGGGGCGAAGAGCCGGCCGTCGACGATCACGTCGCCTTCGACGCGGGTGATGCCGGAGTCGCGGACCTGGCGGGCGAGCCCGTCGATCCCGGCGAGGGGGTTCTCCAGGGTGAGGGTCGCGCCGGGGAAGTCGTCGGCGTAGGTGTGGTCGAGGTCGGTGTACGCGACCGTGCCGTCGGGGCGGGTACGGCCGCCCAGGGTGAGGTCGCCCTGGGCGACGAGATCGAGGTCCCCGGTGAGCGTGGACCCTCGGCGCTCCCCGACGGCGTAGACGGGTGTCACGGAGCGGTGGTCCGCGCCGAGGGTCTGCCAGGCGCCGGAGATGGCGAAGAGCTTCGCGGTGGAGCCCGGGATGAAGAACTGCCCGGGGAACAGGCTGTGCCGCACCTGTCCGCCGGCCGGTCCGGTCTGCAGGAGCCCCCACTGGGCATGGCGGTACTCCGGCTTCCGCATGATCTGCGTGATGCGCGGGTCGAGCCGGCCCGGATCCCCGACGCCGGTCGGCCACGGCGCCGGGGAGGGAGAGGGCGAGGGTGAAGGTGAGGGGGCCGCGCGGGCTCCGGTACCCGTGGCGAGTACGGCCAACAGCACGGCGGCGCAGCCGGCGGCGACCCGGCGCCGCAGCGTCGTGAAGCGGATCGGACGTTCCACAGCGCGCTCCGTTCGCCGCGGCTGTTCCTCCCGGGTCCCCGATACCTGTGAACAGGGTGGCACGGCACGCTGCGGCGCGCATGTCACCTCCGTACGCCCCCGGCCTAGAGCCGGTCGGCAGGGACGGCGATGGCGTCCGCGCGGAGCACCGCCGGCCGGGAGGCCACGGTGACCACGAGGGAGGCCACGGCGGCGGCGGCGATCGCCGTGCCGGGAGTGAGGTACTGGGCGGCGGCTCCGGCGAGCGCGGCTCCGAGTCCTTGCCAGGTCATCCGGCCGGCGGACTCGACGCCCTGGACCTGACCCCGCACCGGATCGGGTGTCAGGTCGAGCAGCTGCTCCTGCAAGGGCAGGGTGGCGGCGAACCCGGCACTGGCGATGAACACCGCGACGGCCGAGACCAGTACGGGCGGGTGCATCGCGAACAGCAGGAACGGGGCGGCGAGCAGCAGCCGAAGGGCGAAGGAGTGGCGGCGGCGTTGGCCAGCGGTCAGAAACCGGCCGACGGTCAGGTCCCCGAGCAGCATGCCGGCCGATCCGGCGGCCAGGAGGGTGCCGGCGTGGCCCGGGTCGTAGGAGATGAACAGGGCCTCGCAGCCGACGATCAGGCCGTTGGGGACCCACAGGTTCAGCAGCAGCGCCCGCCGGCCGGGGTGGGAGAACAGCGCGAGGTTCGTCGTCCAGGTCTGGCGCAGTCCGGGGCGGCGGGTGAGCCGGATCGAGCGTTCCCGGACGGTGGCCGCGACCGCGGCCAGCCCCAGTCCGGTGAGGACCGCCGCGACGAGGAAGACCCCTTGGGGGGTCAGGTACCGCTGCAGCAGGGCGCCGGTGGCGTAGCCGAGGATCGCCATGCCGCCCGAGGTGATGTTCATCAGCGAACGCGCCAGCGCGTACGTGGCCGCCGGTACGACCTCGGCGAGCAGTCCCATCCGCGTGCCGGTCCCCAGTGACTGGAAGAACCCCAGCACCAGCAGCAGCCCGAAGCGGGCCGCCAACGGCAGCCCCGGTAGGGCCTGCGCGGCGATACCGGCCAGCGCGACGCACTGCAGGGTGACGAGCGTCCGGCGTGGGCGCTCGCCGTCGGCGACCGACATCAGGGTCAGGGCGCCGAGCACCGTCGCGAACGTGGCGCCGTACATGCTCACGGCCGTCAGGAAGGGCGAGCGGGTCTGCTCGTTGACCAGGCTGCCGAGCGCGAAGCCCGACAGGGTCGTCGCGGCGACCGTCAACGTGAGGCCGGCGTACAGGCCGGCGAACTCGCGGTTGCGGAGCAGTGCGCGGTAGCCGGTGGGGGCGGGTGATGTGGTGGGTGCGTAGTCGTCGGAAGGCATGAAAAAAGCCTCCGGACGCTGGAAGTGTGCGCGCCGAAGGCCAACACCCGCATTCTAGCAGGCCCGGTGGGTCACAGAGGGACGGAACGTCGGTGCGGGGGAAGGGCGTCGTGGAGGAGCCGGCCGGCCAAGGCGCCGCCGAAGACGACCACGCCGACGCCGACCAGCCAGGACTGGATCACGAGGACCGTGCCGAACGGTCCGTAGGTGACGGCGCCGGATGCGATCAACGGCGAGAACACGAGCCGGGAGAAGAGCCTGAGGCCGAGCAGCCCGACCATGGTGGCCACCGCGCCGGGCAGCAGCGCGCTCCAGGCGACCCGGCCGGCGAGCAGCATCCGCTGGGACCACCAGAAGAACAGGGTGCCGCTCGCCACGGTGACCAGCCCGCGGGCGGGGGAGTCGCGCCACACCGGGGTGAGGGCGGACAGGAAGAGGAGCCCGATGAGCACGGCCAGCCACACGACGTGCCGCCACCTGGCCCACCAGCGGGCCGGGGGAAGATCCCAGATCTTCTCGTAGCCGGCCTGCACCACCGTGCCGAACGACACCCCGAAGACGGTGAGCACGGCGAGGCCGAACGCCGTCGTGGTGCGCCAGGCTTCACCGGGCAGGGCGAACAGTCGCTCGATCTCTGCTCTGGCGGCCGCCGAGACGCCGAGCCCGTCCCCCAGCCACTGCGCGAACCCGCGCCCGCTCGCCGGGTACGCCGCGGACACGACGATCAGCAGGGGTACCAGGGTGAGGAAGCCGAGCGCCGCGAATCCCAGCGAACGCTGCCACAGCGCGAGGGCGCTGACCTGCCCCCACCGCCGGCCGGCCCGGATCCGCCGCACGGCACGGCGCGCCCGCCCGAACGGAGACAGGGGGCTCGTGGCACCGGCCATGCTCTTCACGGTAGGACCGCGCCGCGGGAGAGGCCACTGTCCCGGAGGCGCACGGTCGGCGTACGACGTCACCGTCGGTAGCCGACCGTGCGCCCGGCGGAAAGCCGCGCCCGGTGCGGGGCTGTCAGCGATTGTCGTGGAGCTCCTGGTGCATCTGCGGCTGGTCGTCCTCGTTGTGGGTCAGCGCGAACCTCTGGACCTCGTTGTACCCCTTGGAGGCGATGCCCAGGATCTCCTTGTAGGGGTTGACGCCCACGGCCTTCTTGGCGGCGCCGCCCAGCAGACCGCCGGCCGCTCCGCTGACCACGCCGTGACCGGCCGACAGGGGCTCGGCGGCCGCGCCGAGGACGCTCTTGGGCAGGCCCGCCATGTCGGCGTACGTGTCGCCGAGGGCGTGGCGGACCATCGCGATGAAGGCGTCGTGGGCGCCCGGCGGGTAGAACTTCTTGTAGAAGTCGACGGCCTGCTTGGTCATGAAGACGCCGTCGTCGGTCTTCTTCCACTCCTTGTCCCGCTCCTGGTTCCACAGCGCCTCGACCTGGTCGGGGTCCTTGGGGAGGAGCCATTTGTCCGGGGTGCCGAGGTGGTGGTTGACGTAGTGCCAGGCGCACATGAACCCGTGCGCGTCGTCTTTGGACACGTCGACGCCCAGGCGTGCCATTGCCTGGAGGATCTGGGTGGAGAAGACGCAGGCGGCTCCGGTCGTGTACTTCTGCGAGACGGGCTCACCCCACTTGGCGTAGTCCCACTCGCCGCTCTTCTTGTGCAGCTGGCGTACGGAGGCGTGGACGAGGCGCACCTTGGTGACGTTCGCGGCGAGCGTGCCGTCGCGCATGGCGTTCTTGTTGCCCATGTCGAGGAAGAGGCGGGAGGACTGCGACAGGCGGCGGCCGGGCCCTTCGACGCCGCCGAGCCGTCCGGTCGAGCGGAGGGTGAAGGCTCCGGTCGGCGAGAGGTAGGTGCCGATGAGGCCGACGGTGCCCTGGAGCATGGACACCTCGCCGTGGTGGTGGGCGAAGAAGCCCTCGGCGGCCTTGACGTCAGCCTCCGACCAGTCCGGCGGTGCGGCTGCTGCCTCCTTGAGGAACTCGGCCAGCCGCGGCGGGAGTTGCGACAGGTCCTGGCCCGGCTTGAGGGTGCCGATCGTACGGAACAGGGCGTTGACGCCGTCGATCTCCTTGTTGTCGATCAAGCCGGACACGAGCTCGTCGGCCCTCGGGTCACCGACCTTGTTCGCCGCTTCCAGTTCCGCGGCGATCGTCGCTGTCGTCAGTCCCATGGAGGCTCCCATCAGGTTCGCGGGGGGTTCGCCACGGCAGGTGTGGGGTGCGCCGGGCAGGGAAAGCCTGGGGCAGCCCCCGCCGCGGCGGGAACCACCCGCGCCCAAGGGATCGTTTCCGCCTCACCTGAACAGCCGCCTGCCTGCTCAGGGTGCGGCTTGCTCAGGGTGCGGCTTGCTCAGGGCGTGGCTTGCTCAGGGCGTGGCGGCGCGGCCGAAGTCCCATGCTTCGATGTCGCGGTAGCGGATCGGGCCCGGCCCGCGGCCGAAGTTGCTGCCGACCAGGTGCAGGCGCTCGGCCCGCCAGCGGCGACCGGCGAAGGAGGTCAGACCGGTGGCGGCCTCCACCACGGAGGACTGGTCCTGCCGCCCGGACCGTGCCAGCGTCAGATGGGGACGCAGCGGCCGGCCCTCGAAGGGGACTCCGCACTCCTTGACCAGGGCGCGCACGTCGTCGGCGAGCCGGTGCAGACCGTCGAGGTCCCCGTCGATGCCGCTCCACAGCACCCGCTCGTCGAAGTGCCCGCCGCCGCGCAGCGCCAGTTCCACGGGCCGGCGCGTCGCCGCGAGGTCCGCGAGGGGCGCCTGCAGCAGCGGAACGGTCGCCACCGGGAGTTCTCCGAGGAACGCCAGGGTGATGTGCCAGTCCTCGATGCGGTTCCACCGCATGCGCGGGTACGCCTCGTAGGCGGGGTGCAGCTCCCGCGCCAGCTCGTCCTTCGCGTCGTCGGGCGGGGCGAGGGCGATGAACACCCGAACGGTCCTGGCCTGTATCTCTTCCTTCACAGGGACTTCCTACCGTGCTCGGGCGGTCCAGTCACTTTCCGTCCGGGCCGGGGATACCGGACCACGAGGAGCGCTTCGACGTCCCCGGCGGGCGCCTCGTACAGGTGCGGGACGTCGGCGGCCCAGGTGGCGTGCTCGCCGGGCCCGACGCTCAGGGCGGGGGAGTGGAGCGGGCCAACGCGTGCCGTACCGGCCAGGACGACGATGTGCTCCGTCGTCCCGGGCGTGTGTGCGGCGGACTCCTGCGCCGACCCCGCGCGGATGCGCACCCGGTAGGTTTCCGTGACCACCGAGGCGTCCTCGAACCGCTCGGTGAGGACCGCGTCGACCGCCGCTCCCGAGATCTCGGCCGGCAGTCCGGTGGTGTGCAGTGCCGTACTGAGCGGCACCTCCAGCGCGGTCGTCAGCGCGTAGAGCGTTTCCAGCGTGGGATTGCGGCGCCCGCTCTCCAGCTCGGAGAGGGTCCCCTTCCCGATCCGGGACCGGCGTGCCAGCTCCGACAGGGAAACGCCGCGCTCCGTCCGCAACGCCCTCACGCGGGCGCCCACTTGAGCGGCCAGATGTGCGGTTGCGGTACTTTCCATCGCTTCTCGGCCTTCGCTCGTTGATCCACGTCCCGGTTGCCCCTATCGTTCCATACACAGAACGTTCTGTATGCGGAACGTCAGTCGTGGTGTTGCCCGAAGGAGTCACATGTCGGAGCCCGAGAACCTCGCCTCGTCCCTGCCCGCCCGTAGCGTGCAGGTGGCCGGCGTCCTCGCCGAGGCCGGCGTCCCCGGCCAGGTGCGCGTGCTAGCCCGATCCGCCCGCACGGCCGCGGAGGCCGCGTCCGCCCTGGGGTGCGACGTCGGCGCCATCGCGAACAGCCTGGTGTTCGTCTCGGGGGACGAGGCCGTACTCGTCCTCACCAGCGGCGGGCACAAGGTCGACACCGCCGCGCTCGCCGCCCGGTGGGGGCGCCCCGAACTGCGGCGGGCCACCCCCGAGCAGGTCCGACAGGCCACCGGGCAGGTGATCGGAGGCGTCGCCCCCGTCGGACACCCCCGGCCGCTGCCCACCGTCGTCGACGAGGCGCTCACCGGCCACCCCCGCGTCTGGGCCGCCGCCGGCACCCCTCACACGGTGTTCCCGACCACCGCGGACGAACTCCTGCGCCTCACGGGCGGCCGTCTGCTCCCCGTGGGGCCGTAGGAGCCCCTGTCAGCGCGGCGAGCGGTGGGTTGGGGTGAGGGTGTCGTTGGTCAGCGCTTGATCTCGTGGTTGAAGGCGGCGCGCGCCCACAGGTAGCCGGCCAGGGCCAGGCCCGCGCACCAGGCGAGGGCGATCCAGCCGTCGTTGCCGATGGGGGTGCCGAGGAGCAGGCCGCGCAGGGTCTCGTTGATCGGGGTGAAGGGCTGGTACTCGGCGAACCACCGCAGCGCGGTCGGCATGGACTCCGGGGTGACGACCGCGCTGCCGAGGAAGGGCAGGAAGGTCAGCGGCATCGGGGCGTTCGACGCGGCCTCGACGGTCTTGGCGCCCAGGCCCATCGCGGCGGTCACCCAGCTCAGGCCGAAGGCCAGGAACAGGAGCAGGCCGAGGGCGGCGATCCATTCGACCGGCGAGGCGTCGGGGCGGAAGCCCACCGCGAAGGAGGCGCCGATGATCAGGACGAGGATGGCCGCGGCCTGGACGACGCTGCCGAACACGTGGCCGGTGAGGATGGATCCGCGTGAGATCGACATCGTACGGAAGCGCTTGACGATGCCTTCCGTCATGTCGGTGCAGACGGAGATGGCGGTCGTGATGGCGCCGGAGGTCACGGCCATCAGGATGATGCCGGGCACCACGTAGTTGGTGTAGTCGCCGCGGTCGGCGCCCGCCCCGATGCCGGTGCCGAGCGCGCCGCCGAAGACGTACACGAAGAGCAGCAGCATGACGATCGGCATCATGACGATCGTGACCGTCATCGACGGGTAGCGCAGCATGTGCTTGAGGTTGCGGCGCAGCATGGTCATCGAGTCGCGCAGCGCGTACGAGCGGCTCGGCTTGGCGGGCTTGGACGGGGTGAGGGTGGCGGTGCTCATCGGTTCGACTCCTTCTGGGTCGTCGCGGAGGGGGCGGGGGCGTTCTGCCGGCCGGTGAGGGTGAGGAAGACGTCGTCGAGGTCGGGGGTGTGCACGGTGAGCGACTCGGCCCGCACCTCGGTGCTGTCGAGGACGTCGAGGATGGCGCGGAAATTGGTGAGGGAGCCGTCGCTGGGGATCTGCAGGGTGAGTGACTCGTCGTCGCGGGTGGCGATGCCGAAGACCGCGGCCGCCGCGGCCAGTTGGACCTCGTCGGCGAACTGGAGACGGACGTGGCCGCCGGGGATCCTGCGCTTCAGCTCGTCGGCGGTGCCCTCGGCGACCAGCTTGCCGTGGTCCAGCACGGCGATGCGGTCGGCGAGTTGGTCCGCCTCTTCCAGGTACTGGGTGGTGAGGAAGATGGTCACGCCCTGATCGACCAGGTCCCGGATGAGTTCCCACATGACGCGGCGGCTGCGCGGGTCGAGGCCGGTGGTCGGCTCGTCGAGGAAGATGATCCGCGGCCGGCCGACCAGGGTCATCGCCAGGTCGAGCTTGCGGCGCATGCCGCCGGAGAAGGTGGCGACGTTCTTGCCGGCCGCCTCGGTCAGCTCGAACCGCTCCAGGAGCTCGGCGGCGCGGCGACGGCCCTCCCGCTTGCCCAGGTGGTGCAGGTCGGCCATGAGGAGCAGGTTCTCCTCGGCGGTGAGCAGTCCGTCGACGGCGGAGAACTGCCCGGTGACGCCGATCTGGTCACGCACCGCGTCGGCGGCGGTGGCCACGTCGTGGCCGGCGATGTGTGCCTCGCCCCCGTCGGCCGTGATCAGCGTGGAGAGGATCTCCACGGTGGTGGTCTTGCCGGCGCCGTTGGGGCCGAGCAGGGCGAAGATCGTGCCCGCGGGGATCCGCAGGTCGATCCCGTCGAGCACCACCTTGTCGCCGTACGACTTGCGCAGGCCGCTCGCGGAGATCGCGGTTGCTCGCGTGGTGGTGGACACCTGGGTCGCGGTGTTCATCGTGGGCGGGCCCTTCTCTTCGGGGAGTCCGGGGGAGGCGGCTAGGCCGGGTGCGGCCATGGCGGCAGAGTGGCGCGGATTTGGCGCTATGCACTTGTTCAGCGCGGCGCCGCTGTCGCCATGATGGCACATGAATGGCGCCACGAGAAAGGGTGTGGCGCCACTTCTTGCTGTCCGTGAACTGGTGCCCCGGTTGGCCTGCGCGGATCGGGTGCGCGCAATGGCGCCGACCTACCGGCTGGGATCGGTAGAGCGGCGCCATTGTGGCGTCAATGTGGAGGTGGCTCGTTCAGACCGAGCGTGCGCTCCCGCCGGAGTGCGGTGCGAACAGCCCGTGACGGTCGAGGTTTTCGCCTACTACGGTCCGCTTCCGGGTCGGGCCGGTCTCCGGGATGGCAGTGGCGCCGTTCGCGGCGGTGGGAACGCGGCATGTGCAAGCCGCTCGCCGGCCTCAGGGTTTTCGTCACATGCCGCGCGCGGAGGGCGGGCGGGGCGTCTCGAAGGTGCCTACGCAGCGCCCGATTTCGGGCCGGCGGCCGGCTCGGCCGTGCAGTCGTCCGCGGCGGGCCATCGTGGAAGGTGGGGGCCGCGCGGGTCCTCTCGGGGGCGGTGTGCGGCGGCTCAGGCGCGGCGGATCACGATGTCGCCGGCGCTGGTCCGGCCCCGCACCTCGACCGTCTCCTCGGACGGCCGGGGCCCGTCCGCCGCCCCGAGCTGATTGCGTACGCGCCCCGCGGTGGACCGTACGTCCAGCCACGCCGCGGTCCCCTCGGCGATCCCGATCTCAAGGCCCCCGGCCGAGGTTTCCAGGGTGATCCGCCCGCGTACCACCTCGGCGAGCCGAATGGCGCCGCTCGCGGACTTGGCCGTGACCGAGGAGTGCGCGTGCAGCACGCTGATGGGCCCGTTGGACGACCTCACGTCCAGCTCTCCGCGGATCTCCCCGAGCGCGGTCTCGCCGTTCAGGTTCTTGATGGTGGCGGCGCCGTCGGCCCGGCCGACCCGTACCCGCCCCGACCCGTGGATCTCGACCTCGCCCGTCGCGCGGTCCACGAGGACGTCGCCGTGCGTCGTCTTCAGCCTGACGGTCACGGCCTCTTCCACCCGGATGTCGCCGGTGGCCGTGGTCAGGCGGCAGTTCCCGAACCGTCCCTCGCCGATGAAGTCGCCGAGGCCCGTGCGGCCGGTCAGGTCCGAGCCGTCGGGCAGCTCGACGGTCACGTCGACCGAGCCGATCTTGCCGAACGGCGAGCGCTTCTTGGGGCCCTTGACCACGAGCTCCCCGCCCGTGCAGGTCACCTTGGTGTCCTCGGCGGCCTGCACGTCCTGCTTGTTGCCGGGGTCGCTCGGCGTCACCACGACCACGGTTTCGGTGCGCTTGCCCGCGATGATCCGGGTCTGGGCGAAGTCGAATTCAAGGGTGGCGGAGACGTGCTCGGGGGTGTCGAAAGTAGGCATGGCAGAGCCGTCCTTTGGGTGTTGTGTGTCGGCTGGCGTGAGTGGTGCGGGGCGGGTTACCGCACCCAGCCCGTGAATCCCTGCCCGGCCGATGGCGTCCGGCCCGTGAACCCCTGTCCCGCCCCCGTACCGCCGTCCGCCGTCGGTTCCAGGGCGGCGGCGACGGCCCGGACCAGCCAGGCGTTGACCGAGAGCCCCTCGCGGCTCGCGGCCTCCTCGACCCGGACCTTGAGCTGGGCGGGCGGGCGGAAGTTGATGCGCGAGGTGGCGCCGTCCTCGAAGTCCACCGGGGTCGGCGGTGCGGGCGGTGCGGGCGCCGGCGGCGGCGCCGGGACGCCTGCCGCCCCGAAGGGGTCCGAGGCCGGCGGTGCCGTGACCACGAACTCGGGATCGAGCCCGCGCAGCCGTACGTCGACCGAGCCCGGCGCCAGGTCGCGGGTGACCTCCTCCATGGCGTCGGACAGGGCGTTCAGCAGGGTGAGCCGGGCGGCCGACTCGAGCTGAGCGGTGAGCCGATCGGCCAGGGCGCGGGCTTCGTCGCCACCGGCTGCGGCGGCGACGCCGAGTTCGTGCCGGAGGTTGTCAACGTAGGGGGTGAGGTCCATAGCAGAATCTTGGCACCATCGTGGCGCCACAGCAAGTGTCATGGCGCCAAGACGGTGGCCCTCGGGCGGACCGCACGGCCGTCTCCAAGCCGCACCTGGGCCGGCGCACGGGCCTGGTCGCCGCGGCCTCGCCGCAGGTGCACCGTCACGGTGCCGACGCCCGAAAGGATCCCGCCGCGTTAAAGAAGCGTCAGGATTCGCTCCGACACGTGCACGAGTGATCAGCCTGCGTACGCTGGCTCAGCCGTCGATGCCGATGGCTGATTCTTTGCCGTACGACAGGAGCACCCCCACGATGGCCACCCCTGCCCGCTCCTCGCGCCTGCGCGCGTGGATGCTGGAAGGCCTGACCGCCCAGACGAGTTCGCCCGCCGCCAAGGAGGCGGCGGCCCAGCCCCACGGCAGGCCGTGGTGGCGGGTCATGTGCCTGACGGGTCTCGACTACTTCTCCACCCTCGGCTACCAGCCCGGCATCGCGGCGCTCGCGGCCGGTCTGCTGTCGCCGCTGGCGACCATCGTGCTCGTGCTGCTCACCCTGTTCGGCGCCCTGCCCGTCTACCGGCGGGTGGCCGAGGAGAGCCCGCACGGCGAAGGCTCCATCGCCATGCTGGAGCGGCTGCTCACCTTCTGGAAGGGGAAGCTGTTCGTCCTGACCCTGCTCGGGTTCGCGGCGACCGACTTCCTCATCACCATCACCCTCTCGGCCGCCGACGCGACCGCGCACCTGGTCGAGAACCCGCACCTCACCAGCACCCTCAACGGCCACCAGGTGCTCATCACCCTGATCATGATCGCCCTGCTCGGTGCGGTCTTCCTCAAGGGGTTCAGCGAGGCCATCGGCGTGGCTGTCGTCCTGGTGGCCACCTACCTCGGGCTGAACGTCGTGGTCGTGGCGGTGGGCCTGTGGAAGGTCATCGGCGAGCCGCACGTCATCACGGACTGGTCGCAGGCCCTCACCACCGAGCACGGCAACCCGTTCATGATGATCGCCATCGCCCTCGTCGTGTTCCCGAAGCTCGCGCTGGGCCTCTCCGGTTTCGAGACCGGCGTGGCGGTCATGCCGCACGTCCAGGGCGAGGCCGGGGACGGCGAGGACAAGCCCGCCGGCCGGATCCGCGGCGCCAAGAAGCTGCTGACGACCGCGGCCATCATCATGAGCGCCTTCCTGATCTGCTCGAGCTTCATCACCACCCTGCTCATCCCCGCCGACGATTTCAAGCCAGGCGGCGAGGCCAACGGGCGCGCCCTGGCCTACCTCGCACACGAGTACCTCGGCTCGGCCTTCGGCACCGTCTACGACGTCTCCACGATCCTCATCCTGTGGTTCGCCGGCTCCTCCGCCATGGCGGGTCTGCTCAACCTGATGCCCCGCTACCTGCCCCGCTACGGCATGGCCCCGCACTGGGCCCGGGCCCTGCGGCCGATGGTGATCGTCTTCACCCTGATCGCCTTCCTCGTGACGTGGATCTTCAACGCCGACGTGGACGCGCAGGGCGGCGCGTACGCCACCGGTGTCCTGGTCCTGATCACGTCGGCGGCGGTCGCCGTGACCATCGCCGCCCGCCGGGCAGGAGAGCGCGGCTGGACGATCGGCTTCGGCGTCATCTCGGCCGTCTTCATCTACACCACGGCCGTCAACGTCGTGGAGCGGCCGGACGGCGTCAAGATCGGCGCCTGCTTCATCGCCGGCATCATGGCGCTCTCCCTCCTCTCCCGCCTCGCCCGGGTCTTCGAACTGCGCGTCACGCACGTGGAGTTCGACGACATGGCGCAGCGGTTCATCCGCGACACCGCCAACCGCACGATCCGTTTCATCGCCAACGAACCCGACAACCGGGACGCCGACGAATACCGGCTGAAGAAGCAGCAGATCCGCGCCGACAACGACATCCCGTCCGAGGACGACGTGATGTTCGTCGAGGTCACCGTCCTGGACGCGTCGGAGTTCGAATCCGGCATGCGCGTACGCGGCGAGGTCCTGCACGGCCGCTACCGCGTCCTGACCCTGGAGAGCTCCAGCATCCCCAACGCGCTGGCCGCCTTCCTCCTCCACGTCAGGGACGAGACCGGCCAGCGCCCCCACATCTACTTCGAGTGGACCGAGGGCAACCCCATGGCCAACTTCCTCCGCTTCTTCCTCTTCGGCCAGGGCGAGGTCGCTCCGGTCACCCGCGAGGTCATCCGGGAGGCCGAACCGGACCGCGCCCGCCGCCCCCACGTCCACGCGGGCTGACCCCTCCGCATCAGGACGCCCATACGGGGAAGGTGCCGTGTGGGTACGGGGGGCCGAGGGCGGTGATGGTGATGGCGAGGCCGGTGTGGGCCGGGGTGCTGAGTTTCGGGCTGGTCAGCCTGCCGGTGGGCATCTACGCGGCCACCGACAGTCACACCATCCGTTTCCATCAGCTGCAGCGCGGCACGGCCGACCGCATCCGCAACAAACGCGTCAACGAGCGGACCGGCCGCGAGGTGGACCTGTCGGACATCGTGAAGGGCTTCGACACCGGCGAGGAATACGTCCTGGTGGAGCCCGCGGAACTCGACGAGATCGCCCCGGGCCGCTCCCGGACGATCGAGATAGCGGGCTTCGTCGACCTGGACGAGGTGGATCCGATCTTCTTCGACAAGACGTACTACCTCGCGCCCAGGGGCAAGGGCTTCGACAAGGTGTACAGCCTCCTCGAACAGGCTCTGGACCAGGCCGGAAAGGCCGGCATCGCCACGTTCGTGATGCGGCAGCACGAGTACCTCGTCGCCGTGAAGGCCGAGAACGGCCTGCTCACCTGCCACACCCTGCACTGGGCGGACGAGATCCGTGACCCGCGCGGGGAGATCGACTCCCTGCCGGGCAGGACGAAGGCGTCGGCGAACGAGCTGAAGATGGCCCGGCAGCTGATCGAGGCGCTGACCATGAAGTGGGACCCCGGGCGGTTCCACGACACCTTCCAGGAGAAGGTCGCCGCCCTCATCGAGGCCAAGAAGGCCGGCGAGAGCGTCGAGAAGGCCGAGCCGCCCGCTAAGGCCACCGGCGCCGTCGACCTCATGGACGCCCTGCGCGCCAGCGTGGAGCGGGCCCGCAGCCCCAAGGACACGAGGGAGAAGGCCGGCACGTCGGCCGGGCGGCCGGGGAAACCCGCCGCGAAGAAGCGCGCCGGCACGTCCAAGGGCGCGCCGCTGCGGTCGCTGACCAAGGCCGAGCTGTACCGGAAGGCAACGGCGGCCGGGGTTCCGGGCCGTTCCTCCATGACCCACGACGAACTTGCCGACGCGCTCGCCTCCGGCCGGCGCAGGTGAACGGAGGTGGTGGCGATGGACGCGAAAGGGAACGCCGCTCCGGTCGCGGCCGCGGGTCCGGAGGCCGGTCAGGGGTACGACGCGCGTCCCTATCTGCCGTCGCGCGGCGGTCTGCCCGCCCTGCGGCGGGCGGCGGCCGACTGCGAGGGGTGCCCGCTGTTCCGGGACGCCACCGGGACGGTCTTCGGCAAGGGCCCGGCCCACGCCCGGCTGATGCTCGTCGGCGAGCAGCCCGGCGACCAGGAGGACGTGCAGGGTGAGCCGTTCGTGGGCCCTGCGGGACGGCTGCTGCGCAAGGCCCTCGACGAGGCCGGGCTCGGCGACGAGGACCCGTACCTGACCAATGCGGTCAAGCACTTCAAGTTCGCGGTGGCCCCGCGCGGCAAGCGGCGCATCCACAAGGCCCCGAGCCTGCGGGAGATGACGGCCTGCCGCCCCTGGCTCATGGAGGAACTGCGGCTGGTCGCCCCCGAGGTGCTGGTGGTCCTGGGGGGTACGGCGGGCAAGGCGCTGCTGGGCTCCTCGTTCCGCGTGGGCGAGCGGCGCGGCGTACTGCTGCCCATGCCGACGCTCGACGGCAACGGCGACGGCGACGGGGCGGGCGCGGCGCCGGGGCTGCTGCTGGCGACGGTGCATCCGTCGGCGGTCCTGCGGGCCGACGACCGGGAGGCCGCGTTCTCGGGTCTGGTCGCGGACCTGTCCGTGGCCGCCACCGCACTGGAGTGACGAGCGGTGCCCGGGCGTGGCCGTGCGGCGGCCCGAGGGGCGCGGCTGTGAGGATGGGGCCATGGCCGACACCTTCGTTTCGCGCACCGTGGACGTGACGACCGGCGACCGGGAGACCGTCCACGACCTCACCGCCACCTGTGCTTCCTTCCTCGGAGAAGTGGCACACGGCCGGAGCGGACTGCTCAACGTCTTCACGCCGCACGCGACCGCCGGACTCGCCGTCATCGAGACGGGATCGGGCAGCGACGACGACCTCCTGACCGCACTGGCGTCCCTCCTGCCCGCCGATGACCGCTGGCGGCACCGGCACGGCTCCGCCGGCCACGGGCGCGACCACGTACTGCCCGCGATCGTCCCGCCCCACCTGACGCTCCCCGTCATCGACGGGACGCTGGAGCTGGGAACCTGGCAGTCCGTCACCTTGGTGGACACCAACCGCGACAACCCCCGCCGCCAGGTCCGGCTGTCCTTCCTCGGCTGCTGACCGGTCCGCCGCGGGGGCGGTGCCGATCTGTTACGCACCGTGCACCGAGCGTGTCGAGATCATCCCTCCGGCTTCCCGAATGCGGTTCCCCGGGCCGGGTAGGCGCCCCACATGTCCGGACACCACATTGACAGCACCCTGTCCCTGCTGGTCCACGGCTATGCCTGGGCCCCGGATCTGCGCCGGGCCCATGACGGCGCACCCGTGGTGCACACCCGCCTGATGGGGCGGCCCGCGGTACTGCTGCACGGCCCCGAGGCCGTCGCCTTCTTCTACGACGAGGGGCACGTCCAGCGGCAGGACGCCCTTCCGGCCCCCGTCCTCGACACCATCTTCGGCAGAGGAGCGGTGCACACCCTGGACCGGGCACACCACCGGGAGCGCAAGCAGATGCTGGTGTCGCTGCTCATGTCCCCGGAGGGCATCGGCGGCCTGACCGGCCGGGTCGAGAGCGGCTGGCGCGAGGCACTGACCGCCTGGGAGGGCCGCAGGGTGGTGCTCTTCGACGAGGTGGCCGCCCTGCTCGCGCGGGAGGTCTGCGACTGGGCGGGCATGCCGGTCGCGGACCACACGGCCCGTGAGATCGCCGAGGACTGCGTGGCCATGGTGGACGGCTTCGCCACCGCCGGACCCCGGCACGTACGGGCCCGCCGCGCCCGGCACCGACAGGAGCAGGCCCTCATGGCCGCCGTCACCCGGCTGCGCGAGGAACAGCCGCATCTGGTCCCCGGGACGGTGCTGGAGACGGTCGCCCTGCACCGCGAGCCGGACGGCACCCTGCTCGATCCGCACACCGCGGCCGTCGAACTGCTGAACATCATCCGCCCGACCGTCGCCATCACCTGGTTCGTCACCTTCGCCGCCCACGCGCTCCACCGGCACCCGTCCCAGCGCGACCAGCTGCGCGCCGGCGGCCCCGCCGACGCGCGCGCCTTCGCCCACGAAGTGCGCCGCTTCTACCCCTTCGTACCGTTCATCGGAGGCCTGGCGGCCCGCGACCTCACCTACGCCGGTGAGCGGATCCCGGCCGGGACGCTCCTCCTCCTCGACGTGTACGGCCTCCACCACGACCCCGAGCTGTGGGAGCGCCCGTACGACTTCGCCCCCGGCCGCTTCCTCGGCCGCGAACCCGGGCACGGCGAACTGATCGCCCAGGGCGGCGGCGACGCGCGCACCGGCCACCGTTGCCCGGGCGAGGACATCACCCTCTCCCTGCTCACCGTCCTCTCGTCGGCCCTCGCCCGCATGGACCTGGCCGTGCCGGAGCAGCAGGACCTGTCCATCCCGCTGAGCCGGATCCCCACCCGGCCCCGCAGCGGGTTCGTCATCGACGCGGGCGCGACGGCCGCCGTCTCGTACGCCTGAGGCCCGGCCGGCGCTCGCCTCCCTCAGGGCAGGTGTTCTCCCGGCCGCCGGTTCCGGCGGCGGCGCACGACGGCCGCCCCGGTGAGGGCCGCCGCGGCGAGGAAGCCGGCCGACACGCCCCACGCCGTGTGGGTACCCGCCTGGCGGTGCTCCGCCGTGACGGTGTGGGCGGACGGGGCGCTGGGCGCCACGCGCGGCGGCGGGGCCAGCGATCCGACCGGGTCCACGTGCCCCGCCGCGGCGAATCCCCAGTCCAGCAGGGACGAGGCTTCCTCGTACACCGCGTTCGCGCTGCCCCGCTGAGGGTTCATCACCGTCACCAGCAGGGTGCGGCCGCCCCGGCGGGCGGCCGCGATCAGCGTGTAGCCGGCCCGGGAGGTGTAGCCGTTCTTGACCCCGATGATCCCGGGATACCGGCCCACCCCGTCCTCACCGGTCACCAGCCGGTTGGTGTTCTCGATGCCGAACGTCCAGGTGGGGGTGCCGTCGCTGCGGGTGCCGCCGGGGAAGCGGGCGTCGGCCGTCGCCGCGTACTCGGCGAAGGCCGGGTCCGCGAGCCCGGTACGCCCGAAGACGGCGAGGTCGTAGGCCGAGGAGGCCTGGCCCTCCGCGTCGTAGCCGTCCGGAGAGACGACGGTGGTGTCCCGTGCGCCCAGGACCCGCGCCTTGGCCTGCATCTGCGCCGCCGTGGCCTCCCAGCCGCCGTTCATCTCGGCCAGTACGTGCACGGCGTCGTTGCCCGAGCTGAGGAAGACGCCCCGCCACAGGTCCTCCACCCGGTAGGTGTGATCCGCGGAAACACCCACCGTGCTGCTCCCGTCCGCTACGTCGTCCAGTTCGGCATCGGTGACCGTGTGCAGGCCTCCGCGGGGAAGGCTGGGCAGCGTGGTGAGGGCGAAGAGCGTCTTCAGGGTGCTGGCGGGCGGCAGGCGGCGGTGCGCGTCATGGGCCGCGAGGACCTCACCCGTACGGACGTCGGCCACCAGCCAGGACAGGGCGGACACGTCGTCCGGCAGCTCGGGCGCTCCCGGCCGCGCCCGCACGTGGGTCCCGGACCCGTGCAGCAGCGCCGCGTCGGCGGAGGAGGCGGGTCGTGGCGGCTGCGGCTCGGTGCGCGGAGTGCCCGCGGCCGTCGGTGCGAGGAGGACCGACACGCCGATGGCGAGGGCCGCCGCGCCGGAGCCGGTTCTGCGCCCGGAGGATCTGATGCTCATTCAGCCAGCGTAGGAAGGGATCGGGCGGCGCGCAGGGGTGAGTAAGCCGACCGGCGGTAGGCCGCCGTCACCGTGCCTTCGTGACCGCCGGGAGGAACTCCCCGGCGAGGGTGCGCCGCCACCACGTCCGGCTGCGCAGGAGCTCGTGCCGGCCGGTGAACGCGTAGCGGTAGAGGAGGGCGCGGATGCAGGCGGGCGGGGCCGTGGGGAAGGGGTTGCCGCGCAGGAGCCTGAGGGTGGCCGGGTCGTTGTCCAGGAGCTTTCCGATGAACGCCCCGAACCAGGGTGCGGCGTAGGAGGGCGAGATGGCGGCGAACCACATCAGCCAGTCCAGGCGCAGGTGGTACGGGGCGACCTGCGGCGGGAGACGGCCCACGTCGCCGGGTTTGGCCTTGAAGCGGTACTCCTTCCACACCGTGTCGTCGGTGAGCTCCCGCTCGGCGGTGCCTTCGATCACCACTTCGTGGCGGACCCGGCCGACGCTGCCGAAGGCTCCGTACGTGTTGACCAGGTGGAGCGGGTCGAAGGAGGCGTTCATGACCTGGTGCCGGGAGAGCAGGTTGCGGGCCGGCCGGTAGCTGAGGACGACCACGAGGGCGGTGACCGCCAGCACGATGCCCTGGTACCAGGCGGGCGGGGCGGCCAGGGCCGGAGCCGGGGGCAGCGGCAGCACTTCGGCGGCCCGCCCTCCGTCGATCGCGGTGAGCGCGAGCAGCATGGCGAGCCAGTTGAGCCAGGCGAAGTTGCCGGATGCCACGAGCCACAGCTGCGTGACGACCATGAGGCCGGCGGCCACGCTCGCGACGGGCTGCGGAGCGAACAGCGCCAGGGGAGCGCCGAGCTGGGCGACGTGGTTCGCGGCCGTCTCGACCCGGTGCAGGGGTCTGGGCAGGCGGTGGAAGAGCCAGCTGAGGGGGTTCGGCATCGGCTGGGTCTCGTGGTGGTAGTACAGGCAGGTCAGGTTGCGCCAGCACGGGTCGCCGCGCAGTTTGATCAGCCCGGCGCCGAACTCCAGGCGGAACAGCAGCCAGCGCAGCAGCCACAGCACCAGGACCGGGGGCGCCGTCCGGTCGTTGCCCAGGAAGACGGCCAGGAACCCGGCTTCCAGGAGCAGCGATTCCCACATGAAGGCGTACCAGGTCTGGCCGACGTTGACGATCGACAGGTACAGCACCCACAGCAGTGCCCACAGCAGCATCGAAGCCCACAACGGCACGCGGTCGCCCGCGCCCGCCACCAGAGCCGCGGACAGCGCGGTGCCCGTCCACGCGACGACCGCGAAGAACCGGTCGGAGTAGTGGAAGTGGAAGACGCTCGGCGACCGGCGGAAGGGTACGGCCGCCAGGAAGCGCGGCACCGGAAGCAGCCCCCGCTCGCCGATGAGCGCCCGGAACTGGTTGGCGGAGCTCAGGAAGGCGACGAGGTACAGGGCTGCCAGACCGCGCTGGAACACCAGCCTGCCCAGCCAGTACGTGTCATCGGTGAACCACTCCACAGCAGCCCTCCTGTGGCGGCCCCTGCCCACGGATCGCGCCGGTCATTCCGAGGCGTCGGCGCGCACCCGGGGCGGGCACGCCCGGTTACGGAGCGGAGCGGCCGCCGGCGAGCGGCCACTCGCGGTTGAGGGCGCCCAGCGCAATGCGGCGTTCGATGACCGGCGTGCCGAACAGGGACAGCTGGAGGTGGAGCTGCCCGCTCAGGTCGAAGCCGCCGTACAGGGCCCAGGAACCGGACACCGAGGCCTTGCCGTCCGTGGACGCGGCCGCCTTGGCGTCGGCCTCGCCGCGCAGGTACGGGGCGAAGTCGGCACTGACGCCGACGGCGCCGTACAGGCCCACGGAGGCTTCGGCGCCGAGCGCCCCCTTGACCCGCCCGGCGGCGGTGACGCTCGCCTTGACCGGCGTGCTCTGCACGGTCGACGCGCTGACCGGGGTCCAGCCCTTGCCCGAGGCGTAGCTGCCGCCGACACGGAAGTCCCCCTTGACGTCCTGCTGCACGTCGAGGGTCACGCGGCCGTCGGCCTCCACCTGGACGTAGCAGGTCAGGCCCAGGTTGACGACGACGGGCACCGGGCCCACCTGGATGACGGGGGAGCTGGACAGCTTGGCGAACGGGATCCGCTTGGGTGCGCCGGTGCTCGCCGCGGCGCGGCCCTTGAGTTCCCACTGCGAGGACCAGTCACCGCTCATGCCGAGGAAGGCGGAGACCGGTGCGAGGCCGCCGCCCGAGCTGCCGTCGTAGGCGAACTCCACCTTGGGGGCGAGCTGCACGAAGCCGGACACCGAGGCGCCGGCCGACGCGGGCGCGCCCTCGGCGGTGTCCACCGCGGCGTTCACATCGAGCCGCAGGTTGCCGAGGGGCAGCTCGGCCCCCTTGGGGCCGAACCGCACGCCCTGGCCCTTGGCCCAGGAGAACGTGACGCCCTTCATCAGGGGCTCGACGGTGACCGACGCCGGGTCGACCGGGACCTTGCCGTCGGCCTTGTCGTCCTTGAGGACGGACGCCAGCGTCGTGGGCGCGGTCTTCACTTCGACGCCGCGGTCGCTCTTCCCGACGACCTCGGTGACCTTCGCGAGGAGGCCGTCGGGGGCGCCGGGCGCCGGCGCGCTGGCGATGACGTCGTCCACGGCGACGTCGGGCTGCGAGGGGGAGTGGCTCGGCGATCCGGTGTGCTCCTGCGGGGGCGCGGATATGACGGCGCGTCCGCTGGCCTTGTCGTACGAGGCGACCTTCAGCGAGGACTTCTCGGGCCGGTCCTTGCCGGTACGGGCGCGGGCCACGGCCGTCGGCGTGGCGGACCCCTGCGGCGCGGCGGCCACGTCGAGCTGCTGCGCGCCGGCGGTCGTCGACGCGGACACGGCCGGGTCCTTCGGGTCATCGGCGGTTCCGGTGTGCGCCGTCGAGGAGCAGCCGGTGGCGGCGAGGGCCAGGGCGGTGAGGCCGGGGAGCAGGAGGCGTCTGGCGAGCGTGCGCACGGAGGTGTGACCTTCGGGTTGGGGGGAGGAGGTATTACCCGTGGGTAACGTCGAAGAAGATCATGCCATGGGTGCGCGAGGACAGTCACTTCGGGATCTGGCCAACTTGCGCCCGGAATGGGGAGGTTGAAGCTTCACCCAGAGTCGGGCGCCGGTGCCCGGCGGTGGACCGCGCCGAGCCCTCCCAGGGGCTCCATGGTGAGCGCGGTGCGGCGGGCGGCCGCAGGGCCGGGGAAGGATAGCTCCCGCTTGGGTGCGGCGAGCCGGGCGGCGAAGTCCTGGGCGGTCGCGACCCCGTAGGCGCGCGGGTAGCGGTTCGCCGACTCGTCCAGCGGCAGTCGGGGTTGGTGTACGTGACCTTGCGCCCCCTGTCGCGGGCGCGGCCACATGGTCCGGAAGGAGGGCATCACCGGGTGCGCGGCCCAGGATCCGGTCCGGGCGACGATCGCCTCGCCCGTCTGGGCGGACGTCATCCGGGCTTCCGGCCGGAGGGCCGAGAGGGCCCCGGTCCACCCGGGCAGGTCCCGGGCGGGCAGGAGATGGACGGTGCCTCGCGACGCGAAGGTCTTGACCAGCGGGCCGGTTCCGCAGGCCGGGCACAGCCCGCCCCGGTCAGCACATCGCGCAGCGGGTCGCGCGTCGAGGCACAGCGATGGAGGGTTCCGCGGCGGAAGCCACCTGCGCGTGCGCGCCGAGCATCCGCCTCCATCCGGCGGGCCCCAGCGGCGCTCCAGGACACCGGCTTCGTCTGCATGGGGCCACGCGCTATGGCCCGCCGCCCTGCGCCGGGGCGCTGGCGTACGGGCCGACGCCGGGCGGCGCAGTGCGCTGTGGTCCCGGGGCCGGGGGCCGGCGGTGTCGAGGCCGATCCGTTGTCACGGGTCCGAGCCCCGATCCACGCCGAAGGCTTCCGGCGGCCGTTCGGGTCACTCGTCCCGCGGGCTCACCCAGTGCCTGCCCTTGCCGCTCGGCTTTTCCGGCTGCTGCGGGCGGTCGAGGCGGCTCGCCTCGTCCGTGTCGGCGGCTGCCGTCTTCCGGTCGTCCTTGCGGTCGGCGTGCGGCTTGCGGTGCCGGGCCTGTTCCCCGTCGTCGTGGAGGGGCATTCCTCCCGCGCCGCCCTGGTCGTCCATGGCCGTCTCCTCGCTCGCGTGTCGAGCCCCCGAGCCCCCTCGTGGCGGCTGCCCGGCTGCCGGTCGTCGAAACCCCGGCGGCCCCGGCCGGCGGCTGGGGTGACCGTCCGTGACGGCTTCCCGCGCGGCCGCGAGCCACCGCTCTCCCGTCCCATCGCCCGCGCAGCCGATCCGCGAGATGATTTCCGTGAGCACCCGACCGGTCGGCGGAGGTGGTTCGCGATGAACGCATCGGCACCCCTGGCTCTGGGCGACCGTCTGCTGATCCCCGCCGATCACCTCACGGGCCTGCTCCGGCGCCTCGCGGCGCAGTGGCTGCAGGCGACGGACGCCGGCGAGACCGACCTGGATCCCCGCACCGTGGAGGCCTTGGCCGGTGCGCTGAGCGAGGTCGCCGACCAGATCGACGTCGAGTGCATCGGGTTCATGCCGCTCCGCAGGGACGGCCGGTCGGGGAACCGGGGAGGCGACTCGGCGCCGCATTAGTCCCGAGGGGCCGGCGGCGGGGGAGATTCGGCCGGACGGGAGCGGGCAGGCGCGGGAGTGAGAACGCCCTCCGCGAAACGGGGTTCGCCATGACCACGTACACACGCATGCGGGCGGGTGGGCACGAGGCGAGGCCGCCGACCCACCCGCTCCCGTCGGAGCCGGGCCAGGTGCCTCCCACGCACCCCGCCCCGGGCGACCCTCACACGCCGAGGCCGGTCCCGAGACCCGTCCCCGGACCGGAGCCGGTGCCCGAACCGCCGTCGCCGCCACCCCCGGAGGCTTCGGCACGACCCCGAGGTGAACCACATGGACCGGACCACCGAACCGCAACCCGAAGGCCCCGGCCCGACGCCGGGGAGGCCGGATCCCGTCCCCCGCGACCCGGTGCCAGCCCGCCCCGGCCCCAAGCCGCATGACCCCCGGCCGGTGCCCGACCAGCCCTCGCCCGTCGAGCGGCCCAAGGTGCCGGAACCTCCCGACTGATCAGCCCCGAAATTCCCGAATTGCGGTGTTGCTGCCGCCGAAGCAAGGTGGACAACACCCCTCATTGGAAGGAACCACCCCTCATGAGCAAGGCAAAGGCAAAGGCCAAGCAGGTCAAGGGCAAGATCAAGGAAAGCGCCGGCAGCGCCATGGACGACCAGCGCATGGAGGCTGAGGGCAGCGCCGAGCGGATGAGCGGAAAGACCGAGGAGATGGTCTCGAAGGCCTCGGACAAGACCAAGAAGGCCACCGGCAAGTCCTGACCCGCGGCTGGCTACGCACGTATGGAGTGCCCCGCCGGGCAGTGGCCCGGCGGGGCACTCACGGGTCGGGGCCGGGTTTGAACCCATCGCCGTCGAGCAGGCGCGGTGCAAGCCGAAACCGAGAGCAGGAGGACGGGCATGGCCGCGGACAAGCGAGAGAACGGGGAGAACCGGCAGAACGGGAAGGACCAGGACGTCGTCGCCCTGATCCTCAAGGACCACCGCACGATGGAGGACCTCTTCCGCCGGATGCGCAGTGTGGAGGCGGACCGGGCGCGCGCCCTCGCGAGCTTCTCCGCCCTCCTCGTCGCGCACGGCGAGGCGGAGGAAGCCGAGGTGTACGGCGCCCTCAAGAGGTTCAAGGACGTCGACAACGCGGAGGTCGAGCACGGGGCCAAGGAGCACGCCGAGGGCAACGAGGCGCTCCTGGCGCTGCTGGAAGTGTCCGAGGTGGGCTCCGACGAGTGGGACGAGCGCCTGGAGGCCCTGGTCAAGGCGGTCTCGCACCACCTCGACGAGGAGGAACGGACGATCCTGAACGGCGCCAGGGAGAACGTGCCCGACGAGCGGAGGGCCGAGCTCGGGGCCGCGTTCCTCCAGGAACGGGAGCGGCAGCTCGCCGCCGACTGCGGGAGCGTCGAGAACGTGCGCGCACTCGTACGGGGATGAGGGGCTCACCCGTACGGGAACGGCGGCTCACCCGCTGGGCGCGACCACGGTGAACAGCGCCCCCTCGGGATCGGCGAGCACCACCCACCGGCTCACACTGGACGTCTGCACGGGTGAGGCCGTCCTGCCGCCCAGCCGGGTCGCGGCCTCGATCGCGCTCTCCAGGTCCGGCACCCGGAAGTGGACGTGCCAGCGCGGGCGGACCTCCGGGTCCGGGGCCGCTTCGAGCGCGCCGCCGCTGATCCGGGCGACGGTGTCGTGTCCCTGGCGCAGGACGACGTGGTCGTGCTCGTAGGAGACGGTGCAGCCGCCGGGGCGCTCGCTGCCCCAGTCGAGGACCTCACCGTAGAAGATGGCCGCGGCGAACGCGTCGCGGGTCCGCAGCTCCAGCCAAGCCGGGCCGCTCCCGCGGCCCACCGACCAGTCGGGCACGACCTCGCTCTGCCAGAAGCCGAAGACGGCTCCGGCGGGGTCCGCCGCCAGGGCGGCCCGCCCCGTACCGAACGCCAGCGGGCCGACACCCATGGTGGCGCCGCGCTCACGGATCCGGGCGGCGGTCGCGTCGACGTCCTCGACGGCGAAGTACGGCGTCCACACCGCCGGCACGCCGGGACCCCTGGAGAGCGCGCCGAGACCCGCGACGGGGGCGCCGTCGCGGAAGGCGACCACCATGCCGTCGCCCAGCGGAGTGGGGCGGAAGTCCCAGCCGAGCACGGCACCGTAGAACCGCTGTGCGGAGTCCAGGTCCCTGGCCATCAGGCTGACCCAGCACGGGGCTCCGAAGATCTCGTGGCTCGACGTCGACACAGCTGCCAGCCTCATCTGCGCTCACGGGGACGGAACACTTCCACCGTAGACCGGAGGACGGCGCAGGGCCGTGAGGCTCGGCCCGCAGCGAGTCCGCGGGCCCATCACCGGAGGTTGCTCCCGTCCCCGTCCCCGTTCCCGTCGGCGGCGGATTCCCGTCTGTTCCTCTGAAGATCGACGGGATTCCGGATGGCCTCCGTTCTGCGGGGCAGCCGCACAGTGTCGTTACCCGCCGCGGCCCGGCCCCGCCGGGCCCCATTCGATCACGGAGGTACGCGGTGACCAGTACGGTCCCTGACCTGGGCACACTGCCCGACGGCCTGCTCGCGCTGCCGGGTGTGTATCAGCCGCAGGCCGACACCCGCTTCCTCGCCGAGGCCCTCGCCCACGAGGACGTCGGCCTGCGGACGGACGTGCTGGACATCGGCACGGGCACCGGCGCACTGGCCCTGCACGCCGCGGGCAGGGGAGCCCGGGTCACGGCGGTCGACGTCGCCTGGGCCGCCGTGGCCACGGCGCGCCTGAACGCACGGCGTCTGCGACTGCCCGTGCGCGTCCTGCACGGGGACTTCGCCGCCCGGACCGCCGCGCGCCGCTTCGACCTGGTCGTCGCGAACCCGCCGTACGTCCCGGCCTCGGCGCCCCGGCCGCCCTCGCACGGGCCCGAGCGGGCCTGGGACGCGGGGCCCGACGGGCGCAGCGTCATCGACCGGATCTGCGCGCAGGCCCGGACCCTGCTGAGTCCCGGCGGAGTCCTGCTGATGGTGCACTCGGGCATGTGCGGGCCCGAGGAGACCGTGGACCGGCTGGCCGGAGCGGGGCTCGCCGCGGACGTCACGGCGCGGACCCACGTGCCCTGGGGCCCGGTCCTGCGCTCGCGCCGGGCCTGGCTGGAGCGGCAGGGCCTGGCAGCCCGGGCCGAGGAATGGGAAGAGCTGGTGATCATCCGTGCCCAGTGCAGCTGACAGCGCCCCGACCCGGACTTCCACCCCCACTTCCGCCCCCACCTCCACCCGGGCGGGAGCCCGCCGGATGTCCGTGGACCCGAGGGGCCCGGCCCTCATCGAGGGCCCCGTCGAGATCGTCCTCGACGACGGCACGGTCGCCCGGTCCGACCGCTTCGTCGTCGCGGTGTGCACCTGCCGCCGCAGCCGTAGCTACCCGTGGTGCGACACCAGCCACCGCCGGCGCGAGCGCGCCGTCCCGCCGCCCGAGGACAGGAACCCGTGATGACCCATCCCGGCCCGACCGCCGTGGCGCCGGCCTCCGGCCGCCCCCGGCTGGTCGAGGGGCGCGGTGAACTCTCCCGCGCCGTGACGCGAGCCCTGACGTCCGGCGGCCCGCCCGTCTGCAGCACGGGGGCCGTGCTGAAGGCGGACCCGTGGGGCGAGGACCTCCAGCTCGCCCTGTACCTGCTGTACGAACTCCACTACCGCGGTTTCGACGGCGTGGACGACGCACGGGAATGGGACCCCGACCTGCTGCGGCTGCGCCAGTCGCTGGAAACCCGCTTCCTGCACGCCCTGCGCACCGAGCTGGCCGACGCACCCCGGGCCGTCGAGGAGGCCTTCGCCCCGCTCCTCGTCGAACCCGTGGACCTCTCCGGCAGCCTCAGCCACCGCCTCGAAACCGAAGGCCGGCACTGGCAGTTGCGCGAGTACGCGGCCCTGCGCTCCCTCTACCACCTCAAGGAGGCGGACCCACACGCCTGGGTCATCCCCCGGCTCAGCGGACGGGCCAAGGCCGCCATGGTCGCCATCGAGTACGACGAGTTCGGCGCCGGCCGCGCCGAACGCATCCACGCACGGCTCTTCGCGGACCTCATGGCCGACCTGGAGCTGGATGCCACGTACGGCCGCTACCTCGACCGGGCGCCGGCGCCCCTGCTCGCGACCGTGAACCTGATGTCCCTCTTCGGGCTCCACCGTGCCCTGCGCGGCGCCCTCGTCGGCCACTTCGCGTGCGTCGAGGTCACCTCCTCGCCCGGGTCCAGGCGTCTGGCCAAGGCGCTGCGGCGCTGCGGGGCGGGGCCCGCCGCCGAGCACTTCTACCTCGAACACGTCGAAGCCGACGCCGTCCACGAGCAGGTCGTCCGCCACGAGGTCATCGGCGGCCTGCTCGCCGACGAACCCGACCTGGAGGCGGACATCGCGTTCGGGTGCGCGGCCACCCTCCTGCTGGAGGACCGGCTCGCGGACCACATCCGCGAGGCCTGGGACCAGGGGCGCAGCGCGTTGCGTTCGCCCCTGCCGGAGGCGGGCGCGCGGGCGAGCCGACTCTTGTGACTCGTGAGTACTGCACACCCCGGTGGTGACAGTGGTGACTGTCGGCACGCCCGCCCGGCGTGACACGGTCGGGTCTGCCGCCGACCGAGGGAGCAGGTGTGAACAAGGGGTACGCCGCCTTCTGCGACGCCGACCGCTGGTTCTACGACGCGCCGTACCGGCGGGCCGGTGAGAGCTACGAGGCCGCCCTCGCCCCCGTCCCGTCCGGGTGGCGCTCGCACCGCAGCGGCGACTGGCTCGCACTGCGCCCCGCCGGCGCCCGACTGCCCGCCCAGGGCTGGAAGATCCACGTCTCGGCCACGCTCGACAACGCCGAGTCGCTGCTGACGACGGTGTACGAGTACTGCACCGCCCGAAGCATCGCCTTCAAGTTCATACCGAGCCGATACCTGCTGCACCTGCGCAATGCCAAGTACGCCGACCGCGCGGCGAGCGGCAAGTTCATCACCGTCTACCCGGCCGACGAGCAGCAGTGCCGGCGGATCGCGGAGGACCTCGACGACGCGCTGGCGGGCGCGCCCGGACCGTACATCCTCAGCGATCTGCGCTGGGGCGCCGGGCCGGTCCACCTGCGCTACGGCAGCTTCACCCTGCGGCACTGCTACAACGAGCACGGCGAACTGGTCCCGGCCATCGAGGCCCCCGACGGGCGGCTCGTCCCGGACCAACGCGGACCGGTCTTCCAGCCCCCCGAGTGGCTCGAACTCCCCGACTTCCTCGAACCGCACCTCGCGGCGCGCTCCGCGATCACCCTGTCCGGTGTCCCCTTCACGGTGGAGCGGGCGCTGCACTTCTCCAACGGGGGCGGCGTCTACCTCGGCACGGACAGCCGCACCGGCGAGCCCGTGGTCCTCAAGGAGGCCCGGCCGTACGCCGGTCTCGCCGCCGACGGCGCCGACGCCGTGACCCGGCTGCACCGCGAACAGGCCGCCCTGGAACGGCTGGCGGGCCTGGACTGCGTCCCCGCCGTGCGCGGCACCTTCACGGTCGGCGACCACCACTTCCTGGTGCTGCAACACCTCGCCGGCAAACCGCTCAACACCTACTTCGCGCGCCGTCACCCGCTGATCGAGGCGGAACCCGACCCGGCGGAGCTCGCCTCCTACACCGCATGGGCGCTGAAGATCCATCAGCGGGTCACGGAGGCCGTGGACGCCGTGCACGCCCGCGGCGTGGTCTTCAACGACCTCCACCTCTTCAACATCATGGTCGCGGAAGACGAGGCGGGCGAACCCTCCGTCGCACTCCTGGACTTCGAAGCCGCCGCGCACGTCGACGAGGGGCTGCGGCAGACGGTGGCCAACCCCGCCTTCGTCGCCCCTGCCGAGCGGCGCGGGTTCTCCGTCGACCGCTACGCCCTGGCCTGCCTTCGGCTCGCCCTCTTCCTCCCGCTGACCAGCCTGCTCGTCCTGGACCGGGCCAAGGCCGCCCACCTGGCCGCCGTCGCCGCCGAACAGTTCCCCGTACCGCGCCGGTTCCTCGACGAGGCCGTCGAGGAGATCCTGTCCGGCGCCCCGCAGGGCGCACCGGCCGGGCCCTACCTGCCCGTCGAGCCACGGGAATGGCCGGCGGCCCGTACGTCGACGGCCGCGGCGCTGCGCGCGAGCGCCACCCCGGACCGCGAGGACCGCCTCGTCCCCGGCGACATCGCCCAGTTCGCGACCGCCGGGGGAGGCATCGGCTTCGGCTACGGGATCGCCGGAGTGCTCCACGCCCTCGCCGAGACCGGCGCGGACCCCTGGCCCGAGGCCGAGGAATGGCTGCTCGACCGGACCGGGGAACCGGGCTCCGGCACTCCACTCGGCTTCTACGACGGCCTGGCCGGCACGGCCTGGACGCTGCACCGGCTCGGACACCACGACCGGGCCCTCGCCCTCGCCGACCTGCTGCTGCGCCAGCCCTGGCAGAGCGCGGGCCCCGACCTGCACAGCGGACTCGCCGGCATCGGCCTGGCCCTGGACGCGCTCGGCACCGCGAGCGGCGAGAGCGGGCTGCACGCCGCGGCCCTGCGCTGCGCCGAACTCCTCGCCCGGCCGGAGCACCGGCCCACCCGGGCGGGACTGCTGTACGGCAACTCCGGCCCCGCCCTGCTCTTCGTGCGGCTGTACGAGCGCACCGGCGACAAGGAACTGCTGCTCCAGGCGGCCCAGGCCCTCCACCGCGACCTCGACCGCTGCGTCACCAGCGCCTACGGCACCCTCCAGGTGAACGAGGGCTGGCGCACGATGCCGTACCTCGGCGAGGGCAGTGTGGGCATCGGCATGGTGCTCGACGACTGGCTGGAGCACGGTCCCGACGACCGCTTCGAACAGGCCCGGCTGGAGATCGTACGGGCGGCGCAGGCGACCTTCTACGCCCAGCCCGGGCTGATGCGCGGCGCCGCCGGGATGATCCTCCACCTGGCCCGGACCACCACACCGGGCCCGGGCACCGGGCCCGACGCCATCGCCCGCCAGATCGACGCACTGGCCCGGCACGCCGTGCCGTACCAGGGCCATCTGGCCTTCCCCGGCGAGCAGATGATGCGGCTGTCCATGGACCTCGCCACGGGCACCGCCGGCGCTCTCCTCGCCCTCGGCAGCGCTGCGCCCGGAGGGCGCGCACACCTGCCGTTCCTCCCGCCGCTGCGCGAACGCGCGGCGGCCCCAGAGCCGGTCCCGTCCGGGGCCGTGACCCATCGCACCAATCGACAGAAGAGGAATCCGACATGACGCTTCTCGACCTGCAGTCGATGGAGACCCCGAAGGAAGAGGTCACCGAGGCCGCGCTGACGGGCGGCGGTGGCGGTGGCGGCAGCCGGGCCAGCCTGCTGCTCTGCGGCGACAGCAGCCTGAGCCTCACCACCTGTCACTGATCAGGGTCACCTCGGGCCCGGGCGGTTCGCCGCCCGGGCCCGCACCACATCACTGGAGGCACCCGCCGATGAGCCCCCCTGACGGAGCGGCGGCCGGGGCGGCGGCCGACATCGCGCGGGACCCCGCCGCGGCACGCGGCGCCGACCGGGCGCTCGTGGAGGCGGCCCGGCACAGTGGCGGGCGCACCGCCGCCGTCCTGGGATGCGCGGTGACCGCCGCCGCGGCGGCACTGGCCGAACCCGCCGTCCTCGGCCACACCCTCGACCTGCTGCTCCGCCGCGATCCGTCGGGCCCGGCCTGGACCCTGCTGTGCGCCGCGGTCATCGCCGCCGAAGTGGCACTGGACGCCGCCGCCGCACGGCTCACCGGCTCCGTGGACGGCCGCACCACCGCCCGACTGCGCAGGCTCGGCCTCGCCCGGCTGCTGCGCACGGCCCCGCACCACGCCGCCCGCCACGCACCGGGTGAAACCGCCGCGCGGCTGACCGCGCACGCCACCGAGGCCGGGAAGGTGCCGGCCGCCGTCGCGCACGCCCTCGCCGCACTGCTGCCGCCGCTCGGCGCGGTGGTCGCACTCCTCCTCATCGACCCGTGGACGGCACTCGCCTTCCTCGCGGGCGTCCCGCTGCTGGTCCTGCTGCTCCGCGCGTTCGCCCGCTCCACGCTGACCAGCGTCTCCCGCTACCAGCAGGTGCAGCTCGCGACCGCCGGCCGCCTCGTCGAGGCACTGGCCGGGGCGCGCACCATCGCCGCCGCCGGCACCGCGGACCGCGAACGCGCCCGGATCCTCGCGCAGTTGCCCGAGCTCGGCACCGAGGGCAGGCGCATGTGGCAGGTCTACGGCGGCACGACCGCCCGGTCCGCGGCCCTCATGCCGATGCTCCTGTACGCGGTCCTCGCCGTCGGCGGCATCCGCCTGTCGGCCGGGGCCATCGGGGTCGGCGAACTCCTCGCCGCCCTGCGCTACGCGGGCCTCGCGGCGGGCGTCGGCGCCGTGACCGGCGGCCTGGCCGCCGTGCTCCGGGGCCGGGCGGCGGCCCGGCGCACCGCCGCGCTCCTGGCGCTGCCCGTACTCGACCACGGCCGGGCGGAGCTGCCCGAAGGGGGCCCCGGCACCCTGGAACTGCGCGGCGTCCGCGTCGTGCGCGGCGGTTCGGCGGTCCTCGACGGCATCAGCCTGGTGATCCCCGGCGGCACCACGGCGGCCGTCGTGGGCCGGTCCGGCGCCGGCAAGTCGCTGTTCGCCGCCGTGGCGGGCCGGCTCACCGACCCGGACGCGGGCCAGGTGCTGCTGGACGGGACACCCCTGCGGCAGCTGACCGCCGAAGCGCTGCGCCGCGAGGTCGGGCACGCCTTCGACCGGCCGGTGCTGCTCGGGGACACCGTCGGCGACGCGATCGCGTTCGGCGCCGGTCCGGACCCCGGCCCGCAAGCCGTCCGCGCGGCCGCCCGTGCCGCGGGCGCCGACCGGTTCGTACGGTACCTGCCCCACGGCTACGGCACGCGCCTGGCCGAGGCCCCGATGTCCGGCGGCGAGGTCCAACGCCTCGGGCTGGCCCGGGCGTTCTGCCGGGCCGGCCGGCTCCTCGTACTGGACGACGCCACCTCCAGCCTCGACACCGTCACGGCCCGCGAGGTGGAGCGGGCGCTCGCCCACGAGGTCCGGCCCGGCACCCGGATCGTGGTCGCGCACCGCCTCTCCGCCGCCGTCCGCGCCGACCTCGTCGTATGGCTTGAAGAAGGGCGGGTACGGGCGACCGGCACGCACGACGAGCTGTGGCGGCACCACCCCGGCTACCGGGCGGTGTTCGCCGCCGACGCGACCACGGGAGCCGAAGGGAAAGAGGAGGCCGCCAGGTGAGCGGGGGCGGGACCCGGCCCCGGGTGGCCCCCGAGGCCCTGCGGTTCCTGCGCGGCCACACGGGAGCCCTGGGACGGCTGGCGGCCTGGTCGCTCCTCGAGTCCGCGCACACGTTCCTCGGCGGCTACGGCGTGGCCCGCGCCCTCGACGACGGCTTCCTCGCCGGCCGCACCGCCACCGGCCTCGCCTGGCTGGCCGCGGCCGGAGCCGGGGCACTGCTCGGCGCCTTCGCGCTGCGCGGCGTGTTCGCCGGGCTCGCGGACCTCGTGGAGCCGCTGCGGGACGGCCTGGTGCGGCGCGCGGTGCGCCAGGCACTGGACCGCGCCGTCGCCGATCCGGCACGGGCCCCCGACACGGGTGCGGTGTCCCGGCTGACCCAGCAGACGGAGATGGCCCGGGACTCCTTCGCGGGGCTGGTCCTCACGACACGCTCGTTCGTGTTCACCGCCGTGGGCGCAGCCGCGGGCATGGCGGCCCTGGCTCCGGTCCTGCTGCTGATCGTGCTGCCCCCGCTGCTGCTCGGCGTGGCCGGCTTCCTGGCCACGCTCCGCCCCATGGCATCCGTACAACGCCGGTCCCTGGACACCGACGAGGCCCTGTCGGACCGGGCGGGGGCGCTCGCGGAGGGTCTGCGCGACATCACCGCCTGCGGCGGACAGGCGGCCGCGGAGGCCAGGGTGGAGCCCCTGATCGCCACCCAGGAGCGGCTGGCACGCGTGCTCGCGCGCTGGGCGGCCCTGCGCACCCTGGCCCTGGGGACGGCGGGCCGGCTGCCGGTGGTCGCCCTGCTCGCCGCGACGCCCTGGCTGCTCGGGCACGGGATCACCGCCGGCACGCTGGCCGGCGGCCTCACCTATGTGGTCCAGGCGTTGCTGCCCGCCCTCAACTCCCTCATGTCGGCCCTGGGTTCCGCCGGCACGCGGCTGCTGGTGGTCCTGGAACGCTTCTGCGAGCCGGCCCCGGCCCCGCCGCCCCCACAGGACTGCCGCCCGCCGGCGCCGCGCGGCCGGGGGACCGGCGCCGCGGCCGAGCTCGGGGGCGTCACCTTCGCCTACGGTCCGGGCGCGGCTCCCGTACTCGACTCCCTGGACCTGGTGGTACGGCCGGGGGAGCACCTCGCCGTGGTCGGGCCGAGCGGCATCGGCAAGTCCACGCTCACCGCACTGCTCGCCGGGATGCTGGCACCCGGGGCGGGCACGGTCCTCGTCGCGGGCGCGGCCGCCCGCCGCGGACCGGGCGCCCGGGGACCGGACCCGCGGCGGACCCTGCTGCCGCAGCAGGCCTACGTGTTCACCGGGACGGTGCGGGAGAACCTGACCCACCTGTCCCCGGACGAAGGCGCCGCCGCGCCCGGGGACGACCGGGTGCGGCGCGCCGTCGAGGCCCTCGGGCTGGCGGGCCTGGTGGAGCGGCTGGGCGGACTGGACGCCGAGGTGTCCCCCCGGCTGCTGTCCCGGGGCGAGAGCCAGCACCTCGCGCTCGCCGCCGCCTACCTCTCGCCGGCGCCGCTGCTGCTGCTCGACGAGGCCACCTGCCACCTGGACCCCCGTACGGAGGAGCGCGCCGAGCGGGCCCTCGCGGAGCGTCCCGGGACCCTGGTCGTGGTGGCCCACCGCGTCTCGTCCGCAGCCCGCGCCGACCGGGTCCTCGTCCTCGACGGGACCCGGGCCGTGTCCGGCACCCATGCGGAACTCCCGGCCAGGTCACCCCTGTACCGCGACCTGGTCGGGGAGTGGAACGGCACCCCGGACGGATGACGACCGGCCGCAGCCGCTCCTGCCGCTGCGGCCGCCGTGGCGGACGGATCAGACCCAGCCCGCCCGCCGGGATATCCGTATCGCGTCGATGAGGTTGCGCGCGCCGGTCTTGCGGGTCGCCGCGGCCATGTAGTTGCGTACCGTCCCGCTCGCCAGGTGCAGCGTCCGGGCGATCTCGGCGATGGAATCGCCCTCCGCCGCCCGGGCCAGCACGCTCAGTTCCCGCGGGCTCAGGGGCACGGGGTCGGCCTCCATGAAGGCGGAGGCCAGCGAGGCGTCGATGAACCGTTCGCCCGCCGCGACCTTCCGGACGGCCCGTACGAGCCGGCCCGGCGAGCCGTCCTTGTCCACATAGCCGCGGGCCTCGGCCCGGAAGGCCCGGTGCAGCGAACCGGGCGCGCCGGTCGACGCGAGGACCAGGACCGGGGACGGGGGCGCCAGGACCTGGCGGTCCGCGCCCCCGTCTTCCGCGAGAACGGCCGTCGTCCCCGGGCAATCGAGGTCGACGACCGTCACGTCTGGTCGTAAGGACTCGGAGCGGCGTGCGGCGGCCCTCCAGCCGGCCGACGTGACCTCGAAGGGCCCTTCCGATCTCAGCAGGGCGGCCAGTGCCGACCTGACCAGGCTGACGCTGTGCAGGACGAGGACCTTCGTCATCGTGTGCTCCCCTCGGTGGACGAACCAGCGGCACCACGCGGGTGCCCCCGTACAGGGGTGATGGAACGTCACTTCGGGGGGCGCGCAGGGGCGTACGCGCAACTTGGCCGACCTTCGCCCTCGGTCCGCGCTCAGACCTCGCCGCGCCAGGCGCCCGTCTCGACCCCGCGCGACTCGATGAACAGCTTGAACCGCTTGAGGTCACCCACCACCTGGCGCTTGACGAAACCGAGCTTGTCGGCCGCCGACTCGGCCAGACCGTCGGGCACCCAGTTCATGCGCACGACGATCCTGGTGGTCGTCGCGTCGATCGGCTGGAACGTGACGAGCCCGGCCTGGTGGGCCTCCCCGTCGATCGTCATCCACGCGACGCGCCGGTCCGGAAGCTGCTCGGTGATCTGCGCGTCGAACTCGCGCTGCACGCCGTTCACGTTCGTCACCCAGTGGGTGAGCGTGTCCGTACGCTGCTCGATGCGTTCGACCCCCTCCATGAAGAGGGGGAACTCCTCGAACTGGGTCCACTGGTTGTAGGCCGTGCTCACGGGGACGTTGACCTCGACATACTCCTCGACGTGCGACATGCGCACCCCTTTCGTGTCGTCGGCGGCCCTACACCCGAAGGCGCGGGTCGTCCGGCAGGACGTCTCCAGGCGCGGGTGCCCGCCCCCGCGGAGCCCATGCGCCGAGCACCGGCCCGGGCCCCCGTGTCAGCTCCGCCCCGCGGGGCAGGCGCGTGACAGCCCGTGCCTCCGTGGCTCCCTGCCGCCTACAACCGCCGAGGAGATATGAACAGCGCACTTCTCCTGCCGACCGCCCTGGGGGGCTCGATCCTGCTCGCCGGCGCGGCCGGCTGGGCCGTCGACCTGCTGTTGCGCCGAGCCGACGCACAGCACCCCGAAACACCCCTGTGGAACCTGCTGCGCCGCTGCCGCCACCCTCTGCAGATCGTGCTGCTCGCCGCGCTGCTCAGGGGCGCCTACCGGCACACCGGATGGCCGCCGCTCCAGGACAACGCGGCCGTCGTGGGCCGGATCCTCTCGCTCACGCTGATCGGTGTGGGCGCCTGGCTGGTCGTGGCAGTGGCCTCCGCCGTCGTCGAGACGGGGTACGCCCGCTACGCCACCGGCACCCGCGACCCGGCCCGGGTGCGCCGGGTCCGCACCCAAGTGACCCTGATCATGCGGGTCGTGACGGTCCTCGTGGGCATCCTCGCGGCCGCCGCGATGCTCCTCACCTTCCCCGGCTTCCGCGCGCTCGGCACCTCCGTGCTCGCCTCCGCCGGCATCATCGGAATCGTCGCCGGCGTCGCGGCCCAGTCCACCCTCGGCAACCTCGTCGCCGGCTTCCAGATCGCCTTCGGCGACATGGTGCGCATCGGCGACACGGTCGTCGTCGACGGCGAATGGGGGGTGGTCGAGGACATCACCCTCACCTTCCTCGCCGTACGCACCTGGGACGAACGCCGGCTCACCATGCCCGTCTCGTACTTCACCACCCGCCCCTTCGAGAACTGGTCCCGCGGCGGCGTCCAGATGACCGGAACCGTCTTCCTCCACTGCGACCACGGCGCGCCCGTCGACCTCATGCGCAAGAAGGTCCGGGACATCCTGAACGACTGCCGGGAGTGGGACGGCCGCGGCTGGGACCTCGCCGTCACGGAGACGACGCCGTCCACCATCGTGGTCCGGGCCATCGTCACGGCCAAGGACGCCGACGACCTGTGGACCGTGCGCTGCGCCGTACGGGAACAGCTGGTCGCCTGGCTCGCGGAACACCACCCGGACGCCTTGCCGCGCATCCTCGTGGACCCGGCGCGTACGGCCCGTGTACGGGAGGCGACGCAGGGCACACGCGGAGGATGACCGTACCCAAGACAGGCGTCCTCGTCCTCGACTGCGCCGAACCCGAGCCCCTGGCCCGGTTCTACGCCGAGCTGCTCGGCGCCACCACGGGTCCGGCGGCCGGAGACGGGGACCTGCTCCTCGTCACCGGCCGCACCGGCGTGGTGCTCGGGATCCGCCGCGATCCGCATCACGCGCCGCCGAGCTGGCCCCTGCCGCAGGACTCCGAGCAGGCCCATCTGCGGATCCTGGTGGCCGCGGACTCCCTCGACGAAGCCGAGCGCGAGGCCGTCGCCCTCGGGGCGCGTCCGGTCGCGGCGGAGGAGGACGGCACCCGGTTGGACAACCGCACGACCCTGCGCCGGTACACCGACCCGGCGGGGCACCCGTTCCTCCTCGCCGCCGTCCGGGACGAGGCCGGGCAGCGGAGCTAGGGGCGGGCCAGTACGTCCTCGACCCGGTGTGCGTAGACGACCCGGCCGCACGGCGAGCCGGCGTCCGTGCAGGTGGCCGTCGTGTCCGCGCGGTGTTCCGTCAGCGACCAGAGGTACTGGGTGCCGCCGCCCGGAACGCTCTGGCCGTGCTCGAAGTACATGTCCTCGGGGCCGACGGCGTTGGTGATGTTGGCCCCGTAGTCCACGAGGCGGCCCCCGGTGACGGTGGCCCGCCGCAGGCTGCCGCTGTGGTCCGTCCAGCTGCGGTTGAAGTAGTAGACCCCGTTGTAGCGCGCCGCGCCCTGGGTGAGGTCGCGCGGCAGGTAGTAGGCGCCCGTCGCCCGGACCACGCCGTTCGTCGCCTTCAGCAGCCCCGTGCCGTCGTCGACGGGCAGCGCCCCGACCCGCCCCTTCTCCAGGTGGGCGTCATCGGAATCGCAGTACTCGCCCATGATCAGCGAGGGGGCGGCGGTGTCGCTGCGGTCGACGGATATGTAGGAGGCCTTGGGCGCGCCCGTCGGTACGCAGGTGACCGCGGACGAGGAGTTGCCCTGGGCGGCGACGAACTTGTAGGAGGCTACCTGGGGCATCACGTACCGGTAGGTGTGGCTGTAGTAGACGCCGCTCTGCCGGCCGATCCTGGTCGCGTCCCGGACGTTGCTCTTCAGCCCGTCGAGCGTGGTGTCGTCCACCGAGGCGTCCTGGTCGTGGTTGAGGTCCAGGATCGCGCGCATGTCGAAGACGCGCAGGCCGTTCATCGTGTCCGCGACGTAGAGGTAGTACTTGTACCAGGCCAGACCGCCGGCGTGGATGTCGATCGCCTTGTAGGAGACGTTGCCGTACGAGTTGTAGTACGGCTCCACCAGCAGCACGTGCCGGTACCGGCGGCCTTCGGGATCGCCCGGGACCTCCGTCTGCGGGTCCAGGAACGACAGCCGCACGCCCTTGTCCTGGCAGGTGTCGGGATCCGTGCCGCACAGCGAGGTGTTCGCCTTGTCGTACCAGGACGCGACCAAGGGCTTGCGGCTGCCCCAGAGTTCGTCGGCCTGGGCGTCCGAGACTCCGGTGAGCCCCTGGGGTATCCATTCCTGGGTGTCGGAGTCACCGCCGTCCCAGCAGAGCTTCTTCGCCGGGGGGAGCACGCCGCCGTTGTCGCCGGTGCCGAAGGGGTCCGTGGTGCACGAAGCGCCGGTCTTCGCGATCCGGTTGCCCTGGTCGAGCAGGTCCTGGACGCCCTGTGTGGGCAGGGCCGCCTTCAGGTCGGCCACGGCACCGCTCAGGTCCGGGCCGGACTTGAGGTCGAAGGCGGAGGCGGTGGCCGGATCGCCGGGGGTCGCCGCCCGCGCGGGTGCGGCGAGGAGGGGCAGTGCGAGGACGGCCGCCGCGAACGCGGCGACCCAGCCGGCGTGCCGGGAGAGCAGGAGTGGGGACGACGTCGTCATTCTCTGACCTTTACTCAGATGGAAGGAGGAATTCCGAGATCATTCCAACCCACCTGACGCACCGTCCAGGGAGCTGCCCGAAATGCCATCCACCATCCGGGAAAGGCGATTTGAGCCCTGCGCTCAGTCGAGCCGGTAGTCGAACCAGATGCGATGGGTGCCGTCGGCCTCGACGGCCATCCCCCCGGCGCCCGAGATCCCCGCCAGCTCGCCGGTTCCGCTGGAGGGCACGATGGTGAAGAACTCCGCGGTGCGGTCGCCGCCGGTCGTCGTCGCCGAGTGCACGAAGTTGAAGGCCCCCTGCCGTCCCCGCAGCGAACCTTCGAACGACTCCATCGCCACATACGTGCCGACGCCGGTCGTCTGGTCGAACGCCGCGGTGAACAGGGTCGCCGAGCGGCCCGCGACCTCCCCCTCGAATTGCTTCTCCATCGTCGAGACACCGACCGGCAGCCCGGTGGACACGGGCGGCTCGGGTGTGAGCTCGGTCGGAACGAACGCTGTGACGGTGAAAGTTGCCGTGGCTCTCATGTGCCAGACCGTACCAACGGGGTCTGACAATGGGTCATGCCCGCGCGCGGTACGCGTCGAGGTCCTGCAGGACTGCGGCCAGTTGGGGCTCGTGCGTACCGGGGTGCGCGGCGGCCAGGGGACGCAGCACGGCCACCGCCTCCTCGGCCGCCTCGAGCGCGTCGCGCCATCTCCCCGCGTCCGCGTGATGGCGGCCGATGCCGGCGAGGAGGAGGGCGAGGAGCGGTTCGTGGCCGAGCGGCGGCGCCCCGCGCATGCGCCGGTGGTACGCCACCGGCTGCGCCGCCGCCTCCAAGGCCTCCGGCCACCGCCCCAGTTGCCCCAGGCACAGGGCGAGGTTCGTGGACGCCTTGGCCAGGGCCGGCTCGTGGGCGGTGGGATCCGCCTCGGCCGGTGCCCGCAGTACGGCGACGGCCTGCTGCGCGTACGGTTCGGCTTCCGCCCACCGCCCCCCGAAGGTCAGGAGCAGGGCCAGGTCGTGCAACGCGCGACCGTGCCTCTGTCCGTACGCGGCGGGTTCTCGGACGGCCAGGCGTCGGGTGAGGACCACGGCTTCCTGCATGACCGCAACCGCCTCGTCCCTCCGGTCCAGCCCCGTCAGCGTGACGGCGAGGTTGTTCAGTGAGTCCGCCAGTCTCGACTCGAAGGCGGCGGGCTGGGCCTCGCACAGTCGGCGGTGGATGCGCACGCCCTCCGACGCGACCCCCAGGGCCTCGGGCGCCCGGCCGGTGCGGGCCCGCCACAGGGCCAGGTTGGACAGCGAAACGGCGAGGCGGGCTTCGTGGGCCCCGGGATCCGCCGCCGCGAGTCGCCGGCGCAGGGCCACCGCCTCCTCACCCACGACGGCGGCCTCCTCCAGGCGTTCCAGGGCGGCCAGGTCCCCGGCCAGACCGGACAGGCCGTTGGCGAGGCCCGGCCGGTAGGCGGTGGGGTTCGCGTCGACGAGGCCTCGGTACAGGGCCACCGCCTCCTCCGACGCGGCCCGGGCTTCCTCCCTGCGCCCCACGGCCGCCAGGGAGTTGCCCAGGTTGACCAGCGAGTCGGCGAGATCGGGCAGGTTGGCGGCGGGGTTCTCGGCGGCGAGCCTGCGCCGGGTCGCCACGGCCCGCTCGGTCGCGGCCAGGGACTCGGCGGTGCGCCCGGTGTCCAGGAGCACATTGCCGTGGTTGTGGAGGAACTGCGCGTCCTCTTCGTCGCTGTAGGGGCCGGTCGCACCCCGCCGCCGGCGGACGGCCGACGCCTCCTCGTAGGCCTTGAGGCTCTCGGCCCGTCGCCCCGTGCCGTTCAGCCAGGTGCCGAGGTTGGTCAGCGTGGCGGCGAGCAGGCTCTCGGGGGACGCGGTCGAGTCCTCCGATCCGTCGGAGCCGTCCGTCTCCACCAGCCGGCGCAGGATGGCCACCGCCTCCTCGGTCGCGGCCACGGCCTCTTGTGCGCGACCCGTCATCCCCAGGCCGGCGCCGAGGAAGTACAGGGCGATGGCGAGCTCGCGCGCATGGGGTACGGGGCGCGAGGCGGCCAGCCGCCGGTGGATCGCCACGGAGTACCCGACCTCCTCCGCGGCTTCCGCGAACAGCCCCGCGTTGATCAGGCGCATGCCGAGGCGCAAGGAGACGGCGGCGTGCACCGCCGGGTCGTCGCTGAGGGAGAACCAGTGCTCGGCGAGCCGGGCGGTGAAGGCGGCGATGCCCGGGTCGAGGTCGACGTGGCGCTCGGGGAAGGGGAAGCGGGCCTCCACGGCCTCCAGCAGTGCGCCGTCGATGTCCTCGAGAGCGGCGAGGGCGGTCAGGGCGGCGCTGCCGGCCTCCACCGCGAGCCCGGGGTCCTCCCGCAGGAGCGGATAGAGGTGGCGGGGGCCCAGATGCGGCCAGCGGTGGGCCGCACTGGCCAGGAAGGTGACCGCCCGGGCCGTCCAGGGGGGAGCGGGCCGGGTGCCGTCCCCCCTGGACAGCAACGCCGTCGCGGTGGCGCCCGCCCAGCCCTGGGCCGGGTAGTCGGCCTCGTGGCCCGGGAGCGTCAGGGCGAGGAAGTCCTCGGCGAGGCGGTCCGGGTAGAGCGGCTCCAGCACCGTGGGCCGGCCGGGATCGGCCGGCGGGTAGCAGAGGCCGTGATCGGCCAGGACGCGCTCGGGAGGCGGGTGGCGGTGGTGCCGGGGGTGCGGGTCCAGGGAACCGATCACCGCGGTACCCCGGGCGGGCTCCAGCGCGCCGGTGAGCACGGCACTGAACACCGTCCGGTTCATCACGTGCGGCGGCGTGCGGTAGGTGCGTCCGGCCGGGTCGAGGTCGTGGGTGGAGTCGCCGTAGAGGCGGGCCCAGTGCAAGTGTTCCCGGTCCAGGAGGTACGTGGTCAGCCCGGCCATGTCGGGTGGCGGCCGGCGGCCCGCGGCATGGGCGTCGACGGCGACCAGGGCGGCGATGTGGACCGCCAGGACGAGGCCGAAATCCGGGTGGTCCAGCGGCCCCGGCGGTACGACGGTGGCCGTGGCGGGCAGGTCGTAGCGGGCGGCGAAGCCGGCGCGGGCGGCCCGGAACATCCGCGCGCGCGGCCCGTGTGCCTCGGGCGGCAGCGGCTGGAGGAGCTGGGCGGAGGTGCCCGCCTGGTGGTTGGCGAGCGCGGCGCGCACGGCGGGCCAGGTGTCGGCGGTCCGGGCCAGCAGCAGGACGCGCGTGCGCACGCCGGGGAGGTGGAGCACGGCATTGCTGAGCAGCCAGGTCAGGTGGGTCAGCGGCCAGCGGTCGGCGTAGTCGACGACGAGGAGCAGACCGCGGGCACCGTTCAGCCGCAGGTCCTGGCTGCCGGGCGGGGGCAGCACGGATCCGGGGCCGTGGGTCGCGGTCACGGTCTTCCAGCCGGCGGCCTGCGACCGGGCGGCGAACTCGGCGACCAGGCGGGTCTTGCCCTGCCCGCCCGGGCCGTGCAGCCAGCGGGCGCCGAGCCTCGGCCCCTGGTCCCGCCACCGGTCCAGCTCACCGAGCTCGTCCTCGCGGCCGGTGAACTCCACCACCGCGAACCGGGCGTTGAGCATCCTGCTGGGCATCTCCCGCAGCCACTGCGGGTCGGTCGGGGGCGGTGGCCGCCAGTTCTCGAGTACGTAGAGCGGGGTGCCGTCCCCGAAGACGTGGATGTCGGCGCCGACCACCCCGTAGGCGAACCCGCCTTCCGCCCTTACGACCTGGCGGGATCCCGCCGCCGCATCGTCGCCGGTGCCGGCCGCGCTCATCCGACCTGCGCCGTGGCGGCGGTGGACGGTGCCGTCATCGCTTCCTCACACACCAGTCCTCCTCGACCGGGAACGCGGATCGTGCTCACGTCAATGATCGCGTCGGACGAGCCGGTTGGGTATGGCCCCGCCGGCCACGGGTGCGGCGACCATCGGTGATCGATCGGCAGCGGAATGTGACCAGGAGGCGGTCGCGTGCGGACCGGCAGACGATGGATCTGTGGAGAACATCCCGGTCGACGACCTGATCAGCGGCGCCGCCCAGGCTGCCGGCGGATGGCTGGGCGCGCTGCCGGTCGCGCTGGTGGCGACCAGCGCCGACGGGACGATCGTGCGCTGGAACCAGGTCGCCCAGGAACTGCTGGGATACGCCCCTCCGCAGATCGTGGGGCGCCACATCGCGGACCTGCTCCATCCGGGATCCGACCGCAGCCTGGGCCGCTCCCTCTGGGAGGCCGCGGCCACGGGGCGCGGCGTGATGGGCACGGTGACCGCCTGGCACCGCGACGGCCACCCGCTGGAGGTGGAGATCTGGGCCTCTCCCGTCTCCGACCGCGGGCACGGCGCGGCCACGGTGCTGGTCTTCGCCGCGGACGCCCACGCGGCACGGCGCATCCGCGGCTCTTCGGCGGTCTGGGACGGCCTGTTCGCCCGCTCCCCGGTCGGCATCGCCGTCCTCGACACCCAGCTGCGGTTCCTGCAGGTCAATGCGGCTCTCGAAGCCATGAACGGCCTGCCGGAGTCCGCGCACGTGGGGCGCCGCCTGGCCCAGATCCTCCCGGAGGTGAACGCCCACGAGATGGAGGAGGCCATGGTGCAGGTGCTGGAGACCGGGCAGCCGCTGCTGGACCGCCGGCGCGTCGGGCGGACGCCGGCCGAACCGGACCACGACCGGGTGTGGTCCTGCTCCTACGTCCGGGTCGAGGATCCCGCCCGGATGCCGATCGGGGTCATCGCCTCGCTCGTCGACATCACCGAGCAGCAGCGCGACCACGTGGAAGCCGAAGCGGGCCGGCGCAGGCTCGCCATGCTCAGTGAGGCCAGCATCCGCGTCGGCTCCAGTCTCGAGCTGGAGCGCACCGCACAGGAACTCGCCCATCTCGCCGTGCCGCGCCTGGCCGATGCCGTCACCGTGGACGTCCTGGACGCGCTGGCGCGCGGGGACGAGCCCGGAACGGGGCTGGCAGGCGGGGTCGCCCTGCGCCGCCTCGGCAAGGCCCCGCTGTCCGGATCCAGGGTGACCGACATCCTCGCTCCCCTCGGAGGGACCCTCGTCTTCCCCGCGGCCGCCCCCTACACCCAGGCCCTCGCCGCCCGGCAGTCCTTCCTGATCGCCCGACTCGACGAGCAGGCCATCGCCCCCGCCGCCCGCCACTCGGCCAAACCCGCGCAACTGCTCGCGGTGGGCGTGCACTCGTTCATCATGGCGCCCCTGGTGGCCCGGGAGACGGTGCTCGGCGTCGCCACCTTCTACCGCACCCGCCCGATCGGCCCCTTCGGATCCGAAGACGTCACCCTCGCCGGTGAACTGACGGCCCGCGCCGCGCTCAGCATCGACAACGCGCGGCTCTACCACCGTGAGCACGAGACCGCCGTCATCCTCCAGCGCAGCATGCTCCCCCAGCACATCACCCCGCCCGCGGGCATCGCGGTCAGCCACCGCTACCTCCCCGCGAGCGACGTCAACGAGGTCGGCGGTGACTGGTACGACGTCCTGCCCCTGGCCGGCGGCAAGGCGGGCCTGCTCATCGGCGACGTCATGGGGCACGGCATCGCCGCGGCCGCGGTCATGGGCCGGCTGTCCGCCTCCGTACGGGCCCTGGCGCGCCTGGACCTGTCGCCCGTACGGCTGTTGCACCAGCTGGAGGCGGCCCTCGGCGATCTGGCCGAGCCGATGCTGGCCACGTTCCTCTACATCGTGTGCGACCCGGCCACCGGGCACTGCACCGTCACCCGGGCCGGACACCCGCCGCCCGCACTCGTGCTCCCCGACGGCACGGTCCAGCTCCTGGACACCCCGCCCGGCGCCCCCCTGGGCGTCGGGGGCGTCGCCTTCACCCCCACCGAGTTCGACCTGCCGGCCGGGAGCCTCCTCGTGCTCTACACCGACGGACTGATCGAAGCCCGCGGACGCGACCTCGACGAACGGCTCGCCGAACTGACGCAACTGCTCGCGGATCCCGGGCGGCAGCTGGACCACGTGTGCGACTCGCTGATCACCCACCTCGTTCCGGCGGCGGCCGATGACGACGTCGCGCTGCTGGTCGCCCGCGTCGGCGGCTAGGGCGGGTACCGCGCGGCGGACGCCCGGTTGGTGTGAACCCACGGACCGGCCGGGGCGGGAGCCGGAAATCTCATGGTTTCCCCCAGTAGGTCCACAGAAGTCAGCCCCGATACGTTCAGCACGTCCTGGAAGTGTTGAGCGGGGGGTTGTCGTGGGCGCTGTGGCTTCCGTGCTGGTGGCGTCGGTCCTGTGGGGAACCGTGGGACCGGCGCAGATCTGGGCCGACACCGGGGTGCACCCGGCGTCGCTGGGCGCGGCCCGGATGCTGCTGGGCGGGCTCGTGCTCACTGTGCTGACGGTGCGTCCGAAGGGGCTGCGCACGCTGTGGCGGCCCGGCGCACGGCGGTGGGTCGCGCTGTGCGTGCTGGTCACGGCCGCTTTCCAGGTCTGCTTCCTGGAGGCGGTCGAGCGCTGCGGGGCGGCTCTGGCGACCGCGGTCGCCTTCGGGACCGTGCCCGTCGTCAGCGGTCTGTGCGCGCGACTGCTCTCCGGGGAGCGGCCCACTGCGCGCTGGCTGTGGGGGACGGCCTGCGCGGTCGCCGGGATCGGACTGCTCCTGCTGCCCGGCAGTGGGGCCCGCGCGGATGCGCTGGGTGTGCTCGGCGGTGTGGTGGCGGGGGCGAGCTTCGGCGTCTACATCGCCGCCACCAAGGAACTGGGCGCGCGGGGTGCGGATCTGGGCGCCGCGGCTCCGGTCAGCGTGCTGTGCGCGGGGCTGCTGGTCTCTCCGTTCCTGCTGGTGGCTCCCGAAGGGCTGGCCGCCCCGCGCGCGGTCGCGCTGATCGGCTGGCTGGGGCTGGGCACGACCGCGCTGGGCTATCTGCTCTTCACCCGCGGAGTCGGGCGGCTCAGCGCCGCCACCACGGGGACGCTGAGCCTGACGGAACCGCTGGTCGCCACCGTGCTCGGAGTGGCGCTGCTCGGCGAGCGGCCGGGGCCGCTCGCCGCGGCCGGCGCCGCGCTGCTGCTGGGCGGGCTCGCCCTGGTGTCCGTGCCGCGGCGCCGCCGGGCCGAGCCCGAGCCGGACCCGGCGCCCGTCACCGGCTGAGCGGACCGGTCAGCGGTCCTGGTACGAGGTCATGTTCTCGCGCACCCTGGACGAGAAGAACATCGGGCCGACGGCGTCGGCCCAGGCCATCCCCTCCAGGGTCAGACCCAGCGTGCCGTCCTTCTCCCGGAGCCAGTTCTTCTCCAGCAGGGTGCCGAGCTGGGGTGCGAAGTCGTCCTCGAACCGCGTGGCGAACCGCTGCTCGTAGTCGGCGACCCGCAGGCCGGTCGACTCCAGCAGGTGCTGCAGTACGTACATCCGGCGCCGTTCGCCCTCGTCCATCCGGAACGCCCACTGCGCGCGCTCGAACTGCTCGGTCGGGGTGGCGATGTAGTCGTCGATGATGCGCCGCACCTCGGGGACCGCGACCGCGTAGTCGGTGGTGTAGTGCAGGTCGGTGGTGAACGAGCGGGCGCCGACGCCGAGACCGACCATTCCGGCCTGCTGGTTGTACTCGCTGATGCTGCTGCCGTCGGTGTCCTCCACGGCGGCGGTGCCCAGGCGCCTGAAGACCCGCATCGAGGTCTGCTCGTAGCCCGCCGAGAGCAGGTAGTCGCGGCCGTAGCGGTACAGCCGCAGCCGCTGGTCGTTCCAGTCCTGGAGGGTCTTGGCGTGGCGGGTGCTGAGCCCGGTCAGCGGGCGCACGTACAGCGGGTAGAGGTAGACCTCTTCCGGCTGCCAGGCCAGCGCGGCGTCCAGGGAGACCTTGAAGGTGCGCTCGGTCTGGCCGTCGATGCCGTAGATGAGGTCGATGTTGAGGACGGGGAAGTTCGCGTCCTTGAGCCGGGCGAGGGAGGCCTCGACCTCCTCGCGCTTCTGCGGGCGCACGGCGGCGCGCGCCTCCTCGTCGATGAAGCTCTGCACCCCGATGCTCAGCCGCGTCGCGCCGCGCTCCGCGAGGACGGCGATCCGGTCGGCGGTGGCCGTGGCCGGCGAGGTCTCCACCGACCAGGAGGCCGCCTTCAGGTCGGCGCCCATGACGCCCTCGCAGATGTCGCAGAGCCGCTCCAGCTCGGCCGCCGTCAGGTAGGTGGGCGTGCCCCCGCCGAACGCCGCGAGGGGGAACCGTATCGGCTCGCCCTTGGCCTCCAACGCCCGTCTGGTGACGCGTGCCTGGCGCTCCAGGGTGTCGAGGAAGGCGCTGGTGACGTCCTCGGGAGCGCCGGTGCGGGTGAACAGGTTGCAGAAGCCGCACCGCATCTCGCAGAAGGGTATGTGCACGTAGAGCGAGAGCGCGTCGAGGCGTTCCTTGGACCACAGGTCGCTCAGGAGCGGGCCGTCCTCCAGCAGGCGGTAGGCCTTCTGGTGGGGGTAGGCGTACACGTACTGCTCGTACGGAGTCTCCGGCTCGCCTGCGGGAACGGGGCTGGGGACGGAGGGCATGGGGAGGTTAACTGTCGTCGCCATGGCTGGATGTGACTCACTCTCAGAAACAGAAGATAGCTGTTCGTGACGAGTCGTCACTGTAGGGTGGCGTCGAGTTCATTTCTGTAGTGCGATTCGCACAAATTGGGTTTGCGTATATAGATCTTCATATGTACTTGTTTGGAAGTGGGTCGGTTCTGTCCTGAACTGAGGTTCCGTATCCGTCATGAAGAGACTTCTCATAGCCGCGGGCGGGGGCGGCGACGCCATCACCGCGGCCGTGGTGCACACCGCCCTGCACGGAGCGGAGGCCCCTGCCCTCGTCCTGACCTACGCGTGGGAGCGGCTGGTCGTCGACCCCGTCCCCGGACCGCGCCGCGCCAGCGACTTCACGGGCACGGAAACGGCCGCCCCGGACCTCGCACTGGTCACCGCGGCGACCGCGCCCGTCCCCCCGGCCGGCTCACTGGTCCCGCGCCTGGCGGCCGACTTGCGTCCGAGGCTCGGGCTGCTCGACCCGTACGGGGGCGCGCTCGGCCTCGCGCGGCAGATCGGCGCGGCCGCCCGCTGGTGCCGGGCCGAGCGCATCGACATCGTCGACGTGGGCGGCGACATCGTGGCCCGCGGCGACGAGCCCACCCTGCGCAGCCCCCTCGGAGATGCCCTGGCCCTCGCGGGCTGCGCGGCGACGGGGATCGACACCACCGTGTACGTCGCCGGGCCCGGCCTCGACAACGAGGTGCCCCTGCCGGAACTCCTCCCCAGGCTCGGCGAGCCCGCGTTCGCCCTCACGGCGGCGCACACCGGGGGAGTGCTGGGCGTCTTCGACTGGCACCCCTCGGAGGCGAGCGCACTGCTCGTCGCGGCTGCCCGGGGGGTGCGCGGCGTCTGCGGCACCCGGGACGCCCCCCGCCCCGTCCTCCTGGACGACTCGGCGCGCCAGGTCCACCGCCTCACGCTGGAGCGGGCGCTCGAACTCAACCCCCTCGCCCGCGCACTCGCCGGCTCCGCGAGCCTGGACGACGCGGAGGCGGCCTCCCGCGCGGTGTGCGGCTTCTCGGAGATCGAGCGGGAACGCCACCGCGCGGCGCACCCCGAGGCGGCGCCCGCACCGCGGACGGGCCGGGAGGCCGGGAGCGTCCGCGCCCGGTTCGCCGCCTGGGAGCGCGGCACGCTGGCCGGCGGCATCGCGTACGTCACCAGCCGCAAGATCGCCGAGGAGCTCGACCTGACCGTCGCGGAGGCCCGGTACTTGTTCGCCCTGCTGCGAACGGAGGCTCCCGGGCGGCAGGCGCCGCCGCTGTGGCGGCTGAACGGCGCGCGCCCTGACGCGGCTCGGATCGCTCAGGGAGTGGACAGGGCGGGTGCGTCGAACGGGTCGTAGTGGATGCGTTCGGGCAGGGTGCCGTTGAGGGTGAGCGTTTCCCTGGCGGAGACGACCATCGGGGCGGGGCCGCTGAGATAGACGTCGTGGTGGTACCACGGCCCGTACTCGGCCAGCACCTCCGGCAGGGAGCCGCGGATCCCGGGCACGTACTCGTCGGAGACCGCGCCCCTGATCGTCAGCCAGTGGTGTCGCTGGGCCATGCGGAGCATGTCGTCGACTCCGTACAGTTCGGCGGCGGTCCGGGCGCCGAGGAACAGGTCGACCTGGTGGTGGCCGCCGCGACGGGCGACCTCCTCGACGAGCGCGCGGATCGGGGCGAGACCGGTGCCGCCGGCCACGCAGAGCAGCTCGCCGTATTCGGCGGCGTCCAGGACCATGTCCCCCATCGGGGGGCCGAGCTGGACCACGTCGCCCACGGTCGCCCGCTGCACCAGTGCGGTGCTGACCGAGCCGCCGGGGACCGCCCGCACGTGGAAGGTGAGGGTGCCGTCCTCGCGGGGTGCGTTGGCGGGGGAGTAGTAGCGCCACCGCTTGGGCCACCAGGGGGTCTCGATGCTCAGGTACTGGCCTGCGGTGTACTCGTAGGAGGTGTGCGGCCGTACGGTGATCTCCGCGATGCCGTTGCCGCGGGAGACGCGGTGGACGACCGTGGCGGGCCGGACGGCGGGCCGTAGCGCCTCATCCTCCTCCGCCGCATCGATCATGACCTGGGCGACCGCCCCGTAGGCCTTGGTCCAGGCTGCGGCGATGTCCGTGGTCCACGCGGAGCCGGCGTAGCGGGCGAGGGAGGCGAGGAGGCACTCGCCGACGGCCGGGAAGTGAGCGGCCAGGGCGCCGAATTTGCGGTGGTCGCGTCCGAGGTGTCCACAGAAGCGGACGAGGCCCTCCGGGTCGTCGACCAGGTCCACGATGCGCAGCAGCGCGCGCAGCAGGCGGCCGCGCTGCGCGTCCATCCCCGGAGGGAACATCGGACGGACCTCGGGGTGGCGGGTGAAGAGGATGGCGTAGAAGTAGACCGTCATCTCCGCGGCCAGCGGCTCGACCACCGAGACCGAGGCGCGTATGAGGTCTATTTCGCGGGCCGACAGCGGTCCTTGGGGGGCTTCCGGCTCCGCGGGGTGCGGGACCGGGCCGGGCGCGGGTGCGTAGTTCGCACGGTTGAGCCGGAATCTCAAGGCAGCGCTCCTCTGCCCGCTGTGCGGGACGACTCACCGGATGACCGTGGGGCGGTGTCGGGCATCGAAACGGACTGGGCGATTCCGGACGCTACATGACCGCGGAGGTGACTCAGAAGTAGCTAAGGGATATGGCCGGAAGGACCCATTCCGGTCAGGTTGATATGTCTATTTGGCAATGCTTTGCGGACCGGGATCGGTGGGGCGCCGGAGGGGAGACCCCGGCCGGCGCCGCCACCTGTCGCTACTCCGAGCCCGCCCCCGTGCGCGCCGCGGCCCGCGCCGGCGGGGTCGGCTGCGGGGAGCCCTCCAGGGCCAGTGCGGTGAGGACGACCAGCGAGTCCGTCCAGCCGAGGGGCGCGACCGACGAAGGCCGTCCGGCCCCGTTCACGGTTTCGGGGAGCTCGCCCAGCCCGTTCCGCTTCGACAGCACCCAGTCCAGCACCCCTCCCGCCCGCGTCCGTTCGCCCGTACCCGACCAGGCGAGGGCGAAGAAGGAGGTGCTGGCCGTCCAGGCGTACGATCCCCAGCTGAAATCGGGGTCGTTGCCGGGCGAGACGCCGCCGTTGGGCAGCAGCAGCGCCCGGTAGGTGGAGTCCAGCGCTTCGCCGAGGTCGGGCGGGGCGGCGTTGAAGGGGGGCGCCATGAACGCCACCGCACTGTCCCGGCCGTGCTTGCCGTCGATGGTCCGCCCGTAGCCCAGCGGGGCGAAGGCGGCGGCGATACCGGCGGACAGCCGCCGGCCCGCGTCCCCCCAGCGCTCCGCGTCCCCGCCCCTGCCCAGCCGGGCGGCCAGGTCGGCCGACGCGTTGAGCCCGGCCAGCAGGGGAGCGGCGGTACCGATGTTCGTGGACGCGGTGCCCAGCTCCCAGTAGTCCGGAGAGGCGGGCGGAAGCCCGTTCGGGCCCAGGGACCGGGCCGCGTAGTCGGCCGCGTTCCGCACCATCGGGTAGAGCGCGCGCAGGCGTTCGTCGCGCCCCTCCGGGGGCGCGGCCCGGTACCACTGCCAGGTGGCCCACGGCACCCAGCCGTTGCCGTCCAGCTGCCACTTGCGCCCGTCGGGCGGCCCGCTGCCGTCCAGCAGGGTACGGGCCTCCCAGGTTCCGTCGTCCCGCTGGGTGCGCGCGTCGTAGTCCAGGATCCGGTACGCCTCCTCGTCGTGCCCGGTGGCGGCGAAGGCGACGGCGGCGAAGGCGCCGTCCCTGGGCCAGGAGTACTCCCACGGCGGCGCCCACGCCGCCGCGAACGCGCCGTTGGGCTTCAGCAGCGCCCGCATCGACAGCAGGGCGCGCTGCGCCGCGGCCCGCCGGGCGGCGGTCGTCCCCGGCACCCGGCCCGTGGCCAGCCAGGCGCGGCTCTCGTCGATCTGGGCGAGGGCGCCCGGGTCGTCCGCCTCGACCACGGCGGACCGGGAGGCCCCGTCGGGCAGGTACCGCCACCGGCCGGACGGCAGGCGCAGCACGTTGCTGCCGTCGACGTAGGAGGCGCCGACGGCGAAGGAGGGAAGTACGGCCTCGGTGGCCACCCGGTTGGTCAGCAGTCCCGAGGTGCGGGCGGCGAGTGCCGAGGTGGGTACGTAGCAGGGCTCCGTCTCCCCGCAGCGCTCGTTCCCGGTGGGATTGACGTGGAAGGCCAGCCGGGAGGTGTCGGCGTGCCAGCCGCCCCAGTAGGCCCTGTCGTAGTTCCAGCTGGTCAGCGAGCCGGGCACCGACTGCCGGGTGCCGTACCAGGCGATGGGCTTGTTCTCCGCCGTGGTCGCCTGGAGGAACAGGTAGTACGTGGCGCCCGCGGTGACGTCGGCGCCGACCGGGAACTCGACCCAGCCGGCGCCCGCCCCGCCCAGCGAGGCCAGGTTCAGGGTCCTGGAGGCGACCGCCGACCCGGCGTCGGCGCGGACCCGGCGGATCTGGGCGGTCACGGTCCCCGTGGCGGCGCCGCTGCCCAAGTAGACGCTGACGCGGGAGATCCGCGTGCCGGCCACCGTGAAGGCCTGGGCCGCCGCGTTGTTGGTGGACTTCACACTGAACAGGGCGCTCTCGCGGCGGGTCTGCCCGTCGTAGGGCACGGCCGCCGCGGTGTTCGGGAGCACGGCGGGAGCGCCCGCCAGTGCCAGGGAGAGCAGGGCGGGCAGCAGGGCCCTCGCCATTGCCATCGAATAAAGGCCCTTCCGTTGCTCGACGGGCGCGCGGGCGGAGGTGCCGGGGCGCCGAAAGCTGGACCCACCTTGCACGGACCGGGCCCTGCGGACGGGGGAGTCGGGACGTGTCGCACCGGATGGGGCCGTAACGACATCCGATCGTGTGAAAGAAACAAAGTTGGGCCGACCAGGGCGCAGCGGGTCCCTGTCGGCCACCGGTGTCGGATGTGTGTCCTAGCCTCGGCGGGACGGGCTCCCACGCTCACCCGAAGGGCAGGCACGATGGCGTCGATGCCGCAGAAGATCACCACCTTCCTGATGTTCGAGGGCCGGGCGGAGGAGGCCATGACCTTCTACATGTCGCTCTTCGACGACTCCGAGGTCATCGACATGACCCGCTACGGCGCCGACGGACCCGGCGAAGCGGGCACGGTGCAGACGGCGACGTTCTCGCTCGCCGGGCAGCGGTTCATGTGCATCGACAGCTACGTCAAGCACGGCTTCGGCTTCACCCCGGCGGTCTCGCTCTTCGTGCAGTGCGACACCGAGGCCGAGCTCGACCGGCTCTTCGGCGCCCTCTCCGAACAGGGCGGGGTGCTGATGCCGCTGGGGTCGTACGGCTTCAGCGCCAGGTTCGGCTGGGTGAACGACCGCTTCGGCGTCTCCTGGCAGCTGAACCTGCCCGAGTGACCCCCGCCCCCCGGGGAGGGGAAGGCTGAGCCCGCCTTCAGCTTCGCCCGGCTCCCGGCCGGAGCCGGGCCATTCTGTGGCGATGCGTCTGCTTTTGGTGGAAGACAACGCCCGATTCGCGGACCTGCTGCGGCAGGGACTGGCCGAGGAGGGGTTCGAGACCGAGTGGGCCTCCGACGGGAGGGCCGGCCTGCGCCGGGCCATCGACGGCGGCTACGACGTGATCGTGCTCGACGTGATGCTGCCCGGGATGCACGGCTACGAGCTCTGCACCCGGCTCCGGGCCTCGGGCGACGTCACGCCGGTCCTGATGCTCACCGCCAAGGACGGCGAGTACGACATCGCCGAAGGGCTGGAGACCGGCGCGGACGACTACCTCGTCAAGCCGTTCTCGTTCGTCGTGCTGGTCGCACGGCTGAAGGCGCTGGCCCGGCGGGGCGGGCGGCAGCGGCCGACCGGGTGGCAGGTCGGCGAGCTGCGCGTGGACCCCGTGGCCATGCGGGTCTGGCGCGGGCAGGACGAAGTCGACCTCACCGCGAAGGAGTTCGCCGTCCTGGCCTGCCTCGCCGAACGCGCCGAGCAGGTGGTGGCCAAGCCCGAGATCATCGAGCGGGTGTGGGACGGCCAGTCCGACCGCCCCCTCAACGTCGTCGAGGTCTACATCAGCGCCCTGCGCCGCAAGATCGACGCCCCCTTCGGCCGGGCGAGCATCCTCACCGTCCGCGGCCGCGGCTACCGGCTCAGTACGGGCAGGGAACCCGGCCGCTGGCACCCCTCCACCCGCCTTCCCTGAAGCCTGCTTCAGGTACGAAGGGGCCCCGGAGCAAACGGGGCAGAATGGGGCGATGCCTGTGCGTCTGCTCGAAGAGTCCCTCCGCCCGGCCGACCAGGCGCCGCTCACGTGCCGGTGATACGCCCGCCCCGGATCGCCGGCCTGCTCCGCCCGCGCACGCTGCGGGCGCGCGCGACCGCAGCGGTTGCCGCCGCCCTGGCCCTAGCCCTGGTCACCGCCGCCGCGGTGTTCCTCGCCACCATGCGGACCGACCTGACGCGGACCGCCCACGAGGAGGCCCGCAAGCAGGCGGTGTCCGTCGTCGTCCTGGAGGCCGACCCCGGATCCGCCCCTGACGCGTCGCGCGGAAGCACACCGGTGGAGAGCACCCCCGCCGCCGTCGACACGGGGGACCCCGCCTCGGCGGCCCGCCTGGCCGACCATCCGGGATCCCGGCGAGCGCCCGTCGACGACAGCGCCGGTGAGGCGGAGGTGTCCGCGCACGACGGCTACCGGGTCACCGCGCGCGTCGACCTCGGCCCGGTCGGCCAGACCCTGCGGACCATGACCCTGTGGGCCGTTCCGCTCACCCTCGCCCTGGTGCTGATCGGGGCCTGGCTGACCTGGACCGCGGTCGGACGGGTCCTGGTGCCGGTCGAGGCCCTGCGCCGGGAGGTCTCCGAGATCACCGCCACCGACCTGCACCGGCGGCTGGCGGTCCCGAAGGGGCGCGACGAGATCGGCCGCCTCGCCGTCGAGCTGAATTCCACCCTCGAACGGTTCGACCGGGCCGTGGGCCGGCTCCGCACCTTCACCGGCGACGCCTCGCACGAGCTGCGCAGCCCGCTGACGACCCTGCGCACCCGGCTGGAATTCGCCCTGGCCCGGCCGGCGCGGACCGACTGGCCCCGGACCGCCGCACGGGCCCTGGAGGACACCGAGCAGATCCAGGAGCTCGTCGAGGACCTGTTGCTCCTCGCCCGCCTCGACGCCCACCGGCCGGGCCGCGAGGCGGAGGTCGACCTGGCCGCGCTGGCCCGTGCGCATGCGTGCACCGGGGTCCGGAGCCCGGTCGGGACCCCCGTCACCGTGAGCGTCGACGCCCCCGGCCGTGCGGCGGTCCTCGGTACTGCCTCCCACCTGAACCGGCTCATCACCAACCTGGTCGGCAACGCCTGCCGGCACGCGCGCGGAACCGTCCGCGTCTCGGTCGCCCCGCACGCGGGCCGCGTCACGCTGGAAGTCGCCGACGACGGGCCGGGGATCGCCGCCGCGGACCGGGAACGCGTCTTCGAGCGGTTCACCCGGCTCGACGCGGCCCGCAGCCGCGACGCCGGAGGCGCCGGCCTGGGGCTTGCGATCGCACGCGCCATCGCCGCGGCCCACCGGGGCACCCTCACCGCCGAAGAGCCCTCTGCTCCGGCCGGCGGGGCGCGTTTCGTCCTCAGCCTGCCTGCCGTGGACGAAACGCCTGCGCCCCGGTCGGCTTGAGCGGACGTCCTACGGCACGAGATCGGCGTAGAGGATGATGTTGTTGGTGCGGTGCCCGTCCTTGATGTCGCCGCCGCAGGTCAGCAGCCGGAGTTCGGGACGCCGGGCGGTGTCGCCGTAGACCTTCCCGGTCGGGAAGTCCTTCTTGCCGACGTTCTCGATTTCGCGGACCTTGAACTTCGCGGTGCGGCCGTCCTCGCGCGGCACCTCGACGATGTCGCCCAGCTTGATCTTCTTGACGTCCTTCATCAGGGCAGGGCCGTTCGCGGTGTCGAAGTGCGCGACGAGGACGGATGCCCCGCTCTCACCCGGAGTGACCCCCTCGGACCACCAACCGGGGGTATTGGCATCCGTGTTCGGGTCCGGGACGCCGAGCTCACCGGAGGGATCAACCTTCAGGTCGACCATCTTTCCGGCGTCCACGCCCGCCGCGGCGATGCGCATGCCGGTCGGACGGGACTTCGGCAGCGGCTGGGCGGTGTCCGGGGCCGGGGCGGCGGCGGTGTTGCCGACCTTCGGGGGTGCGGGCGGCTCGGCCTCGCCGCTGCATCCGGCGAGGAGGCTCACGGCCAGGGCGGCCACGGCCGTGCAGGAGGCGACGCGGGTGCGCCGGAGAGGGTTGTTGTTCATCGTGTGCTCCAGGGGTACGCGAAACAGCCGCCGGGCGCGCAGAGCGCCCGGCGGCCGGTGAAGAGGCAGGGATCAGCAGCCGGTGCGGCTGCGACGCACCAGGGTGAAGCCGAGACCGGCGGCAGCGACGGCCGCAGCACCGGCACCGCCCGCGATCAGGCCGGCGTTGTCGTCCGACTGCACGCCCTCGGCCCCGGCCTTGACGCCGCCCTTCGGCGTGACCGGCTTCTTGTCCTGGCCCTTGTCCTGGCCCTTGGGCTGGCTGCCCTTCGGCTGGTCACCCTTGGGCTGGTCGCCCTTCGGGTTGTCGCCCTTCGGGTTGTCGCCCTTCGGCTGGTCCTTGACGGCGGTGACCTTGCCGCTGCGGGACAGGGTGAAGGTGTAGGCGTCGTGCTTGCCCGTGGGGTTCTTGGAGGTCAGCTTGACCAGCGCGCCGGTCAGGTTCCGGCGGATCTCCGCCTCGTAACCCTTCACCTCCTTGCTGTACTTGCCGACGAGCTTGTAGACATCCGCGGCGTAGCCGTCGGCCAGCTGCTGCTCGCCCACCGACTCCCGCTCCGTCTTTTCCTCGACCGGGTCGATCGGCGGCGGGGTGAACGGCGGAGTCGCCAGGGCAGCCGGTGCCGGGAGGTCGTTTCCGTTGGCGAAGGCACTGGAGGCCGGGAGGGACATGACGGCCGCGGCGCCCGCCACGATGGCAGCGGCGCGGAGATTGACACGCATGAGTTTCTGAAAGCCCTTCATGTAGTTCATTTCAAATTCTCGCTCGGCACTGGAAAGGTGCCGGCGGAGCGGGTATGCGGTCGAGAGGAGAACAATCCCGCAACCCCTCGGAACTTATAACGAGGCGGGCGAACACCCTGCCGATCCTGAGGCGTGCTTCAGACTCGATTCAAGGCTGTGAACCTCTCGGGACCAACGTCCTGAATTTCACCTCAGGTATCCCACCACCTTTTGGGTACGGGAATCTAAGCTCGGCCTTCCAATTGCGGGAACCGATGCGACCTGTTGTATAGAGGTCGGAGTGAGGAAGTTGCTTCATGGCAAATGAATCGAATTCGTGGAGGAGTCGGGCAGGCCGCCGTACTCCGACCGCCGCCGAGGCGATCGTCGCCTTCTCCCGCGGTGTGCGCGCGGCAGCCGAGTCGTGCGTACCTCCCCATCCCCATCCGTACCTGCAGCCGCCCACGCCCCCCTCCGGCCGCACTCCGTCCGGCTCCGCACCCGCGGTCGTCGCCGGGCTCGGCTGGGCGACCATGCGCGCCACCGACCGCCCGTGACCGCGCCGACCTCGCGCGGTGACCGAGGGAGTTCTGGATTCTGATGGCTTACGCGTACGACCGAGAGCTGGCCCCCTGGGTTCCGGTGCTGCCCGCGGTCGACCTCAGCGACCCCGACGCGGCACAAGGGCACGTCCGGGGCGTGCAGTTCCAGCGCCCGCTGTACGCGGTCCCCGACGGCCTGCGGATCCGGGACGTCAACGTCCCCGGTCCCGCCGCATCACCGCCGGTCGTGGTCCGCCTGTACGAACCGGACCACCGTGCCGACGCCCGTCCCCTGCCGGCGATCCTCTACTTCCACGCAGGCGGGTTCGTCACCGGGGACCTCGAGACCGGACACGACGAGTGCGTGTGGACCGCGGCGACCCTCGGCGCCGTGGTCGTCAACGTCGACTACCGGCTCGCTCCCCAACACCCCTACCCCCACGCCGTGATGGACGCCCACGCGGTGCTCAACTGGGTCGTCGGCCAGGAACGCGCCCTCGGCATCGACCCGGAGCGGATCGCCGTCGTCGGAGAGGACGCCGGAGCCGGCATCGCCGCCGCGCTCTCCATGCTGACCCGCGACCGGGCCAGCACGCGGCCCTTCTTCCAACTGCTCAGCACCCCGATGCTCGACGACCGGCTCGACACGGAATCCGCCCGGGCGTACGTCGACACTCCCGTCCTGGACCGGATCCAGGCGGCGTACAGCTGGTTCCACTACCTCGGCGCGGGCGCCGGGGGCCCGGAGGTGTCGCCGTTCGCGGCCCCGGCCCGCGCCGGCGACCTGCGCGGGCTCCCGACGACGTACGTGGCCGTGTGCGAGTTCGACCCGGTCCGCGACGAAGGCGTCCGCTACGCCCAACGGCTCGTCCAGGCGGGCGTCACCACCGAACTGCACCACTACCCCGGCACTTTCCACGGCTGCACCTCCATCCCCGGCACCGAGGTGACGCTGCGGATGCGGGAGGACCGCGTCTACGCCCTGCGCCGGGCCCTGTTCCCGTCGCCGCCCCCCGACCCGCGGCTGCTGCCGTACGACCTGGCCACCCAGGGAGGACCACCGTGAACGGCAACCCCCTCACCGGCCGGCACGCGGTCGTACTGACCTCCGTGACCAAGACCTACGGGGCCGGCTCGCGTACGGTCACCGCACTTGACGGGGTCACCCTCGCCTTCCGCAGGGCGGCCCTCACCGCGGTCATGGGGCCGCCGGGGGCGGGCAAGTCCACCCTGCTGCGGTGCGCGGCGGGCCTCGAACACCCCGATTCCGGTTCGATCCGCCACGGCACCACGGAGCTGGCCCACCTCGCGCCGCGCCCGCTGAGCGCACTGAGCCGCGCGCGCATCGGGTTCGTCTTCCAGCGGGACAACCTGGTGCCCGTCCTCACCGCCGGGCAGAACGTGGCAGTGCGGCTGCTGCTGGCCCGCCGCAGCCCGTTGGACGGGGAGGTTTCCCGCGCCCTGGCCCAAGTGGGACTCGTCGACCGTGCCCGGCACCGCCCGGCGGAGCTGTCGAGCGCACAGCGGCGGCGGGTGGCCCTGGCCTGCGCCCTGGTCACCCGTCCCGACGTCCTCTTCTGCGACGAGCCGACCGGCTCCCTGGACTCCGCGGCGGAGCGCGGCGTCCTCGCCCTCCTGCGCAGTCTCGTGGACCACTGCGGACAGACCGTCGTCATGTCCACCGGCGACCCGGTCGTCGCCTCCCACGCCGACCGCGTGGTCTTCCTCGACGACGGCCGGTTCACCGGTCAGCTCGGCGGCCGCCCGACCGCCCGGCACATCGACCGGGAGACGGACCGTCAGCGCAGCGCGATGAAGCGGGCGACGCCGGGCACGCCGTGCTCGTCCAGCAGGAACAGCATGTAGTAGCCGGGCGGGGCGTCCGCCGCGGTCGGCGGTGCCTGCAGGTGCAGCACGTTCCCCTTCCGGTGGGTGATCCGCAGTTCCAGCTGGCGCTGGCTGGTGTTGACGGCGTGGGTCGCGGTCGTCGGCGCCACCAGGACCGCCCTCTTCACCAGCTCCGGCGTGGAGGTGGTGACGCTGAACCGGGAGCCGTGGAACACCGGGCCGGCGGGCACCTTGTCCAGGCGCGGCCGCGGCGTGCCCTGGTGGAGGTAGGCCGGTTCGAAGATCTCGATGCTGCCGTTCATGTCGTCGTCGATCCGCGGGTCGTTGGCGAGCTGCTGGAGTTCGTCGCCGGTGACCACGACCCGGCCGTCGGGGAGCAGCACCGCGTTGGCGTGGTAGCCGCGCGGCAGCCGCTGCACCGGCCCGAGCCGCCAGGTGCCCGAGGCGTCGCGGGTTTCGGTCTGCCGGTACTTGAGGTCCGCGCTCGGGTTGTAGGGGCCGTTGCCGTAGTCCCGGATCGAGAAGGCGCCGTTGACGGTGAGCAGGCCCCCGTCGGGCAGCAGGAGCGTGGTGTCCTGGGTGCGGCCGAACGCGCGGGGCTGCTGCTTCTCCCAGAGGCCGTTCGCGAGCCGGTAGGTGTCGGGGTCGTCCCGGTCACCGCCGAGGACGAGGACGGAATCGGGGCCGCGGAAGCCCGGCGCGGACAGGGCGACGGCGGAGCCGTAGCCGCGGTGGGTGCCGTCGGGCCGGGCGGGCAGGTCCGTCCGGGTCTCGGCGACGGGGTCGAAGGCCCACTGCCTGGGGGCGTCGCGGCCGAGCCCGTACACCTTGCCGTCGCGCAGCGTGAACAGGTGGGGGTAGTCGCTGTCCGCGCCGAACGGGGCGTCCACGCGGAGGCTGTCCGTGGGCAGGCCGCGGGGGACGGTGGAGCGGTCGAGCGGCACGGGGTGGTTCAGGGCGGGGAAGCGCTCGATGAGGGAGGTCGAGGTGCCCCAGCCCTGTTCCGAGTGCCCGGACATGATCAGCAGCCGGCCGCTGGGAGCGGTGACGACCGAGGGGTACCAGCGGCCGACCGCCATGTCCTTGTTGACCGCCCAGGTCTCCGTCCACGGGTCGAACACCAAGGACAGCCGGGCGCCGGCGCCGCCGCCGTACCCCAGGTTGCCGCCGAACACGCCGAGCATTCCGTTGGGCAGGAAGGCGTGGCCGGAGCAGAAGAACGGCGCCGGCCGGTCCTGCCCGGTGCCGTCCGGAACCGCCACGACGGGCGGCGTGACCTTCGTGAACGCTCCGGCCCCGGTCCCCTTCGCCGGGTCCCACAGGAAGGCCCGTCCGGCGTTCGCCCTGCCGGTGGTACCGGTGGGGGCGGGTTCCTCCGTCGGATCGGTCTCCATCCGCTCGAACGAGAACAGGAGCACCTTCCCCGTCGGCAGCATCGCGATGTGGGCCGCGAAGTCGGGGGAGGGGAAGTACTCGGCGAACTGCCCGTACGCCTTGGGGTGGAAGTGCGCGTTCGCCCGCTCCTGCGAAGCCGTCAGCTCCCTCAGGCTCTCGGTCCGGGCCAGCTGCGAGTAGCCGCCCAGCCGCTCCAGACCCTCACGGAGCCGGGCGTGCTCACGGGCGTGCCCGGCACCCAGCACGGCCTCCTCCTCCGGGCGGGCCGAGCCGTCGTGGGCCGCCGCCGGCAGGACACCGGCCGCGAGGACGGCCGCCGCCAGCGCAGAGAGCACCGCACCCCTGATGGACTGCTGCATGTGTGACATCGGACGGAGCTCCTCGGCAGGACACGGTCGACCGCGGGCGGGGACCTCCCGCCCGTCGGCCCACATCTACGGCCCCCGGCACCGCCCCGCACCCGGGCCGCTCGTGCACCGGTGCGGCCACCGCCCCGAGGAATCGCGTCCCGCGGGCGCTCGCGGCTCCTCCTTCCGGCCGCACCCGTCCGCCTGACGCGGCGAAAGCCACACCGTGCCGACCGCCCCCCACCACCCGTTCAGGCCGGCCGGCTCCCGGCCGGCGCGCCCCGGCTCGCTCGCCCCGACGCGGAGGCCCTTCAACTTCCGCGATTCCGGCGCCCGTTGACGGCCGCACGCATACGATCACGCCATGAGACCAGTGATTGCCCCGCTGCCGGGCGGCGCGCCCGCGCAGCTCGGAGGTCACCGGATCCTGGGCGTGCTCGGGTCGGGAGGCATGGGGACCGTCTACCTGGCCCGCCGCAGGGGCCGCCCGGTCGCCCTCAAGACCATCCGGCCCGAACTGTTCCGTGACACGGACCTGCGCGAGCGGTTCACCCGTGAAGCCGCGGCAGCGGCGGCGGTGCGCAGCCCCTTCGTCGCCACCGTGCTCGGCTCCTCCACCGAGGGCCAAGTGCCCTGGCTCGCCGCCGAATTCGTGCCCGGAACGACCCTCGCCGACGCGGTGCTGCGCCACGGGCCGCTGCCCGAGCCGGCCGCGTGCGTCCTCGCCGCCGCGCTCGGCCGCGCCCTGACGGCCCTGGCCGCGGCCGGCGTCGTCCACCGCGACCTCAAGCCCTCGAACGTCATCCTCGGCGCCGACCGCCCCCGCCTGGTCGACTTCGGCATCGCCCGCGTGAGCGGCGACGCCACCCTGACGGCGACCGGGCAGCGACCCGGAACCCCCGGCTACATGTCGCCCGAGCAGGTGGTGAAGGAGCCCCTCGGGCCGCCGAGCGACGTCTTCTGCCTCGGCTCGCTGCTCGTGTTCGCGCTGACCGGCCGGCACGCCTTCTTCGACGGCGACCCCGTCCGCGCGGACTTCCGTACCGCGTACGAGGAGCCCGACCTGGCCGGCCTACCGGCAGGCCCGGCGCCCGTGATCCGCGCCTGTCTGGAGAAACGGCCGGCCGACCGGCCCACCGCCGCGGAGGTCGCGCAGGCACTCGACCCGCGGCACACGGCCCTGCGCCCCGCCGACCGCTGGCTCCCGCCCGAGGTGGTCGCCGACGCCGCCGAGATCCGGCGCGCCGCCACGGCCCTGGGCGCCGGCCCGCCGCTGCCGGCCCGGCGCAGGCTGCTCGCGGGCACCGGCGCGGCCGTGCTCCTCGCCGCGACCGGAGCCACCGCCCTCCTGCGCTCCCAGGGCGGCGACGGCTCCGGCCGGACGCCCGCTCCCCGCTGGAGCGGCCCGCCCGGCACCGTGCCACAGCCGCTGTGGTCCTACGACGGCGCCGCGGCCCGGCCGGCCTTCGGGCCGGTCGACGCCGACGGGTGGGCGTGCTTCGCGGACGGCTCCGGCGAGATCGCCCTCCACGATCCGGTCTCGGGCAAACGACGCGCGCACGGCCCCGCGGTGAACGACCTCCTGGGCGGCCGCCGGCCGGTCGCCCTGGGACCGGACGGCGCGGTCCTGTTCCTGGACGCCGGCACCGGCACGGTGCGCCACCGTACGTCCGGCGGGGCGACCGCGCTGCTCGCCGCCGACGAGGACCAGGCCTACGTCCTCGACGACGCGGGCCGCGTGGCGGCGCTGAAGCGGGCGGACCACGCGGTGCGCTGGCGCGTGCCGGCTCCGGTGCCGGGCCCGACGCTCCTCGGGGCCGCAGGACACGGGCTGCTGGTCCTGGCCTCCGCCACCGGCGGGGTGGCGGCCCTTTCCGCCTCCGACGGCAGCACCGTATGGCGGCGCCCCGCCGGGACCGACGGCCGGCGTGCGGCGCTGTCCGCGCGCGCCGTGGTGGTGGGCGGCGGCGACCGGACCCTGACCTGTCTGGCCAGGGCCGACGGCGCACAGCTGTGGACCCTGCCCGCCGACGACAGCGCCGGCTTCGGCACGCCCGCGCCGGCCGGCGACACGGTCTACGTGGCGGACGGCCGCCAGCTCCGGAGCATCGACGCGCAGACCGGCACCCCCGCCTGGACCGTGCTCGCCGGCGAGGAACTGGCCCAGGACCAGGCCCCGTTGGTGGCAGGCTCCGGGGTCTTCGTGCCGTTGCGGAAGCCCGAGCTCGGCATCCTCGTGGTGCACACCGGGCGCGCGGCCGAACAGTACGTGTTCGCACCGGCCCCGGCGGGGGACGTCGCCGCAGGCCTCCCCTGGCGGGGAGCGGTCGCCGCGGGCGCCGTCATCTGGCAACGCGGCGGCGCGGTCCGCGCCCTGCCCGGCATGTGACCGGCCCGACCGGGGCCACGAGGGGGATGGGGGACGCATGGCGGACGGACGTCTGGGGGAGGGGCTGCTGCCCGAAGACCCGCGGTCGACGGGGCCGTACCGGCTGTTGGCGCGCTGGCCCGGCCCCCGGCCGGTCCCGCCGCTCAACGGCATGTACCTCGGCCGCGACCGGGACCACGGGCACGCGGTGGTCTGCCTGCTGCCCCCGGCCGCGTACCCGGCGGCCGAGGAGCTGCGCCGCGGCCCCGTCCCGGGGGTACCGGCCGTGCTGGAGCTGCGGACCGGGACCGAACCCTCGTGGGTGGCGCTCGCCCCTGCTTCCGCCGTCTCCCTCGCCGACGTGGGGCAGCAGCGGCCCGGCGCGCGGTCCGGGGTCCTGCCCCTGGAGCAGACGGTGTGGCTCGCCGGGGCGGTCGCCGACACCCTGGCGGCTCTGCACGCCCGGGGCATCGGCTACGGCGCCGTGGGACCCGAAGGGGTCTGGCTCACCACCGGCCGCCCGCTGCTGATGGCCCTGCACGCCTGCCGCCCGCTGCCCGCGCCCGGCCGCGAACCGGGACCGGACGCCGAAGCGGGACCGGACGCCGAGGCGGAAGCCGCCGCCCGGGCCCGCGACGCAGGGCCCGGGCAGCCGGAACCGCAGAGCCGCGTGGCGACCGTGCCCGCCGCCTTCATGGCCCCGGAAGTGGCCGCCGGCCGGCCTTCCTCCGCGGCCGGCGACGTCTACGGCCTGGCGGTGCTGCTGATCCACGCGGCCACCGGACGACTGCCCTTCGGCGACGGCCCGCCGCCCGTCCTGGCGTACCGCGCCGTACACGACCGGCCCGAACTGCCGTCCCTCCCCGGCGATCTGGCGGAGATCACGGCCGCGGCACTGGCCCCGGCGCCGGCCGACCGCCCCACCGCCGCGGAACTGCGGCAGGCGCTGGCGCCGGGCGAGCTAGATGCGGAGCGGCCCCCGGACCCGCTGCCCGGCAGGATCGTCGCAGCCCTGGCCGTACGCGCCCAGGCGATCGCCGACCTGGAGCCGGACGGCCCCTCGCCCGCCGCGTCCCCGACAGCGGTGGCGACCACCCCGTCCGCCGGCGATCCCGCTCTGGGAGCCGGCGGCGAAAGCGCCCACCGGCCGGACCCGACGGATACCGACACCGCCCCGGCACCCGCACACCCCACCCGCCGCCTGGTCCTCTCCCGCCTGCTCACGGCCGGTGCCGGAGCGGCGCTCGGCGCGAGCGCAGCCCTCGCCTGGTCCACCCGCACCCCCGAACCCGCCCGCCCGGAACCCTCGGCCGGCGGCGTCCCCAGGGTTCCCGGCACGCCCCCGGCAGCCCTGTGGCGCCTCGACGACCCGACGGCCCGCATCCAGCTCCTCCCGGTGAGCAGCGCCGACCGGTTCCTGATGGTGCGCGGCGACAGCCTGTACGGGCACGACCTGCGCACCGGCAAGGAGGTGTGGCAGCTGCCCGACACCGGCAGTCTCAACCTTCCCGTCCAGGCACCGGGCGACCGCCTCCTCGCGAGCTCGCGCGAGGGACTGTCCCTCGTCTCGCTGCGCGACGGCCGGACCCAGTGGCTGCAGCGGTACGAGAACCTCTCGAAGGTGCTCGCCGTCGAAGGCGCCACCGCATGGCTCCTCGTCGGGGACGGCACCCCCACCGGCGGCCACCTGATCGCGGCCTTCGACCTGGACCACCGCAAGGAGCTGTGGCGCACCCCGCTCCCGGACGGCTTCGGCTTCTCCCTGTCCGTCGCCGTCGGCCCCGAGACCGTCGTCGTGGAGGTGCAGGTCCCCCAGCAGCGGTTCCGCGACGTCCAGGCCGTCCGCACCCTGGCGATCGCGGGATTCGACCGGAGCGGCGGACGCATGCTCTGGAACCGCTCGTTCCCCGACGTGCACGGCGGCCCCGCATCCGCGGTGGATCCGGCGGGCGGCGGGCGGCTGTTCCTCCTCTCCCGCGGCCGCGCGTACGCCTACGACCTGAAGAGCGGCGACCGGCTGTGGGAGTCGCAGGCCATCGTCGCCGGCACCAACGCCCCGCCCCTGCTCACCGGCGGCACGCTGTACCTGACCGACGACGGCAGGGGCCCCATCGTCGCCGTCGCACCGGACACCGGCCGGACGCTGTGGGACCAGGAACTCGACGAGAACCTGGAGTGGTTCATGCTCGGGCGCATGGTGGCGAGCGCCTCGGGGCGCACCCTGTACCTCTCGACCCTGCACCAGATCACCGCGACCAGCCTGCCGTCGGGCAAGCGCCTGTGGCAGGCCGGGCTGGCCGGGGTGGAGGCACGCGAGCCGTTCCAACTCGCCACGGCCCCCGGCACCCTGCTCATCGCCCGGCCCTCGGCCGTCGTCGCCCTCCCGGCCGACTGACCCGTACCCGAAGGAGTCCACCGGTCATGTCCACGCTCCTGCCCCTCCTGCCCGACGACCCCGAACGGCTCGGTGAGTACGCGCTCCTCGGCCGGCTGGGCGGCGGAGGCATGGGGACCGTCTTCCTGGCCCGCACCGACGGCGGCCGCCTGGCCGCCGTCAAGACCGTACGGGCCGACCTGCGGGACCGGCCCGGTTACCGGGAGCGCCTGACCCTGGAGGCCGAGGCCGCGCGGGCCCTGGGGGCGCAGCACACCGCCGCGTTCCTCGGCGCGGACCCGGACACGGCCCGGCCGTGGCTGGCCACGGCGTACCTCATCGGCCCCTCGCTGACCGAGGCGGTGGCGGCCGCCGGCCCGCTGCCCGAACCGGCCGTCCGCGGGCTCGGCTCCGCCCTCGCCGCCGCGCTCGCCGCCCTGCACCGCGCCGGACTGGTCCACCGCGACCTCAAGCCCTCCAACGTACTGATCACCGCGCAGGGCCCCCGGCTCATCGACTTCGGGCTCGCCCAGGCCCCGGGCAGCCCCCGGCTCACCGCGGCCGGGGCCGTCGCCGGCACCCCGGCGTACATGTCCCCCGAGCAGGCGCGCGGCGGACCGCCCGGCCCGGAGGGCGACGTGTTCGCCCTCGCCGCCGTGCTGGTGTTCGCCTCGTCCGGCCACGGCCCGTACGACGCCCGCGGCCGGCAGAGCACCCTGCAACTGCTGCGGGACGGCGCCGCCCCCGACCTGACCGGCGTACCGGACGGGCTGCGCGAGCCGCTCACGGCCTGCCTGGCGCCCGAGCCGGGCGACCGCCCGTCCCCCGACCGGCTGCTGGAGCAGTGGGGGCCGTTCGACCCCGGGGAGTTCGCCGACCTGCTGCCGCAGGCGCTCCTGGCCGACCTGTCCCGCCGGATCGGGGAGCTCGCCACGATCGCCCCCGCCCCGCTGCGCGCCCCCGCACCGCGCCGGGCCCTCTCCCGCCGCGCCGTGATCGCGGGGTCCGCGGCCGCCGCGCTCACCGTCGCGGGAGGCGTCTCGGCGCTCTGGCTCACCGGCACCCTTCCGGGCTCGGGCCCGGCCTCAACCTCAGGTCCAGGTTCAGGTTCAGGTCCGCGCCGGACCCGGCCACCCGGCACCCCTCCGGCTCCGCTGTGGTCGGTCGCCGCGCCGTTCACCTCCGCCCCGGCCGTGGCGACCGACGAGGTCCTGATCCACGTCGACGACGTCATGCGCGGGATCTCGACCGCCGACGGCCGGATCCTGTGGGAGGCCCAGACCGCGAAGGCCGACGCGGCCGTGGCCGGCGACCGCCTGACCGGCCTCGTCTTCGACGCGGACGGCAACGCGGCCGCGGGATACATGGATCCGCGCACCGGCCGGCTCGCCGCCGACGCGGCCGGTCCGGCCGTCCTGGGCGACCTCGGCTACACCAGCGCGCTCCTGGCCGCCGATGCCGAATGCCTCTACCTGAAGGCGTACGACAGGTCCGATGACCAGAAGGACCGGCCCTGGCTGCTCTCCTACGACCTCGGCGCCCGGAAGGTGCGCTGGCGCCGGCCCATCGAGGGCGCGGTGCCGGATTCGAACGGTTCGCTGATGATGTCCGCGATCGTCTCCGGCGGCCGGCTGATCTGCTCGGACCCCGCCCGGATCTTCGCCGCCGACGTGCGCGACGGCCGCATCCTGTGGGCCTGCCGTGTCCGCACCGACGAGCAGGCGGCGTCACCGACGCAGTCGGGAGGCATCAACCCGCCGGTGGCCTCGGACCGCCACGCCTTCGACTTCGAGGAGAGGATCACGGCGGTGGACCTGGAGACGGGCACCGTCGCCTGGACGCTGGAGCCGGAGGGCGAGAAGCTGCTGAGCGCGCCCGTCTGCGTGAAGGGCACCGTGTACGTCGCGGACGGATCGCTCCAGGCCTTCGAGGAGTCCACCGGGAAGAAGCTGTGGACCCACGACCCGGGCGCGTACGTCTCCATGCTGGCGCCTCCCGCCCCCTTCCGCGGAGAGCTCTACGCGGCGGTCGGCGGGGGCGGTCAGGCGGTCGTCGCGGTGGACGTCGAAAGCCGCAAGACCGCGTGGACCCTCTCCGCGGGGGCCGTGAACATGCCGGACGGCCCGACCATGATCGTCCAGCACGGCAGCCGGCTCTACCCCCAGACCACCGACCGCCTCGCGGCCGTACCGCTCGACTGACCGCAGGCCCCCGGGGGCGCGGGCGCCGGCGTCAGTGGCGCGACCAGCCGCTCGTGATGCGGTCCCACAGCGAACGGGTCGCGCCGAAGCCGCTCTCGTGCGCCCAGACGTGCGTGCACGAAGGGCACTGGAGGTGCAGCAGGCTGCCGGTGTTCGACAGCATGTAGCGCCAGTGGTCGGAGCACGTACGGCGCTGCCCGCACGGCTCGCAGCCACGGCTGTCGTCGCACTTCGGGCAGGCCACCCAGGCGCGGCGCCCGACGTCGGCCTGCGGATCAAGCGGCAGCACGGCCGCCCCCGCGCCGCGGCAGCACCCCGGCCTCGACGAGCTCCTCGTACAGGCGCTGCTGCTCCGCGTCGAGCCCGGAGTACAGCAGGTCGTACGCCGCCTCCTCGCCGCGCAACACCTCGATCGGGTCCCAGTCGGGGCCGATGGCCTCCAGGACGTGGACCCGTCGGAGCGCTTCCTGAGCGGTGAGGTCGACGGTGAAGCCGACCAGGCCGGACTCGTCCGGTTCGGGGGTGTGGGTGGGGGGATCGAAAGCCATAAAAGGCAAATTAGGTAGCCCTTCCTTCCCTGGGCAAGGGAAGGTGGGAGACGTCACAGATCAGCCGCCCGCCGGCACGGCCGGTCTGTCAAGCCCCGAGATCCAGTCGCATGACGCGGTTCCCCCGCCGGGGCCCAATGGAGTCACGAGCCATCCGATTCCCCCCTCGTCAGGAGAGGCCCATGACTTCCTCGTTCCTCGCGGCTGCCGTTTCCGTCGGAGCCGTACGCATAGCCCCGCGAGCCTGCGTCCTCTTCACGCCGACCGCCCCCCTCTCCCTCGCGACCGGCTCCCGCAGGCCCGACCCGCTCGGCGCGCCCACCGGCCAGGCAGCGATTCCGCGGCGTGCCGACGGCACCCTCCCCAGAGCGAGCGAGTGGTTCCGCACGGCCCGGAAACGGATGCGCGAGGCGGGGCACCCCGCTGCGTGAGCGCGCCGGACACCCCCTAGGGTCCGGGCTCCCCGCCACCGGGCAGTGCCTGCTCCGCCCAGATGACCTTGCCGTCGGGGGTGTAGCGGGTGCCCCAGTGCTCGCTCAGCTGCGCCACCAGGAACAGCCCGCGCCCGCCCTCGTCCATGGTGGCCGCGTACCGCAGGTGCGGAGCGGTGCTGCTGCCGTCCCACACCTCGCAGGTCAGCGCGTGGTCGCGCAGCAGCCGGACCCGGACCGGCCCGCTGCCGTGCCGCAGGGCGTTGGTGACCAGTTCGCTGAGGAGGAGCTCCGTGGTGAAGGCGAGCTCCTCCAGCCCCCACTCGTCGAGCTTCGCCGCGGCGAGGTTGCGCACGACGCCGACCCCGCTCGGCTGGAACGGCACGTCCCACTGCGCGACCCGGTCGGGGCCGAGGGTCCGGGTGCGGGCGATGAGCAGCGCCACGTCGTCGGTCGGCCGCGTCGGCAGCATGGCGTCGAGGACGGCCAGGCAGCTCTCGTGCGGGTCGCGGCCGGGTTGGCTCAGCGCCGCGCGCAGCAGCTCCAGCCCCTCGCCGATGTCCCGGGTCCGCTGCTCCACGAGCCCGTCCGTGTACATGACGAGCTGGGTGCCCTCCGCCAGGTGCAGCTCGACCGTCTCGAAGGGCATGCCGCCCAGCCCGAGCGGGGGACCGGCGGGCAGGTCGACGAAGTCCGTGGTGCCGTCCGGGGCGACCACCAGCGGCGGCAGGTGCCCGGCCCGCGACAGGGCGCAGTTCTGCGACACCGGGTCGTAGACGGCGTACAGGCAGGTCGCGCCGAGCACGCCGCCGTCCGTGTCGGTGCCGTCGTCGTGGTCGATGCGCTGCACGAGGTCGTCGAGGCGGGCGAGGATCTCGTCGGGGGGCAGGTCGAGGGAGGTGAAATTGTGCACCGCCGTACGCAGCCGCCCCATGGTGGCCGCGGCGTGCAGGCCGTGTCCGACGACGTCCCCGACGACCAGGGCGACCCGGCCCCCGGGCAGCGGGATCACGTCGAACCAGTCCCCGCCCACCCCGGACTGCGCGGGCAGGTAGGAGTGCGCCGCGTCCACGGCGCTCTGCTCGGGCAGGGCGCGCGGCAGCAGGCTCCGCTGGAGGGTGACGGCCAGGGCGTGTTCGCGGGTGTAGCGGCGGGCGTTGTCCATGGCGACGGCGGCGCGCGCGACGAGTTCCTCTGCCAGTGACAGGTCGTCCTCGTCGAAGGGCTCGGGCTTGCCGGCGCGCCAGAAGTTGACCACGCCGAGGACCACGCCCCTGGCCTTGAGCGGGGCCGCGATGAGCGAGTGGATCCCGAAATCGACGATGTCCGTGGCCCGCCGGGCGTCCTGGGCCTGCCAGTGCGGGGCGTCGGCCAGGTCGGGTACGAGCTCCGCCTCGCCGGTGCCGTAGCCGCGCCCCTGCGGGGTGGAGGGCTTGAAGTCGATCCGCCGGCCGAGGGGGTACAGCGGGTGGTCGGGGCGGATGCCGCTGACCGCGGTGCGCAGCATGTCGGAACCCGGACCGGGCTCGTCCCCGTCGAGCACCGGGTTGGCCAGGTCGACCGTGACGAAGTCCGCGAACCCCGGTACGGCGACGTCGGCGAGCTCCTGGGCCGTCCGCGTCACGTCGAGGGTGGTGCCGATGTCGCCGCTGGCGTCGTACAGCAGCTTGAGGCGCTTGCGGGCCGCCTCGGCGCGGCCGGTGAGGATCTGCATGTCGGTGGAGTCGCGGATGGTGACGGCGGCGCCCTCCGCCCGCCCCCGGGGGTGGGTGGGCCGCTGGTTGACCACGAGCAAGCGGTCCCCGGTCTCCAGCACCTCGTCGGTGGCGACCCGGCCGGACAGCAGCAGGTCGGCCATCCGGCTGTCCAGGCCCGGTACGTCCCCGATGTGGCGGCCCTCGGCCTCCTCGGGCAGTCCGAGCAGCCGCTTGGCCTCGTCGTTCGCCAGGACCAGCCGCCCCTCGCCGTCGGTGATCAGCACCCCTTCGCGCACGGAGTGGAGCACCGCGTCGTGGTGCTCGTACATCCGGGTCATCTCCTGCGTGCCGAGCCCGTGGGTCTGCCGCCGCAGGCGGCGGCTGATCAGGGCGGTGCCGGCGGTGGACAGGGCCAGGCCCGTGGCGATGGCCAGGAGGATGACCGGGAACTGGCGGTCGAGTACGCCGGTGACGTGCTCCACGGTCAGCCCCGCGGACACCAGCGCGACGACCCGGCCGTCCGGCGCCGTGACCGGCACCACCGCCTGGATCTCCTGGCCGAGCGGGCCCTGGACGCTCTCGGTGTGGATCCGGCCGGCGAGCGAGGGCTCGATGGTGCCGACGAAGCGTTTGCCGATGCGGTCGGGCTGGGGGTGGCTGTAGCGGATCCCGTGGGTGTCCATCACCACGATGAAGTCCACCCCGGCGGCCTTGCGGGTGGCCTCCGCGAGGGGTTGCAGGATGGCGGACGGGTTGGCCGTCCGCAGCGATTCCTGCAGGTCGGGGGAGTGGGCGAAGGTCTCCGCGACGGCGATCGACCGGTTGCGCGCCTCCCGCTCCACGTCGTGGCGCGACTGCAGGAGCAGGGCGAGGAGGGCACCGGTGGCGAGCAACACCACGATCGCCACCTGAAGGACGAACACCTGTCCGGCGACGCTCTTGAATCCCTTGATCAGGGGTGACCGCACCGAACTGCCCGGTACGGGTGGCGAGGAAGGGTCACGTCCCCAGTTGTAGCACTTCCGGCGGTCCCAGGCGCCCGACGGGCCCACCGGGAGTTTCGCCGGTCACCTGACGTGACGGTTCTTTCCTCCTACCGGCCCTGTGCGGAGACCTGCGCGCCGGCCGCCGTCGGCGTGCCGGCCGGTGCGGGGGCGCCGCCCGGAGTCGTGGCGGACGGGGTCGGCGAGGCCTCGGGCTCGCAGGTGACCTCGTCACGCGGGGTGTAGTGGGTCGCGTACTCCTCGCGCTTGACCTCCCGGCCGTCCTTGACGAAGACCCGGCCGACGGTCACGTCGAAGCCCTCCAGGGGCGTCTGGACCTCGCACGTCGGACCGGTGCCCGTGCGCTTGGCGGGCGGGGTGACGTGGGTGCGCGGGCCCTTGGTCGCGCGGATCTCGTCGTACTTCTTCGTGCCGAGGAGGGTGATCGTCAGCGAGGTGTCCGTGGATTCGGCCCGGATGTAGATCGGGTGGCCGGAGTCGTTGAGCCAGCGCAGGTCGAGGGTGCCCCAGGCGACCGTGGCCTCCCGGCCCTCCGGGTAGCGCTCGATGTAGAACGAGTGCGCCCCGTGCTCGACGGGCTTGAGGCCGGCGAAGAACACGGCGTTGTACATGGTGGTGGCGACCGCGGAGACGCCGCCGCCGGGGGACTTCACGTACTGGCCGTCGTTGATCATGATGCCGTCGACGAAGCCGTTCTCCTTGGTGCGCTCGCCGACCGTGCGGTTGAAGCTCCACTCCTGCCCCGGCATGACCACGGAGCCGTTGATCAGCTCCACGGCCCGGCCGATGTTGGTGCTCCGGTACGGGGCGGCCGGGAACTGCACGGTGAAGGAGGAGACCTTCTCCTTGATGCCGAGGCGCCGCGCCTCGGCGTCGGTGAGGTCCGGCTGGACGGCCGTGGTGGGCACCTCGGCGCTCCGTTCGGCGCCCGTTCGGGTGAGCAGGGGCATCACGGCCCGGCCGAGGGCCTCCCGGGTGACCTGCCGGCCGGCGCGGCCGGGCTCCTTGAGCACCACGCGGCCGGACGCGTCCGGGTGGAGCACGGCGTCGCTGGGCTGCTCGGTGGCCTTCTCGATGGGGCCGGCCACGGCGGGGTCGGCGAGCAGGCCGCCGGAGTCGAGGGCGGGGACGAGGCGGCCGTCGGCGTCCGGCTTCACCTTGAGGTGCTCGCCGAGGACGACGGGGCTGACGGGGATGCGCGTGCCCGCCACGGTGAGGGTGACCGGCCCGGACACCGCCGGCTCGGCGAAGGCGCGCAGGACCCGCCCGGTCTCCTCCGCCCCCACGCGGGGCTCGGTGCGCCGGACGGGCAGCTCGACCGGGCCGCCGTCCGGGTGCGGGGCCAGGTAGGCGTTGCGGAGCGTGTCGAGGGACCGGTCGGGGACGAGGGTGACGCCGGTCTGCGCGGCGATCACCTTCGGCTTGCCGGCGTCGAAGGTGATGGACCCGTCGCGGACCTGCCGGCGGGTGCTCGCGCCGAGCCGGTCGACCCCGGCGCGGGCGGCCTCGTCGTCGATCCGGATCACGGGCTCGGCGTCGGGGTCGCCGGAGGCGAAGAGCCGGCCGATGACGCTGCCCGGGCCGTGGCCCGTACGGGCGGCGCGGTCGGCGGTCGCCGCGGCGTCGAGGGAGAGGCCGAGGGAGGCGGGGGAGACCTGCTCGACGCGGTCGCCGATGACGGCCGCGATGGGGGCGGCCGCGCGGGGGCCGAGTTCCCGGGTCAGTACGTTCTCCGCCTCCGCGCGGCTCATGCCGCCGATGTCCACGCCGCGCACCCGGGTGCCGGAGGCGATGTCGTCGCCGACCGCGAGTCCGGCGGCGTAGAGGCCGCCCAGTCCGAGGACCACGGCGCCCCCCGCCGCCGGCAACGCGATCCGCCAGTTTCCCGTCCAGCTGCCTACAGGTCGCACGTCTCTCCTTGTGGCGCCGACCGGTCACCGAGCGGCGCGAGGCCGCGGCAGGGGCGCGTAGATGACAGTTCCGGTCATCCATGATGACCCTGCAAATACGCCATTCGGGTGAGAAGGTAACGGTTCTCACAAACCGGGCAAACGGCGGGCTCCGAGCACCTGGACCGCCGTGACCATGCGGTCCCAGAACCGGTCGGCGTCCAGGGCCACGGCCGCCCGGGCGTTGACCGGGCGGCCCGTCACGCCGTGCAGGTCCACGACGGTGGCGCCGCGCGTGTACCGGCCCCGCGTCTCCACGACGACGTTCGCGTCGACGCAGCGCACGAGCCCGGGGTCGATGACCCGGGCCACCGCGACCGGGTCGTGCAGCGGCGGGCTCGGGAACCCCCACAGCGTCCGGTACGTGGACGCGAAGAAGGTCAGCAGCTCGGCGCAGGTGCGGCCGAGGGGAGTGCCCAGCCCCTCGAAGCGGGCGACGACCTCGGGCGTGGCCAGCGCCTGGTGGGTGACGTTGAGGCCGCACATGGTGACGGGCACCCCACGACTGAAGACGATCTCCGCGGCCTCCGGGTCGGTGAGGATGTTGAACTCGGCGGCGGGAGTGCGGTTGCCGCCCTCCGTCGAGCCCCCCATCAGCACGATCTCGCGGATGCGCGCGACGTCCTGCGGATAGCGGGTGAGCAGCAGGGCGATGTTGGTGAGCGGCGCGGTCGGCACCAGGGTGACCGGCTCGGGATGCTCGGCCAGGAGGCGGTGGATCAGGTCCACCGCGTGCTCCTGGACCACGTCCACGGTGGGTTCGGGGAACATGGGCCCGTCGAGGCCGGAGGCACCGTGCACGTCGTCGGCGACGTCGAGCGGCTGGACCAGCGGCCGGTCGCAGCCGGCGGCGACCGGCACGTCGGTGATCCCGGCGACCGTGCAGACGCGTCGCGCGTTCAGCGTGGTCTTCTCCAGCGTCTGGTTGCCCGCGACCGTGGTGATCGCCAGCAGATCGACCGCCGGGTCGCCGGCGGCCAGCATGATCGCGAGGGCGTCGTCGTGCCCGGGATCGCAGTCGAGGATGATCGGGACGGGCACGTCGTCACTCCAGGCGGCGGTCGGTGTGGCGGGGCGGTGCGCGGAGCACCAGTGTGCCGCCGCACCGGCCCCGTGACCACGGGGCACCCGGGCGGCCCACGGCCGGCTAGGGCCCCTCGTCGTAGGTTCCCGCCTCGATCTCGAGGGCCAGTTCCTGGAGGACCTGGATCGCCGAGACGTCCGTGCGCCCGCTGTCGTGCGCGATCGCGAGGCTGGTGAACGCCAGGCTGAATCCGGAGACCATCGTGTGCAGGGCCGGGCCGAGGGCTTCGGCGACCAGCCCGGCCACCTGCTGCGGAGACGCGTCGGCGGGCACGCTGATCGACGGCAGCATCTCGTTCAGGAGGGTCGTCGCCACTCCGGCCGCTGCCGCCGGGCCCTCGCCGTTGCCCGCTCCGCCCTCGGCGCCGTCCTGACCGGTTTCGATGGCCCGGCGGATCTCCTGGGCCTCCGTGAGGATGCCGATCACTCGCTTGAGTACCTCTGCGCGTTCCATCCTGCGGAGCGTAGCCGCGTACGCGGGCGCCGGCCGTCAGGGCGTTCGCGCGGGCCCGGCTCCCACGGCCGCGGCGGAACCGGCCGGTGCGTGCAGGGCGGCGTGCAGGGCTCCCAACCGGACCAGGCTGGCGCGCCGTTGTACGAGCGACAGCCCGGCGACCCCCGCCCCCAGCACGAGCCAGCCCGCGGGCCCAACGGCCATCACCGCGCCGGTCAGCAGCAGCGGCCCGGCGGCCTTCTGCACGGACTGGGACATGCCCGCCACGCCCAGGTACGACGCCTTCGCCGCCGGGGGCGCGAGCGAGACGGCCAGCTCCCAGGAGCTCACCGAGCGGATCAGCTCCGCCGCGGTGACCAGCGCCGACGCCGCGAGCAGCGCGAGGGACGCGGTCCACACCCCGCCCCCCGTGCTGGCGGCCAGGACCGCGCAGCAGACGAGCATCGTCAGCCCGTACGCCACGACCGCCGTCGCGGCCTGGCGCGGCTCCCGCACCCTCGCCGAGACGCGCAACTGGAGTACGACGACGAGCACGGTGTTGATCACGAGGACGGCCGGTACCAGCGCATGCGGCGCCTCGGTGTGTTCCACCAGCCACAACGGGAGGCCGACATTGAGGATCGAGTCGTCCAGGCTCATCGGGATGTCCAGGAGGACGAACCGGAGGTAGCCGCGGTCCCGCCACGGGCTCGGCGCGTCCGCCCCGCCCGCCGCCGGGCGTCCCTCCTGCGTGCCACCGGCCCGCGCCGCGACGTGGCCGTACCCCTGCGGCTCCCGGGTGCGCCACACCAGCGCCGCGGCCGCCAGGAAGGACGCCGCGTTGGCCAGGATCAGGGCGTGGTAGGCGCCCCGGCTGTCCAGGGCGAGGCCGGCTGCGGCGATCCCCGCGCCGAGCGCGTAGCCGGCGTTCGCCGTGCTGCGCGAAAGGGCCTGGTAGGTGGCCCGCTGGTCACCCGCCGCCCGGGTGGCGAAGAGCATCTCCAGGGTCTTCGCCGCCCGGTCGCCCAGGTACGTCACCGCGACCACCGGCAGCAGCACGCGGAAATCGGTGGCCACGAGCAGGACGCAGAGGGTGCCGAGCCGCAGGAGGTGACAGCCGATCAGCAGCGAGCGGACGGTGAAGCGGCACGCCAACTGGCCCGCCAGCGGCGAGCCGACGATGCCCGCCACCGCGGCCGCGCCCAGCAGCAGGCCCAGTTGCCGGGCGTCGAGTCCGACGACGAAGGTGAAGAAGAGCACCGAGGAGGCGGCCCACACTCCCGTACCGGTCCGGTCCAGCAACTGGGCGAGCAGCATGATCCGCGCGTCCCGGCCTCCCGGCGGCCACCGCAGCTGTGCCACCAGCCCGGATCCGGCCGGCCGCCCCTCCCCGCTCCCCGTACCCCGCCGCCACATCCCGAGCCTCCCCGATCCCCGCCCCAGATATCTCGATGTCGAGATACCTGGGGCAGCTTGCCCGAAGGAAATCTTGACGTCAAGATAATTCGGTACGCGGCAGTGTGCGCCGCAGTGTGCGCCGCAAATGTGCGCCGCCCGCCGGGCCCGTCCAGACTGGGAGGGTGAGGCGTACGCGTACGGTCTTGCTCTGCATCGCCGGCCTGATGGGTGCAACCCTTCCGGCCGGAACCGCTGCGGTGCCGGCGGTCGCCGCGCCCGCGCCGGGCGCCTGCGTCAGCTCACCCGGCCCCGCCCAAGGCGATGCGCACGAGGTCCTCACCATCGCCCAGCGCTCCCAGCGGGAGTTCGGCCTGAACTCGGTGATCCTGCGGGTCTCCTCCGGAGACCGGGAGGTGCTCACCACCGCCCTCGGGGAATCGATGACGGGAGTCCCGGCCGAGCCCTCGATGCACTTCCGCACGGGGTCCGTCGGCATCGTCTACATGGGTACCGTGCTGCTCCAGCTCGTCGAACAGGGCAAGGCCTCGCTCGACGACCCGGTGTCCCGCTGGCTTCCGGACGTGCCGCGTGGCTCGGAGATCACCCTGCGGATGCTCGGCGACTCCACGTCCGGCCTCCACGACTACGTCACGGACCCCGCCTTCCTCGCCGAGCTGAAGGCCGCACCGTTCCGCCAGTGGACACCGGACGAGGTCACCGAATTCGCCACGAAACAACCGCTCTTGTACGAGCCGGGGACCAACTGGAGCTACTCGCACGCCAACTTCCAGCTCCTCGGCGCCGCGCTGGAGAAGATCAGCGGACTCCCCCTGGACCGGCTCCTCAAGGAGCGCGTGATGGATCCGCTCGGGCTGAGCCAGACCGGCAACCGGTTCACCCCGCAGATCCCGGAGCCCGTCCTGCACGCCTTCACCTCCGAGCGCGGCACCTACGAGGAGTCCACCTTCTGGAACCCCTCCTGGACCACCAGGCCCGGAGCGGTCCTCGTGCAGAACATCTGCGATCTGGACCGGTCGGCGCGCGCCATCGGAACCGGGGAGCTGGTGTCCGCCAAGTCCTTCCGGACCCAGCTCGATCCGGGCACCATCGGCCTGGGCCACGCAACGTCCACCTGCCCGGCCGCCGTCTGTCAGCTGACCAATACCGCGGCACACCACTTCGGCCTCGGTGTCATCGTCGTCAACGGCTGGATCCTGACGAACCCGTCGTTCTCGGGCTACGCGGCCATCGCGGCCTACCTGCCGGCGCAGAAGCTCTCGGTCTCGGTCACGGTGACGAAGGGCCCCAAGAGCCCCGAGGGCAACTCGGCCCAGACCATCGCCGAACGCATCGCCGCCGTGCTGGCCCCCGAACACCCGCTCAAGATGAGATGACGCCGGAACGCGGAACGCCTAGACGGGCAGGCCGAGGATCTCCAGGATCGCCCGGGCGTACTCGGCGGTCGCCGAGCCGGGGGCGGTGGCCTGTTCGCGGCGGTAGCCGTCGGTGCCGGTGCGGATGAACGCGGCGCACTGCCCGTACAGCCCGGCCTCGTGGGTGCCGCCGTCATCCCTCATGCACAGCAGCTCCAGCAGGGTCCGCAGCAGCTCCTCCCGGGTCGCGCGCCGCGGCGGGCGCGCGGACCACGCGGCCATCAGCACGGCGCACACCGCCGGAGCGGGCGGCTTCAGGTTCTCCACGAAGAAGGCATGGCCCTCCAGCGCGCGGAACGCGGCGGGATGCCCCTCCGCGGCGTCCCGGACCATGGCCTCCAGATGCCCTGCTGACCGGCCGCAGCCGCACTCGACCGACTCCCAGTCGTGCCGTGCGATCTCCGCCTCGACGGAATCCGGAACCAGCGGACTGCGCGGCACCGCGGACTGGCGCCGCAGAGCACGCTGCGGCTTCTCGCTCCCCCTCATGGGGCACAGTATGAGCCCACGAAGGCCCGCTCAGGGAGAGGGGTCGCACCTCCTGGTCAGCCCGTCCGCGGCACGTCCTCCGGGCGGCCGGTCAGCACCAGGTTGCCGTCCGGGGTGCGCCGCGCGAGAGCGCCGGTGCGGAAGTAGCCGTCGGCGGTGAAGGAGCGGGAGTCGTCCTCGGGCGCCCGGTAGTAGCCGCGCGCGGTGTACGGGCCGCGGGCGAGGAGTTCGCCGGGCTGCCCGTCGGGCACGTCCTCGCCGTCGCCGTCCACGATGCGGATCTCGTCGTCGGGCGAGAGCGGGCGGCCCTGCGTGGTGAGTACGGTCTCCTCCGGATCGGCGGGCCGGGTGAGGGTGAGCAGCCCCTCGGCCATGCCGAAGACCTGTTGCAGGCGGCAGCCCCATTCGGAGCCCACCCGTTCGGCGGTCGCCCGGGGCAGGGGCGCGCCGCCGATCTGCACCAGACGCAGGCTGCTCACGTCGGCCCGGACCGCGGGAAGGGCGTCGAGCCAGAGCCGGGCTGCGGCGGGTACCACCGAGGTGATGGTGACCCGCTCCCGTTCGATGGCCTCGAGGCATCCGGCGGGTTCCGTGTCCTCGGCCAGGACGACGGTGCCGCCGACGGACAGGGTGCCGAGGATGCCGGGGCAGCCGAGGGTGAAGTTGTCCTCGGCGGGCAGCGCGGCGAGGTACACGTCGTCCTCGGTGAGCGACACCAGCTCGGCGGCGGCCCGCGTCTGGTAGGCGTAGTCGTTGTGGGTGCGCGGAACGAGCCTGGGCGCGGTGCCGGCGCCGGCGGAAAGCAGGAAGAACGCCACCTGGCCGGCGCTCAGCGCGAGCGCGGGTGCGGGCGGGGCGTCGACGGAGCCCAGCGGGAAGTAGTGGCAGCCGGCCGGATCGGTCGTGTAGCCGCCGCCGTACGGGGACGGGGCGCCCCCCGTTTCGAGGGTGAACACCCGCCGCAGGAAAGGCCCTCCGGCCGCGATGTCCGCGGCCATCGCCGTGTGGTCGAAGCCCTGGTGGGTGGAGGGGCCGACGTAGCCGACGGCCTGGGTGACCTGTACGAGGTGCGACACCTCGGCCGCGCGGTGCGAGAGCGGGCACAACACGGGCACCGCACCCGCCCGCATCAGCGCGAACACGGTGATGACGAACTCGGGTACGTTCGGCAGCTGCACGACGACCCGCTGCCCGGGCCGGAGTGCGAGCAGCCGGAACCCGGCGGCCATACGGTCCACGCGCCGGTTCAGGTTCGCGTAGGTGAGGCGGGTGCCGCCGTGCACGAGCGCGGTCCGGGGCCCGTACTGCAGGGCCCAGTCGCGAAGCAGGCTGTCCAGCGTGTAGCCGCGCCAGTGCCCGGCCATCCAGTAGCGGTCGACGAACTCCTCGGGCCAGGGCGTGCAGCCGCCGAGCATGGATGTCATTCGCTTCCCTCTGTGCCAGTCGAGGCCGGTCCACCCCGCCGTCTTGATCTTGGCAATCCAATCCGGCGCCACTCCCGTGGGCAATGTGCTTTCCCGACCATGGGCGCGGAATTCCATCGGCTGAAAGACCAAGGGGGCCATGCTGACCAGCAGGAACACCCGGGCGGATGCGCCGCCTCTCGGCGCTGTGGGCCGGCCTTACGCCCCGTTGCGCAGCCGGGTCGAGGCGAGGGCGCGGCGGCGCTCCTCCTCGGTCAGCCCGCCCCACACTCCGTACGGCTCCTGCACGCGCAACGCGTGCCGCAGGCACTGGGCGCGCACCGGGCACCAGGAGCAGATGCGTTTGGCCGCCTCGTCACGGACGGCGCGTTCCTCGCCGCGTTCGCCCTCGGGGTGGAAGAACCACTCGGATCCCGTGCCCCGGCAGGCGGCTCCGGCCTGCCAGGCCCATTCGTGTTCCGCTCGGCCCGGCAGGCGCGAGACGTCCGTCATCACTGAGCTCCTCCTCGGGTGGAAGCGTGGTGGTTACACCGCGCCTGCACGGTCAGAGGCGACTCAAACGTATGGTTTCGGCCACGGGCCGAACGGCTGTTGTGTTCAGGCGATCCCGACGGTGTACGCGGCGCGGTAGCCGGCGCCGTCGCGCGCGGGGGTCAGCGTCATGGCGGCGCCGGTGGACCGGTATCGGCTGTCCCGGCCGTTGGGGTGCCGGGGCGCGCGGCGGCGTGCGTAGGGCTGCCGTGCGTACACCTGGAGCAGGAGGTCCTCGGGGAAGAAGAACTGGGAGGTCGTCTCGGTGCGGGAGTCGGGGTGGACCTTGAAGTGGATGTGCGGCGCCAGCCCCGCGTACCACCCGGGCACGATCGTCCGGAACGTGCACCGGCCGGCGGCGTCGGTGACCTGAGTGCCGCGCAGGAACGTGGCCTTGCCGGTGGAGTAGGCGCCGGACGCGTCGGCGTGCCACACGTCGACGCCGGCCGCCTTGAGGGGCCGGCAGCCCGCCGACACCCGGACCACCGTCAGGTCCAGCCGGAACGGCACCCCGTCCCGGTCCTCGGTGATGTCCGACCGGACGCGGTCGAGGTCCAGGTAGTACGGGCCCGCGCCCGCCTCGGGGGTGAGCACGCAAACCGGGCTGCTGCCACCGCCCGTCGGCTGCCCTGCCGCCCCCAGGGTCCCGGTGGCCGGACCGGAACAGGCCGCGGCCAGCGCGGCGGCTCCGGCCGATCCGGCGGCCAGCAGGACAGCCCGGCGGCTGGTCCGGAAGGTGTCGTTCTCGGCCATGCGAACCCCTCACGCGCGCCCCTGGCCGCCGTCACGCGCGGACGGCCGCACACTGCCCCCACTGTGCCGGACGCCGGAGTTCCGCTTCGTCACTGACACGCCTCTGTCCGGCTGACGGGCTGCAACGGCATGGCCGAAACCTGACGGTTGCCCGGCATGCGAGGGCGGAGCGAGGGGAGCAAGATGGACGTATCCGGCCCGCCAAGCCAGAGGAAGTCGTGGTCCTGATGCCCGACAGAGACACAGCGCTCAGCAGTCGGCGGCAGCTGGTCCGGGCGGCAGCGGCCATCTCGGTGGCCGCCGCCTGCATGCTGTTTCCGGCCGGCGGATTCGCACGGGCCGCCGCGATGCAGGCCCACGCCACCGCGACGGTGGCGGCTGCGGCGCAGACCCCGTACGACCGGATCGCCGCCCAGACGCTCGATGCCATCGTGAAGGGCGACTTCGCCGCCGCCACGGCCCACTTCGACGCGACGATGCGAAAGGCGCTGACCCCGGACACCCTCGCGAAGTCCTGGGACGCCTACCAGGACGAATTCGGACGCTACCAGTCCCACGGGGAGCCCGAGGACGTCCCCTTCGGTGAGCTCACCGTCGTCAACACACCGCTGACCATGGAACACCGGCCCGGAGAGTTCCGCCTCGCCTTCCACAAGGACGGCACCATCGCCGGCCTGTGGTTCCTCGAGCCCGGAGTGCCGATCTCATAAGCCGGGCACTCGGGGCGGACGACCGTGGACCTACGTCCTTGGTGCCGGTCGCCCCCGGGCTCCGGACCGATTCGCCGGGCCGCGGCGACGGTTAGCGTCGCACCATGCGAATAGGATTACTTGGCACCGGCAACGTCGCCCGAGCACTGGCCCACGGCTGGAGCGCCGCAGGACACGACGTGCTCCTCGGTTCACGACGGCCGCAGGACCGCACCGGCCTCGGTCTCCCCGTGGCGGACCTGAGCGAGACGGCCGCCCACGCGGAGGTACTGGTCAACGCCACCCCCGGTAACGTGTCCGTGGACCTCCTGCACTCCATCGGGGCGCCGGCGCTGGCCGGCACCCTGCTGATCGACGTGGGGGTCGGACTCTCCGATGACTTCTCCGAGCTCTCACACCCCAACAGCAGCCTGGGCGAACAGATCCAGGAAGCCTTCCCCCTGACGCCCGTCGTCAAGACGCTGTGCACCATGGACTCCACCGCGATGACCGACCCGGCCGGCCTCGACGGCCCGAGCACCGTCTTCCTCTCCGGCGACGACGCCGAAGCCAAACGGACCGCCGGCCGTCTCCTCACCGACCTCGGCTGGCCCGAGTCGTCCCAGCTGGACATCGGCGGCATCACCACCGCGCGCGGCCAGGAACACTTCGCCTTCCTCTTCATGGGCATCGCGGGCGGCCTGGGAACCCACACGTTCAACATCCGTGTGATCACCCGCCCTTCGGCCTAGCGGCCGGGGCCGGGCCCGGGACACCGGCGTGAAGTCCTAGTCGGTTCCCGGGCGGATACGGCCGGCTGAAGCCCGCCTGCAGGGAGTGGAGGGTGACGGTGCCCCCGCCGAGCATCTCGGCCTTCTGCCGGAGCAGGTCTGCGACCACCGGGCCCGGTCGCCCGTACACGTCGATGGATCTCATGCGGATGAGCGGGCCGAACGCGCGGAACTTCGGTCCGCCGAGCTCCATGTGGAGCTCCATCGACGCCGCGTCGGGGTGCACGGCCACCGTGGTCATCGTGGACTCGGACTCGTCGATGTCCGAGCGGTCGACGTAGTAGAGAGGTTCCGTCATGCTGCCCGAACCTAGCGATGGGCGCCCGTTCGGTGCGACGGCGCGCCGGTGCCGGCACCACACGTTCGCGGGCGGAACTCGAGTCAGGGAGACACTCACACATGGCATCCGAGCACGACACGACCTCCGAGCCCGTACGGGTCCGCCGTCGGGGCGCGGTGACGACGATCAGCCTGAACCGGCCGCACGTCCGCAACGCGGTGGACCGGGACACCGCCGCGGCGTTGGCCGATGCGTTCCGCGCCTTCGACGCCGACCCCGGCGCGGCCGTGGCCGTCCTCCACGGCGAAGGAGGAACCTTCTGCGCCGGCGCCGACCTGAAGGCCTTCAGCGAGGGCAACGGCAACCGGGTCGCCGCGGACGGCGACGGCCCCATGGGCGTCTCCCGCATGCGGCTCTCCAAGCCGGTCATCGCCGCCATCAGCGGACACGCGGTCGCCGGCGGTCTGGAACTGGCGCTCTGGGCGGACCTGCGCGTGGCCGACGAGAGCGCGGTGTTCGGGGTGTTCTGCCGCCGCTGGGGCGTACCGCTGATCGACGGCGGAACTGTACGGCTGCCCCGCCTCATCGGTACGAGCAGGGCGATGGACATGATCCTCACCGGCCGGGCGGTGGATGCCGCCGAGGCCCTCCACATCGGTCTCGCCAACCGCGTGGTCCCCGCCGGCGAGGCGCTGGCGCGCGCCGAGGAACTCGCGGCGCAGCTGGCGGAGTTGCCGCAGACCTGCATGCGCCACGACCGCATGTCGGTACTCGAACAGGAAGGCCGCGACGAGAACACCGCCCTCGCCGTCGAGTTCGGACACGGCACCGTCTCCCTCGACGCCGGAGCGGTGACCGGGGCCGCCCGGTTCGCTGCCGGGGCAGGACGCCACGGGGCCGGCTGACCCGCCTGCCCGCCTCCGTGCGCCGTACCCACCCACGCGGTACGGCGCACGGCCGGCCTCCCAACGGTCAGCGGTCAGCTCTGTCCGTTCCCGGGCTCGCTCCACAGGCGGAGTTTCTCCGGGTTGCGGACCGCCCAGATGCGGGCGATGCGGTTGCCGGTGAGGCTGAACGCCGCCACGGTCACGGTGGTCCCGCCGTGTTGGGCGACCAGGCCCGGCCGGCCGTTGACCGTCCGTTCCAGGAGCCTCAGCCCCGGCGCCCTGCTCGCGATGTGGATCAGGTACTCGGCGATGCGCTCGCTTCCCTCGACCGGGCGCAGGACGGTGCCCACCAGGCCGCCGCCGTCGGCGATCATCGTGGCGCCGGGGTCGAGGAGGCCGACGAGGGCCTCGATGTCCCTGGCCTCCCACGCCGCCTTGAAATGCCGCACCAGGCCGGCCTGCCCGGCCGTCGGAGCCGCCGGTGCCTGCGCGGCGCGGACGCGCCGGCGCGCCGAGGAGGCCAGCTGGCGGCAGGCCGCGGGCGTACGGCCGACGATCGCGGAGATCTCGGGGAAGGGGTAGCGGAAGACGTCGTGGAGGATGAACGCCACGCGTTCGGCCGGAGTCATCGACTCCAGGACGACGAGGAAGGCCATGTTCACCGACTCGTCCAGAGTGACCCGGTCGGCGGGGTCGGCCGGACCGGCCCCGTCGCCGCCGGTCCGGCCGCTGAACCACTCCGTGGAGTCGGGCAGCGGCTCCGGTATCCACTCGCCGACGTACCGCTCGCGTCGGGCCCGCGCGGAGCCGAGCATGTCCAGGCAGACGCGGCCGGCCACCGTCGTCAGCCAGGCTCCGGGCGATTCGACCTCCTCCTGCCGTTGCCGCGGCATCGCGTACCAGCGGGCGTACGTCTCCTGCACGGCGTCCTCGGCCTCGGCCACCGAACCGAGCAGCCGGTAGGCCAGGTTGATCAGCTGGCGGCGCTCGCCGACGACCGCGCTCAGGTCGGGCTCGGACCGGTCGTGCCCCGCCTCGGATGTGGTGCTCATGCTTGCGTCGGCTCCCTGTTCCCTCGTTCGTTTGGGCTCCCGGCACTTCGACGAAACACCGCACCGAACTGTGAGGTCGCCGCTTCGCCTCACATTTCGGTGGCCCATGTCGTCGGACCGTCGAGACACTACAGATCCACCGCCGCGAGGCAGGAAGAGGGACCGCATGGCGACCACAGGGACGACGACGGCAGTGCGGGGCGGCAGTTCCACCTTCGTGAGGGTCGCGATCGCCCTCCAGACCCTGGCCCTCTTCTTCCAGGCGGCCACCGCCGGACTGCTGCTGTCCTCCTCCTACGGCGAGGCGCTGCACGGCGTCGGAGCGCGCGTGATGTACGGCGCGTCGATGGTGTACGTGCTCGCCGCGATCCTCGCGTGGCGGCCCGGCGGCGGCTCGCCCCGGCCCATCCTCTACGCGACCGGCTTCCTCGTACTCGCCTCGGTGCAGGTCGTGCTGGGCATCGCGCACGAGCCGTCGCTCCACGTGCCCCTGGGGGTCCTGATGTTCGGCCTGAGCGTGCTGGCGCTGGGCGGGGCGCTGACCGGGGGTTCGCCCGGCCCCCGCACCCGTGCTGCCCGCTGAGCGGCGCCCCCACGGGGCCCGACGGGGTGCGGGTTACGGTGCGTCGGATTCGTTCCGGACCAGGTCCGCCTCGGGGCGGGGCGCGGAGCCGTTCCGGGGCAGCAGGAGAGGGGTGGTCAGGATGAGGAGGCCCGCGACGGCGACCGCGGTGCGGGGGCCGGTGACGCCGGCCAGAACGCCCCACAGCCCGGTCATGGCCGCGACCGTCGCCTTGCTGGTGACCGACCACGCCGACAGGGTGCGGGCGATGCGGTCCTTGGCGGTCCGTTCGAGCCGGTAGGTGGCGAACACCGGGTTGAACACGCCCATGCAGGCGATCAGTCCGAACTCGACGACCACGACGAGCACGAGCCCGGCCACACCGGGCCGGATGAAGGCCAGCCCGATCGACCAGCACGCGCGCAGCGCCCCGGCGGTGAGCATGACCCGGTGCCGGCCGTAGCGCGAGACGAGCCGGCGGGACAGCCGCGAGCCGATGATGCCGCCGACACAGGGCAGGCCGAACGCGAGGCCGTACTGCCAGGGCGCGAAGCCGAGGTCGCCGAGCATGAGGACGGCGAGCAGCGGCGAGGACGCCAGGATCAGCCCGTTGACCAGGACCGTGTTGAAGAACAAGGGACGCAGCGTCGGGTGGGACAGGATGTACCGCCACCCTTCGAGCAGGTCGCCGGGCCGGAGCCGCGCCCCCTGCGCACCGGTGCGCACGGGGCGCGGCTCGCTGCCGCCGATCGCGCGGAGCCCCACGGCCGAGAGCAGGTAGCTCACCGCGTCGGCCACGACGGTCATCACCGGGCCGAACAGCCCGATCGCCGCCGTACCGGCCGGCGGTCCGAGCACGGTGGCCGTCCACGTGGTGGACTCGAAGCGCCCGTTCGCGACGAGCAGGTCCTCCGGCCGTACGAATGCCTTCAGGTAGGCACCACTGGCCGCGTTGAACGCGATCCCGGCCGCACCGACGACGACGGAGACGACCAGGAGCTGGACGAAGCCGAGCACGCCCAGCGCGTAGGCGGCGGGGACGCTCGTCAGCGCCGCGAACCGGGTCAGGTCCATCGCGATCATCACCGGCCGCTTGCGGCGGAACTCCACCCACGGCCCGAGGGGCACCGCGACCACGGCCCCCACCGCCAGCCCCGCCGCGGCCAGCAGCGACACCTGGGCCGGCCCGGCGTGCAGCACGAGGATCGCGATCAGGGCGAACGCGTCGAAGGCGAGCCACGTGCCGAAGGTGCTGACCGCGAACGCCGCCCACAGCCACCCGAACCCCCGGCCCAACGGCGTCCTGTCGACGCTGTCGACGATAGGAGAGGCGGTCACTCGGCGCGTGCCGTGGCGGCCCGGCGCCATTCGGACCGTGCGAGCAGCGAGAAGACCGCGGTGGCACACAGCAGGACCGCGACGACCACCCACTCCAGCGCGCCGCTGTGCTGGTCGGGATCCACCTCGAAAATACCTTCGATCCAGTCGGGCCAGGCGAGGGTGAGGACGAAGAGGATCCCGCTGACGGCTGCCAGGAACGCCTCGATCCATCCTCGAAGCCTTACGTTCTTCATCTCCAGCACCTTCCACGAGGCCTCGACCGGCAGCCGGCATCGCTATTTCACGATAGGCACCGGGCGGGGTGCCCCGCCTGTCCAAGGTTCAATATTCGCCCCGTGCGGTGCGGGGAATCCGCAAGGCTAGAGGTCGATCGAGCGGTACTCGTCCAGCACGGCGAAGCCGGTGCTGCCGTACAGCCCCATCGCGACCTCGTTGCCGCCGAAGACGTTGAACATCATCGCCTCGTCGCCGCCCTGCCGGGTGGCCCACTCGCCCACGGCCATCGCGGCCCGGCCGTAGCCCTTGCCGCGGTGCTCCTCGTACACCTCCAGTGAGAAGCCGAAGGTCACGCCCGGCAGGAAGCCGTGGTTGACCCAGCCGGTGCCGATCACCCGGCCGTCGGCCTCCATCGCGTAGAAGGCGTGGCCCGGGGTCAGATAGCCCAGGGGGAGGTGGCGGGCGAAGTCCTGGTCGGACTTCTGCTTGGCCTGTTCCGGGGTCAGAGCGCCGGCCCGGACGATGTCCGCGATGTACGCGGCCTCCTCGCCGGCGTACCAGCCCGGGTACTCCTCCTCGGTGAGCCGGCGGACCGTCAGGCCCGGTGGCAGTTCGGGCCGTTCGGCCACGGCACGCATCCGGTTCTGTCCCCGTACGGGATAGTCGGCGAACGCTCCCGCTCCGCCCGTGAGCCGGACCTCCACCCGCTGCGCACCGTGCTCGGCGCACCACCGCTCGGCCCACGCACGCCCCTGCGGCACCGTCAGGTCGTGGATGCGGCCCACGGTCGCCCCGTTGTCCTGCGTGACCCCGACCGCGATCCACCCGGCGCCGTCCGTGGCCACCGTCCACTCGTCGATCCCCTTCACCGCCCGTTCCAGCAGGGCCCGGGCCAGTGGTTCCGAGCATCCCGCGGCCCGGTACCCGGCCAGCACCCGCTCCTCGAACCCGCCCCGCCACTCGTCCCGGTCGCCGACGACCTGTATCCCGTCCATCCGGCCACCCTAGTCATGGGGAAGAGGCAATCTCCGGCTTCGGGGAGGGGAGCAGGCCAAAACCTCGTACGCTGCTGCGGGAGCGGGACAGGTCGCGGAAGGGGGACCCACGTGTCCTTGCAAAAGGGTGCCAACGTACCGGTGGCGAGCACCAGCGTCCGGGTGGAGCTGGGTTGGCGAGGGGGGCCGGGAGCCCCCGATGTGGACGTGTCGGCCCTGTTGCTGGCGGCGGCGGGCAAGGTGCGGTCGGACGACGACTTCGTCTTCTACAACCAGCCCGCCCATCCCAGCGGCGCCGTGCGTCACGAGGGCAGGCGCCAGGACGGCACGGGCGTGCTGGAGACGATCGCGGTGGCGCTGTCCGCGGTGGAGCAGGACATCGGGAGGGTGGTGCTCGCGGCCTCCACGGACGCCACGTTCGGCCAGGTCGCCGGTCTGTTCGTGCGCGTCCTGGACGCGCAGAGCGGCGCCGAGGTGGCGCGGTTCGATGCCACGGACGCCACATCGGAGACGGCGTTCCTCCTGGGGGAGCTGTACCGCCGCAACGGCGCGTGGAAGTTCCGGGCGGTGGGCCAGGGCTACGCCTCCGGCCTGGCAGGGCTCGCCACCGATTTCGGCATCACCGTCGACGAGCCCGCTTCGCCTCCGCCGGTTCAGCAGGCAGCGCTGCCGCAGCCCCCGCAGCCCCCTGCGCAGCCGGTGCGGCTGTCGAAGATCACGCTGACCAAATCGGCGCCCGCGGTGTCGCTGACCAAGCAGGGCGCCACATCCGGAGGCATGCGGGTCAACCTCTCGTGGAGCGCCGCCAGGCCCCCGCGTGGCTGGATGAACAAGGGGAAGGACGCCGTCCGGCTGGAGGACGTGGACCTCGACCTCTCCTGCCTGTGGGAGCTGCAGAACGGCGCGATGGGGATCGTCCACCCCATCAACAACCAGTTCGGCTCGTTCGACCAGCCCCCGTACGTCCGCCTGGACCAGGACGACCGGACCGGCGGGAGCGAGGACGGCGAGAACCTCCTGATCAACCTTGACCACACGGCCGAGATCAAGCGGCTCCTGGTCTTCGTGGCGATCTACTCCGGGGCGTCCAGCTTCGCGGGTCTGCACGGCGTCGCGACGCTGTATCCGCCCGGCGGCCCGCCGATCGAGGTGCGCCTGGACGAGTGCACCGTCCCTTCGCCGGTCGCCGCGATCGCGATGATCGAGAACGTGGGCGGGGAACTGATCGTCCGGCGGGAGGCGAAGTACATCGTGCTGCCGCCCGGCATCCTCAAGCAGCAGGCCGTGGACCTCGAGTACGGGTGGGGAATGACCTGGCACGTGGCCAGCAAGGACTGACCGCGCACGGGGAGCGCCCAACGGCCGCGTCCCGCTCCGGAGTGAAGGCCGGACCGCCCGACGGGCGCTCCGGCCTTCAGGCGCGTACGCCGTACGGTCAGAAGATGCGCTGGCCCGGCGTGAGGACGCCGTCGGGGTCGTAGCGGTGCCGTGCGCTCCTGAACTCGTTCCAGAAGGCGCCGAAGTGACGCTCCCAGTCCTCCGGGGTGAGCGGCACCGAGCCGATCGGGTACCAGCGGCCGCCCGCCTCGACCGTGGTGTCGTACTGGACGCGGTTCGCGGCGACCATCTCCTCGGCTGAATCCGCCCCGGGCGAAGCGGTCTTGAGGAGGGAGAAGAGGTAGGCGAGTTCCTCCTCGGGCATCGCCGGGAGCGGGGTCGTGCACTTGGCGGTGAGGACGGGGTACAGCAGGATGACCGCGCTCGCTCCGAGCGCGGCGGCCTTGAGGTTCGCGAGGGTGTCCGTGACGACGGCGTTCACCGAGGAGGCGGGGAGCAGGCTGTCGTACCAGGGGTGCGGCCGCTGCCACTCACCGATGGATTCGAACATCTCCACCAGCGGGGCGATCCGGTTGAGGAAGTCGAAGTAGGGCAGGTCCTGCGCCTCGATCGCGGTGCGGTCCAGGCCGCCGGTGAGCCGGGCGTCGTCGGCGGCCGTCGCGTCGTAGGCGGCGGCTTCGATCACGTAGGTCCAGCCCTCGGGGGACGGCGACTGGACCTGGCCGGCGAGGTAGTCGAAGCGGCCGTCCTCGATCAGCCGGGCCTGTAGCGCGGTGAGTTCGGCAACGCCGGGGCAGGTCAGCGTGTAGAGGCGTACGGAGCGGGGCGCGGGGACCAGCGGAAGGGTGGCGCGGGTGATGACCGCGCACTGCCCGAGGCCGCCGAGGACGGCCCGGAACAGGTCGGGGCGCAGGGTGGGTGAGCAGGTCGTGATCTCGCCCTCCCCGGTGACGACCTGGAGTTCGAGCACCTGGGAGACCTGCGTCCCGTAGTGGCCGATCTGCCCGCCCAGGCCGCCGGCCGACAGCGTGCCGCCCACGGACAGCTCCAGGTAGTCGGTGAACGCGGGCGGGGTCAGGCCCAGGGGCAGCGAGGCCCGCACCAGGCTGCTCCACAGTGTTCCGGCCCCGACCGTGGCGGTGTCGTCGTGGATCTCGACGGAGTTCAGGGTGCCGAGGTCGATGACGAGCCCGGAGGGCACCTGCGCCTGCCCGTTGGTGGAGTGCCCCTGCCCCCGCCCGGCCACCTTCAGCCCGCGCTCGCGGCAGTAGCGGACCATCGTGGCGACGTCCTCGGCCGAGCCGGGCTTCAGGACCGCGGCGGGCCGCCGGTGGACGAGGCCGCCGAAGTCGCGGGACGCCGCTTCGAGGGAGGTCCGGTCGAAGCACAGTTGCCCGTCGAGCGGCGGAACCGCCTCGAAGCCGGTGCCGGCGTGGCCGGCGGCCGCCGGGTCCGGCTGCGCGGAAGGGTGTTGGGGAGGTGTCACTCGTGCTCCAGTCGGCTCGGGTACGAGAACGCCCCCGACCCGCACTGCACTCGAAGTCGGTGGCGCTGATCGGCGGTGCGTCCGGCCCGCAGCGCGCACATTCGCTCCGGGTGACGAACACACTTCCTCCACAGTGTGGCCGTCATGCCGTCAGAAGGTGTACGAAATCCGCGAGTTGGGGTCGGATCCGCTAGCCGGCCAGCGCGGCGTCGATCATCCGGCGGGCCAGCACGGTGAGTTCCGCCGGGTCCGGCGCGGGCCGGGTGTGGGCCATCGCGCCGGCGAGGCGGTCGAAGAGCACGCCGTCGGTCCAGGAGACCAGCAGCTCGGCGGCCTCCTCGGGCCGGGCGGCGCCCAGCGCCGCGAGGAGGGCGGCCGCAGCGGCGCGGGCCGCCAGGCCCGACCGGTGGAGGGCCGCCTGCAACTCCGGCCGGCGCGCGGCTTCGAGGCTGAGCTCGTAGCGGGCGAGCTGACGCCCGCGGCCCGTGGTCAGCCAGTGGTGCAGCACCGCCCCGAGCGAGGCCGCCGCCTCCTCCCGCGAGACCGGCGGCCTCGACTCGACGTCGTTCAGGTCCAGTTCGGCGATCCGCGCGCAGCACGCGCCGATCAGCGCCGTACGCGTACGGAAGTAGTACGAGGTGCTCCCGGCGGGCAGCCCGGCAGCGGTGTCGATCGCGCGGTGGGTGAGCCCCCGCAGGCCGGCCACGGCCAGGGTGGCGATCGCGGTGTCCGCGATGAGGGTACGGCGGTCAGGGCTGGACATGCCCTCACTCTACAGTTGTAGAGTGAGGGTCCTGCGGCGGTGGAGGATGCCCGAACCGAACGGAGAGGTGTTCATGCCGAAACGTCACGCGGTCGTGGTCGGGGCCGGAATCGGCGGCCTCACCGCCGCCATCGCGCTGCACCGCCGGGGCTGGCACGTCACCGTCTGCGAACGCGCCCCCGAGCCGCCCGCCACCGGCGCCGGCATCGGACTCGCCCCCAACGCCCTGCGCGCACTCGACAGCATCGGCGTCGACGCCGCACTCGCCGCCGGCAGCGCCGTACCCGAATCGATGGGCGTGCGCCGCGCCGACGGCCGGTGGCTCACCCGGGCCGGCACCGCCGACATGGCGGCCCGCTACGGCATGCCCCCGATAGCCGTCCCGCGCCCCGCCCTCGCGGCCGCCCTGGCCGCAGCCCTGCCACCGGCCGCCCTCCGCTACGGCACCGCCGTGACCGCCGTCGACGGCGCGCGAGGCCGCCCCACCGTCCGTACGGCAGCCGGCCCGGACCTTTCCGCCGACCTGGTCGTCGCCGCCGACGGCATCCACAGCCCGCTGCGCCGCGCGTACTTCCCCGCCCACCCCGGCCTGCACTACATCGGCGAGACCGCCTGGCGGACCATCGTGGACGCCCCGAACCTGCGGATACCGGCCATGAGCGAGTCCTGGGGGCGGGGCGAGCGGTTCGGCGTGACCCCGCTCTCCGACGGCCGGTTCTACCTCTATGCCACGGCGGTCGTGCCGGCCGGCACCCCGTCTGCCGACGCCCGCGCCGAACTCCGCCGGCGCTTCGGCTCGTGGCACGACCCCATCCCGGCCCTCCTGGAGCGAGTCGGCCGCCTCGACCCCGCCGCCGTCCTGCGCAACGACCTCTACGACCTGGCCGCCCCGCTCCCGCGCCTGCACCACGGGCGGATCGCCTGGCTCGGCGACGCCGCCCACGCCATGGCCCCCAACCTCGGCCAGGGCGGCTGCCAGGCCATCGAGGACGCGGTGGTCCTCGCGCACCTGCTGCCGGCCGGAGAGGACACGCAGGGCACGGACACCGCAGACACTGCGGACCCGGTCCCGGCCGCCCTCGCCGCGTACACGGCCGCCCGCCGCGACCGCACCGACGCCGTGCGCGTCCGTGCCCGCCGGGTCGGCCGCCTCGGCGCCCTCCGCAACCCGCTCGCGGCCGCGGCCCGCGACCTCGCGGTCCGTGCCACTCCCGACCGCCTGGCCCTGCGCGGCATGGACGACCTCTTCAACGGCTTCCCCCTCCCCGGATAGCGGGAACCCGCCGCGGTCTCAGTACACGAGCTTGTAGGTCACGTCCTTGGCGACCGGGGCCGGTGCGGTGTCCGTGTAGAGGAGCCGGATCATCGTGAAGCGCTGGACGCCGGGGTGCTCGGGCCAGTTCTCCGGACTGCTGAGGGTCACCTTCACCGGGTAGGCGCGGAAACGGCCGGCCGCGCAGTACGGGCGGCAGTCGTTCACCATGTCGGTGCCGGTGGCCGTCGCGGTCCTCGGCCCCCACGTGTCCCAGCTGAGCTTGACGAGGCGGTTGTTACCGTCCCCGCAGGCCAGGAGGTATTCCTCGGGGCGCGTCTGGGCCTGGGAGAAACAGTCGACGACCACGACGGGATCCACCGGGTCCCCGGGACCCGGAGTCCGGGCCGCTGCCGTTCCACCGGCGTGCGCGGAGGCCGGGAGCACGGCGGCCGTCAAAGCCGCCGCCGCGCACAACAGGGTGGCCGTCCGCACCCCGCGCCGGGTTGCGTCTGAGGGCCGACCGGCTGCAGAAACGTTCACGAAAGACCTTCCTCGCGACTCCGCCCGCCGCCCGCGCTGCGGACACACCCAGCTTCCCCCATCCGTGTGGACCCCGCACCCCCTGGACGGTCCGACGCCGGCCCGACGGGTCAGGACACGGGCCCCGTCCCGTCCCGCAGCCGCTCGGCGAACGCCCGCGCGGCGGCCAGGTCCGCCGCGTTCGGCCGCTGCCGGTGGATGCCGCCGAGGAGCTTGAAGGGCGCCCACGTGTCGAACGCCCGGCACGAGAAGCTCCCCTCCACCTCGAAGCCCTTGCCTTCGAGGAGCCTGACCAGGGGGCGGGTGAACGGCGCCGGCGGAATCTCGGGGAGCCCGCTGGTGGCGAACACGAACGCCCGGCCCCGCCCGGTGGGAAGTTCCCTGACGAAGTCGGTCAGGCGGGGGTGGAGCCTGCTGTAGAACACGCCCGAGCCGAACCCCACGAGGCCGGCGCCCGCCAGCTCCGCCGGGTCGGCCTCCTCGGGGGAGACGACCTTCGCGCCCAGTACCAGGGCCATGGTGTCGGCTACACGGCGCGTATTGCCGTGTGACACGGAGGCGCACACGATGACGGTCTTCATCCTGACGATCCCTTCTCTCGCTTCCGTAGCGAGGACCGGGCAGCGCCGCGGAATGTGACACCCCGCGAGCTGGCCGATCGTGTGCCCGCCGTGGTTGGCTTCGGTGAACGGGAGGGATGACCATGGCGGTGGGGATACCGGGGGCGCGCGAGCGCCTCACCCGGGCGGCGGAGGAGCTCCGCGCGTGCCTGCGCTCGTTGGCCGGGCAGCTCACGCCGGGTCAGGTACCGGAGTTCCCCCTGCCCGACGAGCCGTTCGGTGACCACGGCAGGGTGCCCGCGCTGTGGCACTACTCCTTCACCGCACGCGTACGGGCCCGCGACGTGCGGCCCCCGCGTGAGGCGTACCCCACCGATCTCGCCGCCCGCGCGGCCGCTCTGCTCACCGCCGGGGGCTGGGGGACGCCCGCACCGCGGGCCGGTGCGCACGGGGGCGCGATCGTCACCGGCGCCCGCGACGGCACGGAGATCACCGTGTCCGTCGTCCACGGCAACGGCGAGGTGCTGTACGCGGGCAGGACCGCGGAGTTCGCCCTGTACGAGCCGGTGCCGCACGTACGCCCCGAGCCGGTGGTCACCGAGGAGACGCTGACCCCGGGCCAGGAGCTCTGCTACGAGTGCGACGGCCTGGGCTGGTGCCCGGCCTGCGGGGGCCGCGGCTGGGTCATGGGCGGACACGGGGGCTGGGGCGCCGGCACCCTCCCCCGCGACCCCGACCGCCTGGGCCGGTGTCCGTTGTGCTTCACCCGGCGCTTCTGCCCGATCTGCCGTGGGGCGGGGCAGCTGCCCTCGAACCCTTAGGCCACGCCCGTACCCGCCGCAGCCCGTACGGCACGGGCCCCGGGAACCAGAAGGTTCCCGGGGCCTGTTGTCGCAGTCACCGGCAGCCGCTCACGAGCCGCCGCTCGCCAACGGCCGGGCTGCGCCGGTCGGTCCGCAGGGGTCAGCGGTCGATCCAGTAGTGCGTGATGGTGCCGCTGCCGCAGGTGGCGTACTGGTTGCGCGCGTCGGTCTCCCAACCGCTGTAGTAGTGCTTGCCGTCCGTACACTTCACGCCCACCCGCCAGGCCGAGCCCGCGGAACACCAGCCCCGCGCCGTCTTGCTGCTGATCTTCGTGGTGGAACAGGCGAGGGCGCCGCTCTCGGCGGCCTGGGCGGTTCCGGCGAGACCGAGTCCGGCGAGTGCGCCGGACAGGGCTACGGCACCGACTGCTGTGGCGATGCGCATGCGCATGTGTGGATGCCCCTTCCAGGGATCATCGTTCGAGGACGCCGCCATCCTGGCCATCGCCGCCGGGCCGCGTCTTGAACAAATTCGCGGCGCTCCCGCAGGCGGCTCACTTTCGGCCACCGCCCGACGGCGGGGTCCGGTCCGGGAGGAGGACGCTGGTCATCCGGCCCTCGACGCGGTCATCGGCGGGCGGCCCCGCGGCTGTCCCGGCAGGCGCGGCGAGCAGCTGGGTCGCCGTGCGGCCCGTCATCCTGCGCACCTCGCGGGCCAGGTGCGACTGGTCGGAGAACCCGCAGGCCAAGGCCGCCTGAGACACCGCCTGGCCACTGCCGAGCAGCCTCAGCGCGCGATGCAGCCGCATGATGCGGGCGATGGTCTTCGGGGGCATTCCGATCTGCTGCCGGAACCGGCTCTCGAACTGCCGCCAGCTCCACCCGGATTGCTCGGCCAGGTGCCGTATGGGTACGGCGCCACCGGTACGGGACAGCTCCCCCCAGGCCCACACCACCCGCGCCGAGCACGGTGGGCCCGCCGCCGACCACTGGGCCAGGGTGGCGTCGAGCAGCTCGAACCGCCTGCGCCAGCTCGGCAGGGCGGCGAGCGCCCCGGCGAGGTCGTCGACGCGGCGGCCCACGAGCTCGGCCGGATCGAGGATGCGGTCGGCCCACTCGTGCATCTCCACCCCGAGCAGGTTGTAGGCGGCCCACGGCGCGAGCAGGACCTCCATGCCGTGGAGGATGCCGCTGTGCTCGCCGATGGTGGCGCGCGAACGCACCGCGGAGACCAGCGAGGTGAAGGGCACCGCTGCCGGTTCCCCGGCTCGGGCCGCCGTCGTGCCGTCGGGCCGGCCGACGTCGGTGAGGCGCAGCTGGCCCTGGAAGCCGAGGACCAACGTCACCACGCCGTCCGGGAGTTCCAGGCGCCGTCTGGGCCGGTCCAACGCCATCCGGTACCCGCGGTAGCCCAGGACCCCCGCACGTAATCGCCGGTCGGGCCGGGCGCTGACCAGGCTCCATTCCGCCCCGTACGTCGACACGCTGAACCACGCCCTCCCCGCAGCGGCACTGACCCCGCCATCGTCGACGCCGGGCGGGGCTCCTGTCTGCCCGGAATCCGGCCGTCGCGCACCGCTCCCCGGTTCGCCGGTTCCGCGTGGTGCATCCGGCCAGGGGCCCGCCTCTCCGGGCGGGGCCGGGCATGACACGCCCCCGGGCGCTGCAATCCGCCGGTACGGGGAGGGGCTCGTCCTAGGCTCCCGGCATGGGTACCGAGAAGGCGACCGTGGCCGACCTGATCTTCGACCGGCTGGACACGAACGGCGACGGGGTGCTCGCCGCGGACGACTACCGGGCGAGTGCGGAGCGCGTGCTCCAGTCGTACGGCATGGGGCCGAGCTCGCCCAAGGGACGCGCCCTGATCGAGGCGAACCTCGCGCTGTGGCAGCACCAGGCGGAACTCGTCGACCGCGACCACGACGGACGGATCACGCGGGAGGAGTACCGGGAGTGGATGAGCTCCCTCCCCGCCTCCGACTCCGGAACGCCGTCCGGTTCCCCGGAGGTGATGGCGGTGCTGCACGCGCAGTTCAACGTGGCCGACCGGGACGGGGACGGGCTGATGGACCGTCACGAGTTCGCGGTGTGGCGGGGGCTCAAGGGCGTGCCGGTTCCGGCAGCGGAAGCCTCCTTCGACCTGATCGACGCGGACGGGGACGGTGCGATCAGCTGGGCCGACTTCACCGGGGCGGCGCACCGGCACGGCCTGGAGGCGCTGCTGTTCCGGCCGAGCTAGATCCGGCGTCCGCCAGACCCCCCGTCCCCCGCGGGCAGGTCATTGACCTGCCCGTTCGTTCGATACGATCTTGAACTCGGGCGGATCGAAGGGGACATGCCAATGCACGGGTCGGGACAGGAAGCGGCGAGGGGACAAGCGGCGGGCGCGCTGCGCCCGTTGACGCCGGGGGACCCGCGGGAGATCTCCGGATACCGGCTGCTCGCGCGGATCGGCGAGGGCGGCATGGGCTCCGTCTACCTCTCTCGCACCCGGGGCAACCAGCCGGTCGCGCTGAAGATGATCCGCCGCGAGTACGCCGGCGACGCCGGCTTCCGCAGCCGCTTCGAGCAGGAGGTCCGGTCGGCGCAGCAGGTGCGCGGCTACCACCTCGTACCGGTACTGGACCACGACACGCAGGGCGGGCAGCCGTGGCTGGCCACCGCCTACGTTCCGGGCCTGCCGCTGGACGAGGCCCTGGACACCCACGGGCCGCTGCCGCGGGCCGCCGCCCTGCAACTGGTGGCGTGCGTGGCGCGGGCCCTGGAATCCGTACACGCGGCGGGGGTCGTCCACCGCGACCTCAAGCCGGGCAACATCATGCTGGCGGCGGACGGGCCGTGGGTGATCGACTTCGGGATCGCGCGCGCCGCCGAGTCCACCCGCCTCACCAGTACCGGCGGGTTCGTCGGGACCCCCCAGTTCATGTCACCCGAGCAGGGCGTCGGCGCGGAGGTCACCCCCGCCTCCGACGTGTTCTCGCTGGGCCTGATCGCCGCCGTGGCCGCGACCGGGCGCCACCCGTACGGAGAGGGCGGCGCCCTGACCGTGGCGACGCAGATCGCCAACACCGCCGTACGCCCGCCCGACCTGTCGGGATACCCGGAGTGGCTGCGGTCGCTGCTCGAGGCCGCCCTCGCGGCGGAGCCCTCCGCACGGCCCACGCCGACCCGGCTGGCGGAGCTGTGCGAGCAGGCCGCGGGACGCTCCACGACCGACCTCGCGGGCTGGCTGCCCGAGCCCTGGGCCGGAGCCGTCGCCCTGCGGCGGGCCGAGCTCGACCGCCTTGCGGCGGCGGAGCCCGCGCCCGCGCACGCCCCCACGTACGTCCCGACCCAGGCGGGCGGCCCGTCGGTGCACGCCGCGCCCACCCAGGCCCCGCCCGTCCCGCCGGCCGCCCCTCCGACGGCGCCCGCCGCGCCCCCGGCCGCGAACCGGACGCGGCTGTTCGCCGCCGTGGCCGCCGCGCTGCTGGTGGTCGGCGGCGGCATCGGCTGGGCCGTCTCAGGCGGTGACGACGACAAGGGCGCCCACGCCGCCGACCCGGCGGCGAGCGCCCACCCGCAGCAGACGCCCGACCAGAAGCAGCCCTCGGGGACGCCGTCGGAGCAGAAGACCGTCCAACCCGCTGCCTACGAGCCGGTCTTCAAGGACAAGCCCCTGGTCATCGGCCCCCCGGTCACCGGTTCGATCATCACCGTGGACCTGGACACCCCCAAGGTGTCGCCGAACGGCGATGTCAGCGACAAGAAGGCCGAGTTCACGTACATCCTCCAGTACATGACCTTCCGCCACGCCATGGCGAAGTCGCCGGCGACCACCCCCGAGGCCTGCCGGCAGGCGGTGGACACTGCGCCGCTCCCGCACGAACTGTCCAACTCGGCGCTCATCAAGGGCGAGGCCATCGTCAAGGGCGACGTCCTGTGCTCGGTGACCTCTGACGGCAACCTCGCGATGCTCCAGATCACCGACGTCAAGGAGACGGGCCTGCCGTACGACCCGCCGGGCTACGCCGGCAACCTCACCCTCTGGAAGCAGCCCGGCCGGCGCTGACGGCCTCTGCACATGCGGCCCCCCGAGCGCTGACGAATCGGCGATTCCGGGGTGGCCGCGTCGCGCCGTCGGCAGGATGGTCGCATGGACCGTGAGGATGTGGGACCGGGCGGGGCGTGGCCGGTGGTGGTACGGGTACCGGTGGAGCCGGTGGAAGCCGTGGTGGAGGCCGACGCCGTCGACGCCGTGGCGCGCGCGGGTGATGTGGTGGTGCGGGGCCCGCTGTTCGGCGTGGCCGCACGGCACCCGGGGGACGGACCGCGGTGGCGGGTGGTGATCGCGGTGACGGACGGCTGCCCGCAGCAGGCGCGCGACGGGCTGAACTCGCTCCTGTGGTTCCGCGCGAAGGACGAGGCCCACGACCGGGCGGAGCGCCGCGAACTGCTGGCGGCGGTCGCCCGGCTGGAAAGCGAACGGGTCGACGAACTCGTCGTGGCCGGGACCAGGTACAGGGTCGTGCGCGCCGAGGAGTACGCGGGCTCGGGCGCGGACGGCATCGAACCACCGCGCCCGACCGACCCGGAACCGGCCGTCCCCGACTGGGACCGCGGCTCCAGGGAACCGGAGGTCGACGGCGGGCTGCTCCTGGACCCCGACACGCCCCTCGCCCCGTCCCAGGCCCTGGAACGGCTGGCCCTGCGCGGGCTGTGCTACGCGGGGGAACGCTTCCCCGAAGCGGTGCGCGACGACTCTCGGCGGGCCCTGGACACCCACCCGGACGTCCTGCTGCTGCCCCCGACCTTCACGGTCGTGGAACAGTCCGGCGCCCGCGGCTGGAAACCGGTCAGCGGCCCGCACGCCACCGCGCACGCCGCCCGCAAGTCCCTCGACTTCGCCCTGACGTGGATGTGGCCGCGGATGCACGGCCACATCCCCATCGACGCCGACCCGCGCACCGACGCCCGCAACCCGGCACCGGACGGCCCACGGCCCGCGGAACTGGCCGCATACGCCGAAGCCGCCGACGCGCTGCGGGCCGGGCTCGTCAACCGGCTGGAATTCCAGGGCGCCGTGTACCGGGTCGCCCGTACCCGCCGCCTGCTGCGCTGGAGCCCCGACGGGCCGGAGGGCCCGCGCCCGTCGGACGTCAACACCCAGGACCCCACACGGATGCACCCGCCACTCGACGAGGACGGCCGCGTGCTCCCCGAAGACTGATCCGGACCAACCCCGGGCCTGGCGGGGCGCAGCCACCCGGCACGAAGATGTACGGGACCAGGAGCCGCTACGGGGGCGGTGGGAGCGGGGGAAGCGGCATGGAGACCAACGGAGTCGGCACGACCACCGAGGAACTGTTCGCGGCGGCGCTGGACGAGGTCAGGGCCGACCAGGCCGGCCCGGACGACGTGGCGATACCGTGCCTGGTCGCCCTGCACAACCGTCCGACCAGGGACGTCTTCGACCGGGCGACGCGCCTGCTGACCTGCGAGGACCCTCTGGAACGGGAGCTGGGAGCACGGGTCCTGCGCGAGTTGGGCCCGTACGACTCCGAAGGCCGTCGGCCGTTCACGGAGGAGACCGTCGATGCCGTCACGACCGAGATGGCCGACGAGCCCGACCCGTGGGTCCTCAGGTGGATGATCTCCACGCTCGGCTACCACCAGGCCCGCCGGACCCTGGGCACCGTACTCGGCCACCAGGCCCACCCGGCGCAGCCGGTGCGTTTCGCGGTCGCCGCCGCTCTGCCCCTGCTGGCCGATCCCGAGCAGACGGAGCCGCAGGTCCTGGAGGCCATCCTGCGCCTTGCCGAAGACGAGGACGCCGCCGTGCGCTGGTACGCCCTGTACGCGCTGTTCAACGAGACCGCCGGGGTCACCGACGGCCGCCGGACGCTCTGGGCCGCGCACCTGACCAGCCGGGCCGACACCCGGCGCCGCGAGGAACTGTCCCATCTCGCCACGACCCTCGACGACGGCGCCGATCCCGCCCTGCGCGAGCTCCTGGGCCGGGCGACCGGGGAATAGCAGCCCGGAGCCGACCGCGCGTGCTCCCTCCTTCGGCCGTCATCCGACCGGATGCGCAGGGGATGCCCGCCGGCGCGCGACGGGCCAGGCTGCGGTCACGGGCGAGCCGTCACCGCCCCTCACCGCACAGACGAGGACCGAGCCATGTCCCACCTCCGGCGCATCGGCGTCATCACCGGGGCGGCGCTGCTGCTCACGGCCACGGCCACGGCCTGCTCGGCCGGCAAGACCACCGTGGGCAGCCTCAGCTTCCGCGCGCAGGACTCCCCGGTCGAGGTCACGTACTCGAACACGCCCGTCCAGGGCTGCCACCGGATCGGCCTCCCGCGCGGCGCGGCACACGTGGAGAACCACACCCTGGTCGACGTCATCCTGTACCGGACACCCGGCTGCCAGAAGACGGACGAGGCCGACGGCATCTACATCCCGACCGCCACCTCGAACGTCACCGCCCCCGGCAGCCTGCCGTGGCGCAGCTTCTCCGTCGTCCACTGACGCGGTACGAGTGCGCCGGGGCTTCTCCCGGTACCCGCGAGGGGAGTGGTCGCCGTGGAGCACACCACGTGCTGCGTGGTGGGAGGCGGGCCGGCCGGAATGGTGCTGGCCCTGCTGCTGGCCCGCGCCGGTGTCGAGGTGACGGTGCTGGAGAAGCACGGTGACTTCCTGCGCGACTTCCGCGGCGACACCGTCCACCCCTCCACCCTGTCGCTGCTGGACGACATCGGCCTCGCCGAACGGTTCGCCCGGCTGCCCCAGCGCCGGGTGACCACGGTGCAGCTGCCCATCGGGGCCGACCGGTCCCTGATCACGGTCGGGAACATCGGGGCGCTGCACGGGAAGTACAACTACATCGCGATGGTGCCCCAGTGGGACCTGCTCGACCTCCTCGCCGACGAAGCGGGCCGGGAGCCGTCCTTCCGGCTGCGCATGGACACCGAGGCGACCTCGTTCCTCGTCGAGCGGGGACGGGTCACGGGCGTGCGCTACCGCACCGCGGACGGCAGGACCGGCGAGCTCAGGGCCACCCTGACCGTGGCCTGCGACGGCCGCGGCTCACTGGCCAGGGCGCTGCCCGAACTCGGCCTGGAACGCTTCCCGTGCCCCATGGACGCCTGGTGGTTCCGCCTGCCGCGCCACGAGGACGATCCCAGCGGACTCGTGGGCGGCCTGGGCGACAGGTTCTTCACGGCCCTCATCGACCGCGGCGACTACTGGCAGTGCGCCGCACTCATCCCGAAGGGAACCGATGCCGAGCGCCGAGCCGAGGGCCTGGAGCGCTTCATGGACCGTTTCGCGGCCGCCGCCCCCTGGCTGGCCGACCGGAGCGGGGCCGTCACCTCCTGGGACGAGGTGAAGCTCCTCGACGTACGGCTCGACCGCCTGCGCCGCTGGCACCGTCCGGGGCTGCTGTGCCTGGGCGACGCCGCCCACGCGATGTCACCGGTCTTCGGCATCGGCATCAACCTGGCCGTACAGGACGCGGTGGCCGCGGCCCGGTACCTCGTGCGTCCGTTGCGCGAGGGCACGGTGGGGCTCCGCGACGTGCGCCGGGTGCAACACCGCCGCTGGCCCACCACCGCGGTCACCCCAGGCCTCCAGCGCCTCGCCCACACCCAGGTCATCGAGCCGCTGCTGGCCGGACGCACCGCGTTCGGTGATCCGCAACGGGCCGAGCGGCTGACGGGACTCGTCACCGAATCACGGTGGCTGAACCGGATCCCGGCCTACTTCATCGCGTACGGAGCCCTGCGCGAGCGCCCTCCGAGGGAGTCCGTCCCCTCACATGCCGGCGCTGACGTTCGGTGACGGGTAGGGTCGGAAAGTAGTCGTCCGTCACAGGCCCAGGGAGACGGCCAGGCGGGTCATCTCGGCCGTGGTGTGGACGTTCAGCTTGGCCCGGATGCGGCGGAGGTAGGCGTCGACGGTGTGCTTGGAGAGTCCCATGGTGCGGGCCGTCTGCAGGTAGGTGCGGCCTGCGGCGATGTGTCGCAGCGCCTCCTGCTCGCGCGGGGCCAGCGTGGCTGCGGCGGTGGGGACGTGCGGCACGGTGAGGGTGAGGCTCATGGGATTTCCTCCGCCGGATCGGCTCGGTCATCACTGCTCACGACCTCGGAAGCAGATGGGCTGAATGCCCGTTTTGTCTCTTACTAAGAGCCTGGCCGAGTGACTTCGCGATCCTGTCCGCCGACTGTCACAGGCGTGTGACAAGCGGCGGCGGTGGAGGGCCCTCCAGGGGGCTCTCAAAATGCCGCCTCCAGGCGGTTCCCGCATGATGAGTGCTGTGTATGACACGGGCAGGGGATCGATCGCTCTGTCGATCGTGGTTCCCATCTTCAACGAGGAGGAGGTCCTGCCTGTTCTGGCGGCGCGGCTGCGGCCGGTCCTCGACGGCTGCGGCGAACCGTACGAGGTCCTCGCCGTCGACGACGGTTCGACCGACGGGACCCCCCTCCTGCTGGAGGATCTGCGCAGCGCCTGGCCCCAGCTGCGCATCGTGACCCTCCGGCGCAACAGCGGCCACCAGGCCGCCCTCACCGCCGGACTGCACCGCGCCCTGGGCGCCTACGTGATCAGCATGGACGCGGATCTCCAGGACCCCCCGGAAGTCATTCCCGGCATGCTGGCCCTGGCCCGGGCCGACGGGCTGGACATCGTCTACGCCGTGCGCACCGACCGCTCCGCCGACACCGGATTCAAGCGCCGCACCGCCGCCGCCTACTACTGGCTCATGCGCCGGCTGGCCGGCTCCTTCGTCCCCGCCCAGGCCGGCGACTTCCGCCTCCTGTCCCGCCCCGTCGTGGAGACCCTCAAGACGCTCCCCGACCAGCGGCAGATCTACCGCCTGCTGATCCCCTGGCTCGGCTTCCCCGGAGGACAGATCACCTACCAGCGCGGCGAACGGGCGGCCGGCACCACCAAATACCCCCTGCACAAGATGATCCTGCTGGCGTGGGACAGCGTCACCAGCTTCTCGGCCGTCCCGCTGCGCCTGGCCACCGCGATCGGCGCCTTCAGCCTCGTCGTCTGCCTCGCGTTCCTCACCTGCGCGCTCGCCGTCTACGCCCTGGGAAGCCCCCTGCCCGGCTGGACCTCCTTGATCATCGCCGTGCTGTTCTTCGGTGCCGTCCAGCTGTTCTGCCTCGGCATGCTCGGCGAGTACGTGGCTCGCATCTACTCCGCCGTCCAGGCCCGGCCCACCTACTGCGTGGCCAGCGACACGGAAGAGGAACGGCCGTAGGGCCTACGGGCTACACCAGCACCCCGGCGAAGAACATGGACCCCAGCAGGGCGTACTGGACCGTGCAGCACGCCAACAGGGCCCCCTGAACCCACCGGGGCATGCGCCTGACCAGCAACAGCCCGACGAACATCTGCGCGTGATTGCGGTACCACGACATTTCGGCGCCGGCGAAGAACGGTGTCCAGAAGATCGCCACCGTGAGGACCAGGGCGGCCCACTCCTCGACATCGAGCCGGCGGTTCCGGATGAGTCGAAACGCGGCCGTGACCAGGACGAGCAGCATGAAGGCGAGGTTCAGCCAGAGCTCGGTCCTGTGCGCGGAGAGGCTGTGCTCCAGGAGCAGCGGAAGGTCGCCCTTGGGCCGGTACCAGTCGCTGAAGGGGAAATAGTAGGAATTCCTCATCTCGTCGAGGGGCTGGCGCACATCACCTTGGTGAAAACTGGACCTCTGGATGAGCTCGTACGCGTCCCAGCGTCCCGTGGCCTGCCACATGACCCACTTGGCCCAGAGCACCCCGCAGCCGGCGAGGGCCGCCGACACCCCGGCCTTCGCGAATCGAACCGGTCTCGTGTCCCTTTGCCACGCGAAGAACGCGCTCAATGCCAGCATCGCGACGGCGACGGCGCCGACGGGATAACAGGAGGCCGCCACGAAACCGCCGGCGGAAGCGATGACCCAGGAGCCGCGCTTCACTCCGACGATGCAGACGAGCAGCGCCAGCGTCCCGGTGGCGATCGGGAACATGCCGTGGAAATAGATACCGCCCGGGAACACCGAACCGATGGCGAGGGTGAGGCCGGTGGCCCATGTGAGCCGGGCGCCGAGCAGCCACCACAACACCGCGAACATGCCGAGGAGGGAGGCTTCGGCGACGGCGACGGCGGAGATCTCATAGGAAAGCCCGGTGGCGGAAAGAGCCCGGATCGACATGGGATATCCGGGAAACCAGGCGGCATTTCCGCAGGTGGCATCGGGAAAGTTCGCGTATCGCTCCCGGCACCGGAACAGTTCGTAGCCGGTCTTGGCGATGGACAGATAATTTCCCGAATCCCACCGATGGCGGCTGCCTGTGGACCAGAAGGAAACCCTGGACCCGTCACCGGCAATGGACGCGTTCGCGACCAGCCAGGTGACGACGTTCGCGATCACCCACGCAACGACCGGTGGCAACAGACGGTGACGCCCATCGCGGACCTGCCGCTCACCCACAGCGCCCGCAGGCCCGGCCTCGCCGCGCATCCGGGAGCGCACGGACATGGGGAATTCGATCATCTCCACCTCCGCGACGCCTCGTCGGTGATCTGCCGCGCTTCCGATCAGTCTGGCGAAGCCCCCGCGGAGCTGCATCCGGACGCGCCCGAGGAGAGCCGTCGGGGTGAAGAGCGGCGCCACGCACGTCGCCTCCGGCCTGCCGCTGTGACTTCATGATGGTCTGACGGCCCTGTGGAATCCCACAGGGCCGTGCGTCGTGTTCCCGCTCCCGGTGCGATCCGCGGCTTCGCCCGCCCCGGTCCTACGGAGTGCCCCGTGCGACGTCCCGTCAGCCGCTTCCGCAAGCGCACCGTCCTCGCGGTCATGACGCTCTGCGGCGCGCTCGCCGTGCCCGGTTCCGCACACGCGGACACCGTCTCCCCGAGCACCGCGCCGCCGCTGCGCTTCATCAGCTACAACATCTGCGGCAACGTGTGTGCCGCGCCCCCGTTCGACAACCAGCGGCGCGTGGACTCCGTCGTCGCGCAGGCCGCTGCCACCTCGTGGAACGCCGACCAGATCTTCCTCCAGGAGGTCTGCCGTCCCCAGTACGACTCCATCGCGGACCGGCTGCGGGCGCGCGGCTTCCGCGGGCTGTTCAGCAGGACCGTCCTGGGCCGGCCCGGGATCTGCGGCAATGCCGACTACGGCAATGCCGTCTTCGTCCGCGGGCAGATCACGCAGACCCTGGACCTCGACCTGACGGTCGGCGGGGAGAAGGAACCGATCCGCGTCCCGTGCGTCGAGAGCACCTTGCAATACCGCCGCACCTGGTCCTGTTCCGTTCACCTGTACTGGGACAACGGCACCCTGGCCGTCCCCGAGGCCGACCGGCTCGCCGCACGCGCCCGGACCTGGGAGGACGCGGGCACCCCCGTCGTCCTCGGCGGCGACTTCAACCACTCTCCGCGCAGTGCCACCCTCTCCCGCTTCTACGACTCCGGCATCAACGACGGCGCCTTCGGCCGCTTCATCGAATCCGACGAGACCGACGCACAGTTCTTCGATCCGGCGGCCTGCACGCCCGGCATCACCCTCAGGTGCCGCTCGGGGCAGGCCACGGTGGGCGGGAAGAAGCTCGACTACGTCTTCCTCGGGGCCCGGGACTTCCGTACGCCGAAGGCCGACCTGCCCCCGGTGGACATGGCGGTCTCCGACCACCGGATGCTGCGGGCCGCCGCGGACTGGTCCGACTGCGGTCCTCTCGACCCCGCCCGCGGCGCGGCCTTCCGCCGCGATGCCTCGGGCGCGGTGTTCCGCCAGGCCGGACAAGCCAACGGGACCCTCGCCGCACCCTGCAGGGTCGGCACGGGCTGGAGCCGCCTGCGCCAGGTGGTCCGCCTGCCGGGGACGACGCAGCTGGCCGCCCTCGACACGGACGGCAGCCTGTGGCGCTACACCCAGGACGACGAGGGCCGGTACCCCGACACCCAGAGGGTCCGCGCAGCCACCGGCTGGCAGCGCTACGACACCCTGGTCGCGCCGGGCGACATCACCGGCGACGGGCCGCACGACCTCATCACCAGGGACACCTCCGGCGTGCTCTGGCTGCACCCCGGAAGCGGCGACGGCACCTTTGCCGCACCGGTGCGCATCGGCAGCGGCTGGGGCGTCTACGATGCCCTGCTCTCGCCCGGGGACTTCTCCGGCGACGGCCGGCCGGACCTGCTGGCACGCGACGGCGCGGGCGACCTCTACCTCCACCGCGGTACCGGAGCCGGCGGATTCGCCCCCAGGACCCGGATCGGCACGGGCTGGGGGACCTACACGGCGCTGGCGCCACCGGGAGACGTGAACGGGGACGGCAGGGCGGACCTGCTCGGCCGGGACCGCTCGGGGAACCTCTACCTGTACCGGGGCACCGGCGCCGGGGGCTACCAGCCCCGGGTCCGCATCGGGACCGGCTATCCGGCGGGCGAGCTGCTGTTCTGAACGGCACCGGTAGCGGCCGCGCCGTCAGCCGACGGCGATCACCAGCGGGCCGCCCGTCCAGTCGACCCGGCTCGTCCACCCCGGCGGCAGCCGCAGCGACCGAGACGGCGACACCGGGCCCGGGAACCGACGCCGCCACAGCAGCCGTCCGTCCTGAGCGACCGTCACCACCGGGCCGATCAGCGGCTCTCCGGACCGCAGCAGCAGCGGGCGTCCCGCGATGCCCGTGAGCCGGTTCGGCGTCACCCACACCAGCGGGGCCCGTACGAGCAGCAGCGGTCCGGGATCCGGCCACGGGGCCCCCGACAGGCGGGCCAGCACCGGGCCCGCCGCGGCAGCCCCCTCCGCGGCCGCGGTGGCGGCGCGCTCGACGCCCCTGAGGGCGTTGCCGACCGCGAAGACACCCGGGGTCGCCGTACGGAAGGACGCGTCCACGGAGGGTCCGCGCGTGCCCGGGTCCAGGGTGATGCCGCCGCGGCGGGCCAGCTCGTGGTCGGGGATCCAGTCGCCGGTGAAGACCACCGTGTCGCAGGCGAGCACGCCCGACCGGCCGTCCTCGTGGCGCACGGCCACGCCCGACAGGCGGCCCCGGCCGCGCAGTTCCTCCACCGTGGTGGCCGTGAGGAGCGCAACCCCCGGCACGGCGGTGCCGCGGGGGCGTTCGGTGACCACCGCCACCACCTCCGCGCCCGCCCGGCGCAGCGTGCGTACCGCGTGACGGGCCACCGGCTCGGCGCCCACCACGACGGCCCGCCGCCCGACGGGTTGCCCGTACAGGTGGACCGACTGCTGCAGCTCCCCGGTCGTCAGCACTCCCGCCGGACGGGAGCCCGGCACCAGCCGGGCGCTGCGGGGGCGTTCGCGGGCGCCGGTGGCGAGGACGACGGCCCGGGCGGTGATCCGCTCCAGGCCCGCCGGGCTCGTGGTCTCCAGGGACAGCGGGCCGGCCCAGCCGGTGGCGGTGACTCCGGTCCGCACCGCGGCCCCCGCACGGACCGCCGCCTCCACCGACCGCCGTGCGTAGGCGGGCCCCCGCAGCCAGGGACGGGCCGGCCGTCCGAACCCGCCGTGGTGGCAGTGCCGTGGCACGCCGCCGGCGTCCTGCTCGCGTTCCAGGACCTCGACCCGCCCCGCGCCCGCGGCCGCCAGCCGGGCGGCGAGGGCCAGGCCGGCCGGTCCGCCGCCGACGACGAGGACGTCGACCGTACGGTTCACCGGCGCCCCTCCTCGAAGAGCGCGCGGACGGCGGCGCCGCAGTGGAAGCCCTGGCAGCGGCCGGCCCCCGCGCGCGTGCGCCGCCGCAGACCGGCCGGCGAACCGGGCGGGACCGTTCCCGCGAGCGCGTCGCGGATCTCCCCGCGGGTCACCCGCTCGCAGTGGCAGACGATCCTGCCGTACTCCGGGTCCGCCGCGATCAGCTCCGCGTTGCGGTACGGCCGCGGGAACGCCTCGCCCAGGTTCGGCATCCGCACCGGCTCCAGCTCCCGCGCGCCCGTCACCGGCAGACCGCCGTCGGCGAGCAGCTCCACCACATGGGCGGCGATCGCCATCGAGGCGGTCAGGCCCGTCGAGCGGATCCCGCCCACGGTGACGTAGCGCTGCGCGGGGTGGGCCCGGATCGCGTAGTCCTCGGACCCGGTGGCCGCCCGCAGTCCCGCGTACACGGCGGTGACCTCCTCCTCCAGGAGCGCCGGCAGGATCCGCCGGCCCTTGTCCCGCAGCAGCGCGAGCCCTTCGGCGGTCGAGCCGGTGGCCGTCTTGTCGTCCAGGTCCTCGGCGGTCGGTCCGAGGAGCACGTTGCCGTACACCGTCGGCGACACCAGAACCCCCTTCCCGAGCGCGCCCGGCACCGGCAGCAGGATGTGCCGTACCAGGCCGCGGGCCGGGTCGTCGAAGACGATCAGCTGGCCCCGTCGGGGCGTCACGGTGAAGTCCGCATGGCCGAGGAGCCGGTCGATCTCGTCGGCGTACAGGCCCGCAGCGTTGACCAGGTGACGGGTGCGCAACGGCCCCCGGCTGGTCGCCAGGAGGTGCGGATCGCCCGAAGTCACCCCCTCGACACGGCAGTTGAGGTGGAGGTCGATGCCGGCGCGGACGGCCTGCGTCGCGTACGCCAGCGTGGTCGTCCAGGCGCAGATGATCGACTCGCCCGGTACGTCGAGCGCCCCCAGCGCCCCCGGCCCCAGTTCCGGTTCGCGGGCCCGCACCTCCTGCGCCGAAATGATGCGGGCCGAGCGGTAGTCGTTGCGTACGGCCTTGTCGGCGAGGCCCGGCAGTGCGGCGTGCTGTTCCTCGTCCCAGGCGATCAGGAGGGCCCCGAGCGGCTCCACCGGAATGCCGCTCTCGGCGGCGTACGCGGCGAGCCGGCGCTGTCCCTCCCGGACGAGCCGGGACTCCAGGGAGCCCGGCACGGCGTCGAAACCGGTGTGCAGGATGGCGGTGTTGGCCTTGGAGCTGCCGTCGCCGACATCGTCGGAGGCATCGACCAGCGCGATCCGCAGGGGCAGGCGGGCCAGTTCGCGGGCGATCGCCGAACCCACCACGCCGGAGCCGACGACCGTCACGTCGTACGTCCCGCCGGGCAGGGAGCCGCCGGTGGTGACGGTCATGCGGGGCCGTCGAGCAGGGCCGACACGGCCGTTCGGAACCGCGCGCGGCGCTCCGCGGCCTGCCCGGCGTCCGCCCTCGGCTCGTAGACGGCGGAGGGCTTCCACTGCGGGACGGCCTCCCGGACGGTGAGCGAGGGATCCAGCCCGAGCCGGGCGACCGCGCCGACGCCGAGCGCGGTGGCGTCCGGCAGCGCCGACACCTCGACGGGGATCCCGAGCAGATCGGCCTGGGCCTGCATGAGCAGCGCGGACCGGGTCAGACCGCCGTCGACGCGCAGGGTGGTGAGCGGGGCGCCCAGGTCGGCGGCGACCGCGTCCGCGAGCTCCGCCACCTGCGCGGCGATGCCGTCGCACAGCGCGCGCACCAGGTGCCCGGCCGTGGTGGCCAGGCCCAGACCGGTGACCGAGCCCCGCAGATCGCCCCGCCACCACGGGGCGGCGAGCCCGGCGAGCGCGGGGACGAAGGTGACGCCGCCGGAGTCCTGGACGCTCCCGCCGACGGTGTCGATGTCCTCGGCGCCGGAGATCACGCCGAGATCGGTCAGCCAGCGCACGGCGGAGGCGGCGGTGTACACCTGCCCGTCCAGGCAATAACTGGTCCGCCCGGCCAGCCGCCATGCCACACAGCCGGCCAGCCCGGAGGCGCTGCGCCGGGGGAGCGGACCGGTCTGCGCGAGCAGGAACGCGCCCGTCCCGTACGTGCACTTGGCGGTGCCGGGCTCGGTGACGCGCTGGGCGAGCAGCGCCGCCTGCTGGTCGACGAGCAGCCCGGTCAGCGGCAGTTGCGGCCCGAAGGCGGAGGTGGTGCCGATACGGGTGTCCGCGTCGACGATCTCCGGGAGCCGCTCGCCCGCGAGGCCGAAGGCGTCCAGTGCGGCCCGTGACCAGCCGACGGTGTCGAGGTCCAGCAGCTGGGTGCGGCCGGCGGTCGCCGCGTCGGTCACGAACGCCCCGGTGAGGCGGTGCACGAGCCACACGTCGCTGGTCGTGACCACACCGTCCGGGGTCAGGTGGCGGCGTATCCAGGCCATCTTGGGCGCGGCGAAATAGGGATCGAGCGGCAGGCCGGTGGCCTCCCGCAACAACGGTGCGTGCGGAGCCAGTTCGGCGCACAGCGCCTCCGCGCGCCGGTCCTGCCAGACGATCGCGTCGGTCAGCGGCTCACCGCTCGCCGGGTCCCAGGCGAGGACGGTCTCGCCCTGGTTGGCCAGGCCCACGGCGGCGACCGGCTCACCGGCCGCCTTGAGCGCGGCCCGTCCGGCGTCGAATACCGAGTTCAGCAGCTCGTAGGGGTCGACCTCCACCCGGCCGTCCGGCAGGTGGCGGGGCCGTACGGGCGCGGAGCCGGAGCCGATGACCCCGCGTACCGGGCAGATCACGAGGGCCTTGGTTCCCGACGTTCCCTGGTCAACAGCGAGCACCGGGCCCGTCATCACCACTCCGTCCCTGGTGTCGGCGTGCTTGATCGTCGGTCGGAAGCCTCCATCAGCGGGGAGTGCGCGTCAAGATCTTCCCGCTCCACCCCCGGATCGTTGACGCAAAGTCATCTCCCGTGCGTGGCTGGTTACTTTCGTTCGAACGGGAATCCGGATACGCATCCCCGGCCTCGCCCTATAGTGATCGCCGATCAACGGGAAGGACGCCGACCGCGGGTCAACGGCGGGGATCCGCAGCCCGGTTCACACTCGGCTCGCGCATCCCCGGTACGGCACGGCTGCAGTGCGGCAGTCGAACGCCGGACGGACCCACCCTCCACGCGATCCGAGGACTCATGACCACGACCACCGCAAGACACGCCCGTCCGGGCGGCCCGTCGACCGGGGCGAGGTGATGGCGGGCAGCGACTTCCGGCCCGTCTACCATCCCGCCGGCCACGACGACGAGCTCCGTGTCGCCGTCCAGGACCTGCGCACCGGCCGCTGGTTGTCCATGGCGCACCTGCTCGAACGGACGGACGCCTGGGGGCTGTGGACCCAGCGCACCCAGGTCCTCGCCGCCGTCGCCGCCGGATCCGACGTGGTCCAGGCATGGCGGACCGAGGAACCGCACAGCGTCGCCGCGACCGTGATGCACACCCGCGTCACCGTCGAACGGGCCGTCCGCGCCCACCGTGCCGGACATGCCCGCACCCACGAGTTGTGGGAGGAGGCCTGGGAGGCCTGCCGGCACGCCGCCGGCATCAGCCCCGCCGACCCCGTGCCCTGGGTCTGCCTGCTCGCCCTCGCCCTCCTCGACGAAGACCGGCAGATGGACGGGCACCGGCTCCCGCCGCCCGGCCTGATGCTGCCCCCCGGCCCCTGGGGCATCCTCGCCGAGGCGGACAAACGGGACCCGCACAACCGCGAGGCGTACCACCGGATGCTCCAGTTCGTGTACGCGGGCACGCCCGGACCGCTCGCCGCGGCCGCCAACTTCGCCCACTGGGCCGCCGGTTCCGCCACCCCCGGATCCGCCGTCCACCTCCTGCCGCTCTACGTGCGCGTCGAACGCTACCGCCGTGAACACGGCCAGGAGCGGGCCCTCGACCTTCACTGGGTCGCCGAGGACGCCATCCGCGACGCCGGCCACGCCCTGGACGCCTGGTTCCGCGGCGCCGAGCCGCGGCACGCCTCCCCGCTCGACCTGAACCACCTCGCCCACGCCCTGTGGGGGGCCCTCCGCTTCGACGAGGCGGCCCGGGTCTTCGACGCGATCGGCCGCTACTGGACCACCCTGCCGTGGGCCCACCGGACCCGAGACCCGGCCGACCGGGCACTGGCCGAGGAGGTGTTCCTCCGGGCCAGGTCCCGCAGCCTGGCGGCCCGGTCCTGACCCCCGATCCACCGTCCCCCCCGCTCCACATCCACCCCCGGAGGTACCGCCATGTCCCGAACCGAGTGGGCATCCCGCCAAGGCCGCAAGGCCCCACGCCCGCACGACGAGGAGGAACGGCTCAGAGAACTCGGCTACCAGCCCGTCCTCGCCCGCCGGATGGGCGGTTTCGGCAACTTCGCCATCAGCTTCTCGGTCATATCCGTCCTCTCCGGGTGCATGACCCTGTACGGCTTCGGCCTGGGGACGGGCGGCCCGGCCGTGATGCTGTGGGGCTGGCTCGGCGTCGGCCTGTTCGTGCTCTGCGTGGGCCTCGCCCTGGCCGAGGTCACCAGCGCCTATCCCACCTCGGGAGCGCTGTACTACATGGCCGACCGGCTCGGCGGACGCCGCTGGGGCTGGTACACCGGCTGGCTGAACCTGCTCGGTCTGCTCGGCGCCATCGCCGGAATCGACTACGGCGCCGCCCAGTTCACCGGCGCCTTCCTCAACCTCCAGTTCGACTTCGAGCCCACCCCCGGGTCGACGTTCCTGATCTTCCTGGGCATCCTGCTGCTGCACGCCGGGCTCAACCTCTTCGGCGTCCGCCTCGTCAGTGTGCTCAACTCCGTCAGCGTCTGGTGGCACCTGGGCGGTGTCGCCCTCATCGTCGGCGTCCTGGCCCTCGTCCCCGACCACCACCAGTCGCCCTCGTTCGTCTTCACCGAGTTCGTCAACGACACCGGCTGGGCGAACCCGTTCTACGTGGCTGCCGTCGGCCTGCTGCTCGCCCAGTACACCTTCTCCGGGTACGACGCCTCCGCGCACCTCTCGGAGGAGACCTCGAACGCCTCCGTCTCCGCCGCCAAGGGCATCGTCCGGGCCATCTGGGTCTCCTGGATCGCCGGATTCGCCCTCCTCGCGGGGCTCACCTTCGCCATCCAGGACTACGCGACCGTCCAGGGCACCCCCACCAACGTCCCGCCCGCGCAGATCTTCCTCGACGCCCTGGGCACCGGCGGCGCCACCGCCCTGCTCCTCGTCGTCATCGTCGCGCAGCTCTTCTGCGGCAATGCCGAGGTGGCCGCCGCGAGCCGGATGGTCTTCGCGTTCAGCCGGGACAACGCACTCCCCGGCTCCGCCCTGTGGCGCAAGGTCAGCGGCCGCACCCAGACCCCGGTCCCGGCCGTCTGGTTCGCGGTCGTCGTCGCGGGCGTGCTCGCGCTGCCGTCGCTCTACTCCACCACCGCCTACGCGGCCGTGACCGCGATCAACGTCATCGGCATCACCCCGGCCTACGCCATCCCGATCTACCTGCGGCTCCGCGCCGGCAAGCGGTTCGTGCCCGGCCCGTGGAGCCTGGGCCGCTGGAGCAAGCCGATCGGCTGGACCGCCGTCGTCTGGGTCGCGGTCGTCACGGTCCTGTTCTGCCTGCCGCAGAAGTCCCCGGTCACCATCGACTCGATGAACTACGCGGTGATCGCCCTGGCGGTGGTGCTGGTCCTCGCCGGCGTGTGGTGGTCCGTCGCCCGGCGTTCCTACGGGACCCCGTCGGCCTACGGGAACGCCCGCGAGCAGGCGGAGATCGCCGAGGGCATCGTCTGACCGCACGGCTTCCGGGAGGCCCGGCCTGATGACATCTCCCGCCACCCGGGCGGACAATCGTCGTATCCGACGGCGGGGGGCGCTGATGGGCCGGGCATTGCGGTGGGGCGTAGGGGTACTTCTGGCGGGGCTGGCGGTCTGGTACGCCTCGTACTACACGACGGTCCTGGTCTGGGAGCTCCGGAAGATCTTCGCGTGGCTGGCCGCCCCGCTGCTGGCCGCGGGCACCGCCGGGGCCTTGGGGCTCGTGGCGAAGCTGCTCCGCCGCAAGCGGCGCGGCGCGGCCGCCGGCACGGGCGGGGGAGGCGCGGCGGTGGCCCTCGGCTGGCTGGGCGGCCTCCTCGGGTTGGGCATCGCGGTCTGGTGGCTGGTGTACGGCGCGTACCTCCAGGACCGGGAGTACATGCAGGACGTACGGATCGTGTCCGAGGCGGTCCCCGAGCTGGCGCCCCGCGCGCCGTACCTGGTCGGAAAGGCGCAGGCCGCCCCGCACCTGGGCGATGTGACCGGGGAGATCTCCGATGTCACGTACCTGCCGGACGGGGACCGGTTCGCGACCCTGGTGGAGCGGCGCGGCTGGCTGTCCGGGTACGAGGTCGGACTCGTCCAGGAGATTCCGCTCGGCGGCAACAGCCGCAACCAGGAACGCTGTTCGTTCGACGTGGACCAGGCCGACGCACGCATCGGCGGCTGGTTCTCCCACAACCTCGGCCGGAAGATCTCGGACCGGAAGCGCTGGGTGCGCTTCGAGGCGTCCGACGCCTACGTGACCTGCTCGGGCGACACCCCGACCGTGGTCGTCCCCCTCAAGCGCCAGACCGGCTTCCTGGTGGTGACCGAACGCCCGGCCGGAGTCGCTCTCTACAACGGGCGGACCGGAGAGCTCACGATCACCACCGACACGGCCGCGGTGCCCGGCCCGTCGTATCCGCTGAGCCTCGCGTCCCGGCAGCGTGAGGGGACGGCCGCGGTCGGCAGCTTCACCGACTGGTGGTTCGAGCGCAGCGGCTGGGACGCCTCCGAGGACGGCGCCAACGAGGGCAACGAGTCGGAGTTCACCCTGCGGTACCGCAGCGAGGCCGGCGGCAGTGCGTACGTCACCCCCCTCACCCCGCAGGGGGAGGCCAGTTCGGTCGTGGCCGTGTCGACCGTGCCGACCCGCCACCAGGGCGGCGGCCTCGCCCCGATGACCGTCCACCGGCTCACTCCGACGTGGCCGTCGCCGCGGGCGCTCGTCGAGTTGGTCAAGGCCGAGTACCGGGACGTCTGCTGCTACAACGAGGACAGGGTGTTCGAGGTCGTCCCCACGGGCGGCAGCACGTGGACCGCCACGGTCGGCAGCGAGCAGAACATCCGCTACCGCGTGGAGGGCCGCGGCCAGGTGGGCGGCCGCGAGGCCACCTGCCTGAAGGCCGCCGACGGGACGCTCATCCGGTGCGCGTACGCGGCACCCGGGTCCCCGGAGGAAGCGGAACTCACGCGCAGGGAGCAGGAAAAGCAGAAACCGAAGGACGACGGCGCCGCACCCCCCGGGCAGGTCGACCTCGGCGCCTACACCCCCGAGCAGCTCGCCGAACTGCAACAGCGCCTCTCCGAGGAAGTCGTCCGCCGCCTGAAGAACGGCGCCGGCTGACGGCATCGGCCCCGGCGACGCGAGGGCAAGCCGTCGTCATGGTGCCGTGCGGCGCCGGCCGGCCACGGACAGGCCGGCCAGGGTGGTGGCCATCAAGGCCGCCGGCACCGCGAAGGCGGCGGTGACGGCCTCGGGGGAGCCGTCGGTGAGCAGGATCGAGGTGACCTCCGCGCCCACCGCGGTGCCGAGGTTCCGCAGCAGGACGTTGACGCCCGCGCTGGAGCCGCTGTCGGAGGCCGGTACGGACTGCACGGCCAGCGCGCCCATGGCCGCGTAGCCGAGGCCCAGGCCGGCACCCCGTACGACGTTCATGGCGGCCAGCGCGGCGAGGCTGCCGTGGGCGAGCGTCGCCGCGAGGTACGCGACGGCGATCAGAGCGCAGCCGAGGGCCAGGGCCCGGCGGGTTCCGTGGCGTTTGATCGTACGGCCGGCCAGTGCCCCGGCCGCCATCAGCGCGAGCCCGGTGGGGAGTTGGACCAGGCCTGCGACGGTCGCCGTTGAGCCGAGGCCGAAGCCGGTCTCCGGCGGGGCCTGGACCAGCAGCGGGATCACGATCCCGGCCGCCATGAACGCGTAGCCGCAGGCCAGCGCCGACCCACCCGCCGCCAGCAGCGCCGGGGAGCGCTGGGCCCGCAGGTCGATGACGGGACGGGGGGAGCGCAGCTCGTACGCCGCCCAGCCGGCCGCGCCGAGCAGCCCGGCGGCGGTGAGCGCCAGGGTGCGCGGCGAGCCCCAGCCCCAGTGCCCGCCCCGGGAGGAGGCGAGCAGGAGTGCGGAGAGCCACAGGGCGAGCCCGAGCGATCCCACGACGTCCAGCCGGCGCCACGCCCCCGCCGGGTCGCCCGGTGCGGAGCCAGGGCCCGGCGCGGGGTCGGCGGGGACGAAGCGGAAGGTGCCGGCCAGCGCCGCGAGGCACAGCGCCAGCGGGAGGAGGGAGAGCGAACGTGTCCCGAGCAGCGCCGTCATCGGGCCGCCGAGGACCCAGCCGGCCGAGGCGCCGAGGCCGATAGCGGTCGACAGGACGCTGATCCGCGCAGCCACCTGCTCGGCGGTGCTGAGGGTGCGCACCAGGGCGAACGCCAGCGGCAGCGCGGCGGCCCCCACGCCGGCCAGCACCCGGCCCGCCACGAAGAGCGCCAGTCCGTCGGCCGCGGCGGCGAGACCCAGGCCGAGGGCGCCGGCCCCGAGCGCGGCGGTCAGCACCCGGCGGTGGCCCCAGAGGTCGCCCATCCGCCCCGCGACGGGGGTGGTGACGGCGGCGGACAGGGTGAAGCCGGTCAGTCCCCAGGTGACGGCGGTCCCCGAGGCCCGCAGGCCGGCGGCCAGCTCGGGCAGGGCGGGCATGATCAGGGATATCGACAGGGCGTACGCCGTCACGGCGGTCAGCAGGACGACGGTCAGCGCCCGCCCCACAGGCCCGGGACGAGGGGCGGCGGTATGCGCGGTGGGGCTGCTGGGGGCGCCGGTCACCGGGCCTCCCGGTGCGGAGCGCCGACGGCCCAGAGCTGCTGCGCGCCGGAGATGTTCTTGAGCACCCGGGGCGGCCCCGCGGGCCGGAAGCCGAACGCCCCGGCGCCTGCCGCCCGTACCCGCTCCGACACCAGCACCTGGCCGGGCTCGGCGCCGGCGCAGCAGCGGGACGCCAGGTTGACCGCGTGCCCCAGCAGCGCGAGCGCGGACATCGGGCCGAGCCCGAGCCGCCCGTGGTGTACGTCGCCGAGGGCGATGCCGCAGCGGAGCCCGACCTGCCAGATCCGCGGGTCGGGTGCGCTGCTGGACGCCACCCAGCCGTCGGCGAGGCCGGTGAACTCCGCCCGCAGCTCGGCCGCGGCGGTGAGCGCCGGCCCGGCGAGGTCGCGGTCGGCCCGGTCCCCGGCCGCGCCCGGAGCGCCGAGCGAGCTGCCGAACACGGCGATCAGGCCGTCGCCGAGGAACTTGTGGACGACACCGTGGTTGCGCTGTACGGCGAGGACGGCGCTCGTGAGGAACTCCTGGATGTTGCGCAGCAGTTCAGTGCTGTCGTACTGCAGGGCGTCCGCGATCCGGGAGTAGCCGGAGATGTCCCAGAAGACGACGGCCGCCTTCGTCGTGCGCAGGTCCAGGGCGGAGCGGTCGGAGGCCAGCGCCGCGGCGAGGGAAGGATCGAGGAAGCTGCCCGCGTCGCCGCCGTGCCCTTCGGGGCCGGCGGTGGCGGCGCTCACGGGGCGGACACCAGGAGACGGGGCAGGTCGGCGAGGCTCGCGACGGTCTCGACGCCCGGATCGCCCCGCCGGCCGGTGCGGTCCAGCAGCACCGCACGGATGCCCGCGGCGCGGGCGCCGGCGATGTCGGTGCCGGGCGAGTCGCCCACCATGACGCTCTGCCGGGCGGTCCGGCCGAGGGCGGAGAGGACGGCTCCGAACGCCGCGGGGCTGGGCTTGGCCGCGCCCAGCTCCTCACTGATGAAGACGTGGTCGACGTACGGGGCCAGGCCCAGCGCGTCGATCTTGGTGCGCTGTCCGTCGGACGGCCCGTTGGTGAAGAGGGAGAGCTCCGCCCCGGCGGCGCGCAGCGAGCCGAGAGCGGGCAGCGCGTCGTCGAACAGCTCGATGTCGGTGTTGGCGCTCGCCACGTACACGGAGTTGGCCCGGGCTGCGGCCGCGCAGGCCCTGGCGGGGTCCGCCCCCGCGTCCGTCGCCGGGATCTCGAACCGGAGCCGGCGGTACTCCTCGCGGGCCAGCTCACCGGAGGTGAACCGGGCGAACAGCACGGGGTCCAGTTCGTCGAACCGTGCCCAGTAGGCCGGGCCGGCCGGCACGCCGTGCTCCCTCAGCAGGAGATCGATCTTCCGCTTCGCGCGCAGTCGGGCCGCCCCGTAGTCGCACAGCGTGTCGTCCAGGTCGAAGATCACCGAAAGCATCCGCTCAGCCCTCCCAAGCCACTCGGAAACCGATGGACGCCGAACCGGCGATGTACCACCTGCCGCGCCGGGCGGCGCAGGCGAGCAGGGCGGCGGACTTGTTCCACGCCCCACCCTTGACGACCTTCTCGTAGGTCTCGGCGGCCGCCGGCGCATCCCGGTCCCGGCGGTCCGGGGTGAACCAGTCGGAGCTCCACTCCTCCGCGTTGCCCGCCATGTCGGTGAAGCCGAGGTCATTGGCGGGGTAGGAGCCGACGGGCGTGGTGCTGCCGACGTGCTCACCGAAGTTGGCGGCGGCGCCGGTCGGCTCGGCCTCACCCCACGGGTACGTACGGCCGGCGGACCCGGCGGTGGCGCAGTGCTCCCACTCGTCCTCGGAGAGGAGCCGCCCGCCCAGGGCCCCGGCGGCGAGGCGGGCACCCAGCCACGGCACGCCGACGACGGGGTGGTCCTCCAGGCCCGGCCGCACCTGATAGCGCCCCGCCGCAGGGTCGTACCGCAGCGGGAGGGCCGGGTTCTTCGCGTTGATGTAGAGCGACATGCCGTCGCCCTCGTCGGGGACCTCCAGCTCGTTGAGCAGGTCCGCATAGTGGTGATTGGTCATCAGGGTGCGCATGACGAACAGCGGGGGCCGGTCCGCCCCTCCGGGCGCGGGGACGGTCACCGCGACGGCCGTCGCGCGCAGGGCGCGCCGGAGTTCAGCAGGCATACCCGTACTCCTCGAAGAAGGGCCGCAGGCCCGCGGTCAGACGGTCCTGCTGCGCGTCGGTGAGCCGGCTGCGCCATGAGTTGAGCACCGCGTCGCGGGACCGGTAGCTGGAGTACCGCCCGCCCCGGCTGGACCGCTGCGAGTCGGCTATGAACTCCAGCTGATCGGAGGTGGGTTCGAGGTCCAGGAAGTTCATCAGCCGGCCGAGTGCGTCCTCGGGGTGCCCCACCAGATCCTCCAGGCGTACGGTGATGTGCTCGAAGGCGGCCAGCGACTGCCGCGCGAGCTCCCAGCGGATGCCGATGCTGCGCAGGCAGAGCTCGAAGGGGTCGAGCCCGGCGCCGGGCGAATGGCCGAGCTGCTCCTCCAGGTAGCGCGTGACGGTCACGCTGTACTTCCACAGTTCGTCCGCCTCCGGCACGTTGAGCACGGAGGCGGCGACGGCTCGCGGGTCGCGCACCAGGTGGATGACCCGCAGCCCGGGCAGGTACGCGCCGAGCCAGGGGAGCTTCTCGTAGAGCAGGGTCTCCTTGAAGCCGCGCCGACAGCCCTCGGGGGAGGAGACGAGCCATTTGCGCAGTTCCTGGAGGAACAGCACGATCTTCGGGTGCGCGTACAACTCCGGGTGCAGGACGGCCTGGTCGTAGTCGGCCGCGGACCAGGGTCTGAGGTCGTTGTCGCGGAAGAACTCGGTGTGCATCGAGAACGGCTCGTTGGCACAGGCGACGGCCGGGTTCCGCTGGATCAGCTCTCCGAGGAAGTTCGTGCCGGATCGGTGGTGGCCAATGATCAGAAATGGCGCACTGCGTTGCATCGGTCGGTAGGTCCCTGGATGAAGTCGTGATGGGCGGGCCCGGGCCGGTGCGGAGGTCCGGGCGGGTCGCCCCCGTCGGACGCGGCTCCCGAGGGGCTGGCCTGCGTCCGCCAATGATCATCTCGCGGGATTGTGAACGGGCTGTCTCGGCAGTGCCAACGGACTGCGAAGCCAGGTGGGTTGCGGCCGGGGCGGCGGCGATCTGGTGGACCACCGGCCGCGCGGACCGCACCCCCAGGGGCCCGGCCGACCGTTAGCGGCCGGCGCCTTCGGTGTCGAAGGTGTAGAACTTCCGGTGGTCGAGCAGGTCGGCCGGGGTCACGTTGTTCCACGGCGACAAGGTGGCGTGCAGGTCGACCACGTTCGCCGTCCGGGTGGCGGGCAGGTACGTGGACTTCGGGTTACGGACCTGCCATTCGGCCCAGAGCATGTCGATGAACGCGTGGTGCATCCAGAACACCGGGTCGTTCGGAGACGCCGCGGTGGCCATGTGGCCGCCGATCCACACGTGGACGCGGTTGTGGAGGCCGGTGCCGCGCCAGCCCTCCAGGTGGTTGCGGAAACCGCCGGAGGTGCTGTTCCAGGGGGCCGCGTCGTACTCGGGCATGGAGAGGACGGCGTTCACCTCGGCCTTCGTCGGCAGCTCGGCCACGCCCGTGCCGAGGGTGCGCCGCAGGTACTGGCGCTGGTCCACGCCCACGGTGATGGCCCACTTGCCCGCCGCGTAGGCGAACGGCCCGTCGAGGACCTGCCCGTCCCGGGCCCGGCTGGTGCCGCCCATGAAGTCCGCGGCCCAGAGGGAGGAGCCGGGGGTCCGGTCGACGGTCCAGTCCCAGTACGGGATCGAGACCTTCGGGTCGACCCTCTGCAGCGCCGCCTCGAAGTCCAGCAGGAAACGGCGGTGCCAGGGGAGGAAGGAGGGGGAGCGGTGGCCCATCCGGTCGCCGGAGTCGGAATCGCTCAGGAGGAAGTAGTTGTGGGCGTTGACGTAGCGGTCGTAGACGCCGGTCCGCTTGAGTTCGAGCAGCGCGTTGGTGAAGGCCCGCTTCTCGTCGGCGGTGAGCGTGGCCTGGTTCTTGCGGACGGTCACAGCTTGACTTCCTTGGCTACGAACGGGACGAGGGCGGCGCCCTGGAGGTCGCGGACGGCGGCGCGGGCGGCCGAGATGGGGTCCTTGAACGTCTCGTAGTGGTTGACGACGGTGACCCAGGTGCCGTCGGCATTCGGCATGAGGTGCAGTTCGTTGCCGTCGATCTTGATGGTGGGCATCCCGACGCCGTGGTGGCCTCCGGTGCCGAGGGTGATCTGGATGCGGCGGCCCTCGAAGACCTCGTCGATGCCGCCGGTGGGTATGGAAAGGGGCGAGGCCGAAGCACCGGCGGCCGGGCCGGTGGCCGAGTTGGACTTGCAGGCGGTCAGCCCAAGTGCGATGGATGCGCCGGAGGTTATGCCCAAAGCCTGCCGGCGGGTGATCTTCTTCATGGCTTGAATTGGTATCAGAAGGGCCTGATCGGCTGATCAGTGCCCCGTGCATCCAACCGGCGTGGGCGGCGTCGCGTCCGTCGGCGGCACGGCCGACGGGCAGGTCCGGCGAGGGCCGGCCTGCCCGTCAGTGGACCGCGAGGACGATCAGGTGTGGATGCGGTTGTTGGTGCCGTCGTGGCTGTCGGCGTGCTCGTCGTCAAACCAGTAGTCGCCGGCGGCGAGGTAGCGGAAGGAATGGGCGCTGTGCGCGGGCAGCGAGACGCTGACGGCGCGCGTGCCGTCGCCGCGGGGCTCCAGGGGATGGACGGCGGGGTTCCAGTGGTTGAAGTCCCCGACCACGCTGACCGGCCCGTCGGGGCTGTTCTCGGGGAGGATGAAGGTGACCTGGGTACGGCCCTTGACCTGCTTGCGTTCGAGCACCGAAGACTCCAACCGCGAAGAGACGGGGAATGAACCCGTGCAGTCTTGCGGGTGCGCAGGCTGAGGGCTGCGCCACGCGGCCGTCGCCCGGAGCCGAGATCACCCGCCCGGTCCCGCAGCCGCCCGGCCGGCGCGGTTCACCACCGCGAGAGGCGGGCGGACACGCTTCGTATGCGCCTGCTGCTATCGCGTAGTTCTTGACGGATACCGGGCCGGTGCCGACGATTCTGGTAAGAGGCGGCAGACAACACCGCCGGCCGTTTCGGGGAACGGCTCTCCAGCTCAGCTCAGCTCAGCTCACCGGAACCCGCCATGACGTCTCCCCTTCCTCTCGCCCCGTCGCTGCCCGGGCAGGCCGTGTCCTGGGCGGTGGGCACGCTGATGGCGAGGACCCCCGCCCCGGCCCGCGTGGCCGAGCAGATCCTGTCTGCCGCGGCCGCCCAGGCCCACCTGCCCGTCGCCGGGATGGCGGCCGCGATGGCCGCCGGAGCGCACGGCACACCGCTGCCCGCCCGCGCCGAACGGGCCCTGAGTCAGGCCATCCAGGCGGCCCGGTCCCACGGCGGCGCCCCTTTGACGCCGGAACCGCACCTGATGCCGAACCTCGAGGACGCCGAGCAGGCGCTCAGCCGGTTCTTCGACGCCCGGATGCGCCTGGCCGCGGCCCCCGCCGACGAGGGCGCGCGCCGGGCCCTGGAGGACTCCCTGTTCACCCTGTGCGTACTCATGGCGCAACCCTCCCCGCACGTGGCGGTACACGAAGCGATCCAGTACACGCAGGGCTGAACACGCAGGGCTGACAGGAGCCGCTCGTCTGGCCGCGTAAAGGTGCGTGGACCTCCGGGCGCGCACAGCATGTCGGTGACACGACAGCGTCAACGTCAGGAAGGGAAGCGTGGTGCGCCATGCCCAGAGGTTCCAGTGCGAAGCGTGAGCGGCAGTACGAGCACATCAAGGAGTCCGGCGAGAAGCGCGGCATGTCCGAGGGCCGGGCGAAGGAGATGGCCTCCCGCACGGTGAACAAGGAACGCGCCCGGGCGGGGGAGAGCAAGACGGCCAGCCGCAGCTCCACCCAGGGCAAGTCGGCCTCGCAGCGGGGCGGTGAGAAGTCCGGGGGCGGAGGCGGTTCCTCGGAGCGCACCAAGGACGAGCTGTACCAGGAGGCGAAGAAGCGCAACATCGAGGGCCGCTCGACGATGACGAAGCAGCAGCTCAAGAACGCCCTGGGTCGCTGAACCCGCTCGGGCCGGCCCGCTGCGCAGGCGGCGGGCCCCCGCCCGGGCGCGTCGCCCGTGCGGGTTCAAGAGCCGGGGCACGGCTGGGCAAGGAACGCGGCGCGCAGCAGACGCCGGAGCGCCCGGCGCATGCCCCACATCGTCAGTCGCGCCCCCCACAACGCCAGCCGCACGAGCATCCGGCGGGCGACGGACCGGGGGGCCCAGCGAGCGAGGGCACGACGCCTGCTCCTCTTGCGGATGCGTCGCCTCAGGGCATGCATCGCGAATGCCTCCTGTCGGCTTGGATGGCGTGTTATGCGTCTTTCGGGGTAGATGCCAGGTTGATACAACTACGCCCATGCCCCGAGCGGCGTGGAGGTGAGAAGAATGGGCGCAGGCAAGAAGGTCAAGAACGTGGCGAAGACGACCAAGGGCAAGATGAAGGAGACGACGGGCAAGGCAGTGGGGAACGAGAGCCTGGAGGCCAAGGGGCGGGGCGAGCAGGCGCTGGGCGATGCCAAGCAGACCGTTCAGAAGGCGAAGGACACGCTCAAGCACTGATGCCGAGCGAGGTGAGCAGGGGGTGAGGGCCGGTGGGAGACGCTCCTGCCGGCCCTCATGTACGGCTGCCGTTGCCCGCGGGCGTCACGAGCCGCCGCGTCGGCGCCGGCGAGGCGGGGAGGTCTCGTACTCGTCCTCGTCCTCCTCTTCCTCCTCGCCTTCCTCTTGTTCCTCCTCCGGCTCTTCCTCGTCTTCGTCCGCGTATTCCTCGTCCCCTTCCTCTGCCTCCCCCTGGTCCTCGTCCTCGTCCGCGTACTCGTCCTCGTCCTCGTCGGCGTATTCGCCTTCGCCGTCTTCTTCGCCCTCCGCTTGCTCTTCCTCGAGGGCTTCTTCATGGGTCCGGACGACTTCGCCGTCCCGGATCTCGCCGCGCCAGCCTTCGGGCTCTTCCGTGGCGAGCATGGCGTAGCGCAGGAAGTTCTTGAGGTCCAGGCGCAGGCGGCGGCCCTGGGCCCGCCACAGGTTGCCGGTCTTCTCGAACAGTCCGGAGGGGTGGTACTCGACCACGATGACGATACGGGTCAGTGACGGGGCGAGCTCGTGGAAGCTGACGCAGCCGCGGGTGGTGCCCTTGGAACCTTGAGAGTTCCAGACGATGCGCTCGTCCGGTACCTGTTCCTGGACGGTCGCCTTCCAGCTGCGGGTGGAAGGCCCGACCTTGACCTTCCAGTCGCTGGTGGTGTCGTCGTCCTGGGAGACGTCGCGGACGCCCTTGGCGAACCCGCTGAAGTCCTCGTACTGCGTCCAGTGGTCGTAGACCGTGCGCAGCGGCAGGCCGACGTCGATCGCCTCGACGATGTTGACGACCTTGCCGCCACCGCTCTTGCGGCCGCGGCCCTTTCCGAACGCCTGGGAGACGGTGTCGGACACCTTGTCCTTGAGGTTTCCGAGGGTCTGGCCGGCGATCGCCTTCAGGGGGGAGTCGCCCTGTACGAGGCGGCCGCCGATGCCGCCGATGTCGGAGAGGCTGCCGCCGTTGTCGGCGACGTCGTAGAGCTGGTCGGTGAGGTCGGAGATCTTGTCGGTGGCCTTGTCGGCCAGGTTGTCGGCCTGGGCGGCGAGGTATCCGGTCAGTTCCTTCAGCAGCTGGTCCATCCCGGAGGCGGACTCCTGGGAACGGGAGCGTTGTGAGGTTGCCATGGCCTACCTCCGCGTGGACGGCTTGCGGGCCGCGGTCTTCTTGGCGGCCGTCTTGCGCGCCGGGCTGCGGCCGGTGGTCTTCCTGGCGGCGGTCTTCTTGGCGGCGCTCCCGCGCGCCGGGCCCTGGCTCGACGCCCTCTTGCGCGGCGCGGTGCTCGTCTTCTTCGCCGCTGTCTTCCTGGCGGGTGCCGTCCTGGAGGTGGCGCTCTTGCGGGCGGGCGCGGCTTTGGCCGCGGGCTTCCCGCCGGCGGCCTTCCGCGCCGCCGTCTTCCTCGCGGGCGCGGCCTTCTCGGCCGGTGCTGCCCTCTTTGCCGTCGCCGTCGCCGTTGCCTTCTTCGCGGGGGCTGACTTCTTGGCAGGCGCGGCCCTCTTGGCCGGTGCGGTCTTCTTGGCCTGCGCAGCCTTCTTGGCCGGTGCGGCCCTCTTGGCGGGCGCTGTCTTCCTGGCGGCTGCTGTCTTCTTGGCCGCGGCCGGACGCCGCCCCACCGTGCGGGCGGAGGAGGTGGTGCTCTTACGGGGTCGCGTGCGGGCCGTTGTGCGGGTTCGGCGCGGCGGCGCGGGAGGCTCTTCCTCCGGCTCTTCTTCCTCTTCCTCGGGTTCCTCCTCCTCTTCCTCCTCGGCCTCTTCCTCCGGTTCCTCCTCGCCCTCTTCCTCTTCCTCTTCTTCCTCTTCCTCTTCGTCCGCCTCGCCCTCGGGCTCGGCGTAGCCCTCTTCGTCCTCGTCCTCTTCGCCGTAGTCCTCGGCTTCCTCTTCCTCTTCCTCGTCCTCCTGGTCCTGACTGCGGCCCGTGCCGCCGCGGTTGAGTTCGAGGGTGCGCTCGTGGAGTGACCCGGCGAGGTCGGCGAGCTTGCGGTTGGCCGCGGCGGTCAGCGCCTGCCGGCCGGCGTCGAGCGCTTCCCCGCGCAGCTGCTCGCCGAGGTCGGCGAACTGCGGCAGTTCCTTGAGCCGGGAAGCGCCTTCCTTGAGCAGTTGTCCGGGTTCCAGCCCGAAACGGCGGCCGGCGAGATAGGTCGCCATGGTGAACGCCAGACGGCCCTTCTTGGCCCGGCCCAGTATGTAGCCCCCAGCCACAGCGGCTGCGAGCGCGATCTTGGTCGTGTCCTCCATGATCATCCCCTACCAGGGCACGTACGGACTTTCGATGCCGCCCGCAGGTCCAGCGGGGAGGCTTCACGAAAGCCTCTACCCGCGACGCAAGACTTATGTGCATATTTGGTGACATTCTAGTTTCTGTGAGGCCGTCTCCCCAAGGGAGTGGTATATGGCCGCAGCGGAACCTGGGCGCCCCCGGCGAACCTCTTCGCGCACCACCGGCGAGGGCGGACAGCACGACAGACGACCGGCGAGACCTGCTGCGTCCGGGCGGCGCCCAGGGGCGTCCGGCGCCGCGGCGGCGATGCGTGCCGCCGCCGGACAGCTGGCCGAACTCCTGGGCCGGCACCCCGATTCCGTCTCCTCGCTCAAGCCCACCGAGGACGGCTGGGAGGCGCAGGTGGAGGTGGTGGAACTGGAACGCATCCCGGACACGACCAGCGTGATGGCCAGCTACCGGGTCGCGCTGGACGAGGAAGGCGAGCTGATCTCCTACGAACGCACCCGCCGCTACACCCGCGGCATGATCGACCGGCCGACCTGAGAGCAGGCCCGCCGGCGGAAGGAGGCGCCATGACCATGGTGCCGCAGGGCGGCAGCCCCATCGCCCGAGGGCAAGGAGGTGGCACGAGCAGCCTCTACGACGTCCTGGAGCTCATCCTCGACCGCGGTCTGGTCATCGACGTCTTCGTCCGCGTCTCCCTGGTGGGCATCGAACTCATCAAGATCGACGCCAGGATCGTGGTCGCCAGCGTCGACACCTACCTCCGCTTCGCCGAGGCCTGCAACCGCCTCGACCTCGAAGCGGGCCGCAAGGCCCCCGCACAGCTGCCCGACGTCATGAGCAACATGCTCGAAGGCGGGGCCCGCGGAAAGAGCAAGGGGGCACTGAGCGGAGCCGTGGAGGCCGTCACCGACTCCCTGACCGGCAAATCCTCCAAGGGCAGGGAAAGGGAAGAGGAAGAAGAAGAGCAGGAGGAGGGGGCGCCCAGGCGGCGCCCCGCCCGGCGCCCCGCACGGCGGGAGAAGGAGTAACCGATGCCGCTCTACGTGTACTCGATCACCGCGAAGGACCACCCCCTGCGCCTGGAGGGCGTCAGCGGCGTCGGCTCCGACCCCGCCCCGCTGCGGACGGTCACCGCAGGGGCGCTGTGCGCGGTGGTGAGCGAGGTCTCCGAGGAGATCCGGCCCAAGCGCCGGGACCTCAACGCCCACCAGGAGGTCCAGGAGCTCCTCATGGCCGACGGGGTGATCCTGCCCCTGCAGTTCGGCTACACGGCCCCCGACGACCTCGCCGTCCGCCAGGCCCTCGAGTCCGACGCGGCCGGCTACCTCGCCACGCTCGAGCGGCTGGAGGGCTGCGCCGAGTACCACGTGCGGGCCTCGCAGGCCGATGAGGCGCCGCTGTTGCAGCAGATCCTCGAGGACGTGCCCGAGGCCAGGGACCTCAACGACCGGATCCGCGGCGGAGACCGGGATCCGGGCCTGCCCCTCGCCCTGGGCGAAATGGTCGCCCGCGAGGTGCAGGCACGGCAGGAGACCCTGGCGGCCGGCCTGACCGAGGCGCTCGTGCCCTTCTCCCGCGAGCACCTCAACCACCCCCCGGCGGGGGCCGACTTCCTCAACCTCTCCCTCCTCGTGCCCAACGAGCACGAGGACGGCCTGCGCACCGCCCAGGCCAACCTGGCGGGCGAGATCGGCAGCGGCATCGACCTGCGGTTCTCCGGCCCCCTGCCGCCCTACAGCTTCGTCCGGTAACCACACCGGCCACCCCGACCGACCGGAGAGGAGGCGGACCATGGGACTGCTGACCCAACTGCTGACGCTGCCCCTCGCACCGGTCCGCGCCGTCACCTGGGTCGCCCAACGCGTCGTGGACAAGGCCGAGGAGGAGTACTACGACCCCGCCCTGGTCTGGCGCCGCCTGGCCGAACTGGAGCAGCAACTCCTGCGCGGGGAGATCGACGAGGAGACCTTCGAGCAGGAGGAGGACGAGCTGATCGACCGGCTGGCGGAGATCGCCGAGTTCCGCCGCCGGCTCCCCTGAGCACACGGCAGGAGCGCCACCGTGACCGAATCCCTGCCCGGCCGACCCGGAGCCTTCGCCTCCCGCGCGCCCATGCCGTACGGGCAGACTTCCTCGTCCAGCCTCGCCGACATCCTCGAGCGGGTCCTGGACAAGGGCATCGTCATCGCCGGCGACATCCGCATCAACCTCCTCGACATCGAACTTTTGACCATCAAACTCCGCATCCTGGTCGCCTCCGTGGACAAGGCCAAGGAGATGGGCATCGACTGGTGGGAGCACGACCCCTCCCTGTCCACCCGGCACACCGGCAGCCCGCTGGAACAGGAGAACCGCCGCCTGCGCGCCGAACTCGAAGACCTCCGCGGCAGGCTCGGACGAGCGGAGCCCGACGAGGAGGCCGCCCCGCGCGAAGAGCCCGGCGGCCGGCCGGGTGACCGGCGACGGGGGAGCGGGCCGTGAACAGCCCCGACCGCCTCACCTACGTCTACGCCGTCACCCGGCCCACCGACGCCCTGGGCGAGGCCCTCGCCGGCCTGCGGGGCATCGGCGAGGCACCCGTCCGCCTCCTGACCCCGGGCGGCGCGGCGCCCGCCGGCGTGTCCTTCCCGCTCGCCTTCGTCGTCGGCGACGTTCTCGAGCGCGAGTTCAACGAGACCGCCCTCAAGGACCACTTCGAAGACCTCCGGTGGCTCGAGTACGTCGCCCGCACGCACCACGACGTCGTCCAGGCCGTAGCCGCCCACGCCTCCGTGCTGCCCCTGCGCATGGCCACCGTCTACCAGGACGACCACCGGGCCCGGCAAGCCCTCGGCGACCAGCACGCCACCTTCAGCCGGCGCCTGGACCAGCTCCGCGACCACACCGAATACGGCGTCAAGATCTATCTCGACCCGGCGACGGCCGGCTCCCGGCCCCCGGACGCTCCCGCCGCGCCCCCGGCCCCCACCAGCCCGGGCAAGGCCTACCTCCAGGCCCGCAGGGCCCAGCACGACGCCCGCGAAGCCGTCCACCACCAAGCGCGGCAGGCCGCCGAGATCATCGAAGCGGTCGCGGCCCGTCACGCCACCCTCCGCGTGCGCCACGCACCCCAGCGCGGTGCCCTCACCGGCCCGCAGGAGAACGTGCTCAATGACGCCTACCTGGTCCCCGACGAGCAAGCGGGCGAGTTCCGGGCCGCGATCGCCGACGCCGCCCGCGGCTTCCCCGACCTGCGCATCGAGGTGACGGGCCCCTGGGCCCCGTACTCCTTCGCCACGCCACCGGCCGACCCGCCTGGCCCTGCCGACGCCCACGAGCCGCCACCATGACCCTCACGGAACGCGGAGCACCCCTTCCCGACCGTCAGGTGGCCCTCGTCGACCTCCTCGACCGGCTCCTCAGCGGCGGTGTGGTCATCACCGGTGACATCGTGCTGTCCATCGCCGACATCGACCTCGTCCGCATCTCGTTGCGCGCCCTCATCGTCTCCGTCAGCTCCGAGACCCCCGGCCGGGCGCAGGACGGGAGCCGCAGTGAACCCTGAGCACTCCTCGCCCCCGCCCCCGCGCTCCGGGAGCCTGCACGACGTGGGCGACAGCCTGTCGAACGCCTTCCGCCTCATCCAGGCGCCCCCGTCCGCCCACGACCGACCGCCCCGCCCCGCCCACCACCTCCACACCGACCCCGAGACCGTCGGAGAAGACCTCCTCAAGCTGGTTCTCACCGTCGTCGAGCTCCTGCGCCAGCTCATCGAACGCCAAGCCCTGCGCCGCGTGGACTCGGGCGACCTCACCGACGCACAGGAAGAGGAGCTCGGAGCGACCCTGCTCGCGCTCCACGACAGCCTCGCCGACCTGTGCGCCCAGCACGGCTACTCACTGGAAGACCTCAACCTCGACCTCGGGCCACTCGGGCCGCTGCTGCCCCGGGACTGACGTTTCAGTCCCTGGCCCGGGCGACGAGACGGTAGAGGCCGAGGAGGATGAGGGAGCCGACGATGGCGGCGACCCAGGTGGAGATCTCGAAGAAGCCGTCGATGGAATCGACTCCGAAAATGACCTTGCCGAGCCATCCGCCCAGAAGGCCGCCGGCAATTCCGATGAGTGGGGTGACGATGCATCCGCCGGGGTCCTTGCCCGGCATCAGGAGCTTCGCGATGATTCCGGCGAGCAGTCCCATCAGAATCCATCCGATGATGCCCATGACGCGCCTCGTTTCCTATGCGTGCCGGCGGTCAGTGGGCCGACAGCAGGTCAAGCTCGGACTGGTAGAGCACGGCAGGGTCGAATCCCATACCGGTGAAGTGGCCGCCGAGCTCCATGGAAAGGACGCCATGGAGCCGGGACCAGAACGAGACGGCCAGGTGGAGGGCCTCGGGGTTCTCCACGTGCGCCTCGAACGGCGTCGCGGGGGCGTTCAGGGGCAGCGCGGCGCACGCTTCGAGGAGGAGCCCCATGATCTCCGACGCGATCACAGCGACATCGGCGGGGCGGCGGTAGCCGGGAACGGGCGTGCCGTAGACGAGGAAGTACCGCTGCGGATCGTCGAGGGCCCACTCGCGCAGTGCGCGGGCGAAGGCGGAGAGGTCGCCGTCGCCCTGCGCCGCGACCGCCCGGAACGTGCCGACCAGGCTGTGATAGGCGTCCCCGACGAGTTCGGTGACCAATTCGTCGCGGCTCGTGAAATACCGGTAAAGCGCGGCTCCGCTCAGACCCATGTGCTTGGCGATCGCATTGAGGGACACCGCTGACGCCCCTGCAACGGCGATCTGCTCCCACGCCCTTTGCTTGATCTCCGCGCGCACCTGCCGGCGATATCGTTCGCGGGGGCTTGTCGTAGCTTCACCCATGACAGCCTCCTCCTCGCGAGTAATACCCTATCGCTCGCAAGGGGCAGCCGTAATTCCAAGGGGTCAGAGCCCGAATCCGTCCTTGCCCTTCTCCTTCGCGCTCCGGCCCTTGCCGCGGGCCTCCAGCGCGGCGCCCTTGGCCGCAGTGGTCTCCTTTCCCAGGGCGTGCGCCGCCTTCCTCACGGCCTTCCCGATCACTTGCTCCGCCTTGGCCTTCATCTTCTCGCCGGCACTCATGTCCGCACCTCCCCGTACGTATGTCTCCTACCCGAGGCCGGGAGGGTCAGTCGCTCAGCGCCGCATCGTGGCTGCCGGCGCCTTGCGGAACAGCGCCTCGGCCTCCAGCCAGCGCGGTGGCCGGCTCCGGATGGTCGGGGCCCCCGGTCCGCACCAGCACCGCCCACGCGCGGTGGTGGATCGGACGGCGGTGGGGCGTGCTCGCCCCCGTCGAGGGCCGCACGCAACAGCCCCCGCATCCGGTACACGGTCGCGGCGCGGAGCCGGTCGGCGCCCACGGGCCCGGGTACCTCAGTGGCGGGTGAGGACGGTTTCGTTGTTGCGGCTGAGCGCTCCGGGGACGGGCCTGATGAGGCCGAGCGTGGTCGGATGGTCGCTGTGGGCCGTTGCGGGGGCCTGCGCCAGCCCCTGCGCGTGCGCCTGCGCCGGTGCGAGCAGTGCCGTCACCGCTCCGGAGGCCAACGCCAGGGCCGTGATCGCTGCCGCGATCCAACGCCGCCTCGCGTCGGTCGTGGGGTGCTCGTCATAGTCGGACACGACCGTTCTCCTTTCCTTCCTTCCCCCGGTCACATCCGGGGGTGGCTTTCAGAGAACGGCGGAGCGCTCAGCGGATCCAGTCACGTCATCTCGTGGTTTGACAGGGCGGACCGCATGCGGTGGGGCATACCGTCGACGCGCTTCCGGCGCCGTCAGCCCGGATGTCCGTCGTCGTCAAGACACGTCTTTCCGCGACGTGACCGGGTGCGGTCCACCCGGGCCTACTGAAGAGGTGTCCGCTTCGATCGCGGCGCACAGCGCGAGGCCGGTTCCACTGCCCTCGCCTCCACGACTGCAGGGCCGAACGCCGCCCTGCCCGCACTGCGAAGGAACGTTCCCATGGCTGGCAAACTCGGCAACCCGGCAGATGCGCACCACCGACGGGGCTGGAAGGTCGGGACGACGGCAGGGCTGCTCCTGACCGCCCTGGCCTCCGGTCCCGTACTCGCGACCGCTGCCTCCGCGGCCGTCGCCGCCCCCTCCTCCTCGGCGACCGTGGTCGCCGACGGCGGTTCCGACAGCTCTCCGCGCACGTCCGTGCCCAAATCGAAGGGCAGCTTGCCCTACTACATCCCCCACACGATCGCGACGCCGAAGTATCCCGCCCCTCCGGTGTGCGAGAAGAAGCCCTTCCTCCCCAATTGCGGACCCCAGTGGTAGTCGGCGTCGCGGCCGGGGCCGGTGCTGCGCGGCGGCCCCGAGGACGCACAGGACGCTGACCACGTGGTGCACCCGCGCGCGTGCGGTGACCGCGACCAGCAGGGCGGCGAGCGGCAGGTCAGCTCCAGCCTGAGCAGCCGCGGCGGGTGTGCGCGGTTCGGTACGTCCTGGTCGCGTCACGGAACCGCAACAGCCTGGCGCCGCGGGGAACTCGAGTGGGGCGCGATGGTGTGGTCGGCGACGAGTGCCGGTTCGGGACCGGTCGTAAGCCTCGGGAGCGATCATGCAGTACACGACGGGTGTCCGCCGGACCGCGGCGGCGCTGGTGACGGCGGTGGCGGTCACCGCCCTGATGGCGGGTTGCACACCGGCCGGCGACGACGGCGCGGTGGGCAAGCCCTCGACGCCTCCCGTGGGCTCGGAGCCGGCGAAGCCGACGCCCACCGGCCCCGGTTCCCCCTCCGGCGGCGGCACGGGCGGCGGCACGGGCGGCGGGACGAAGGCCTGCACGATCGACCAGATCAAGATGTCCGACGCGCACCAGGCCGAGGTCCGCCCCCCGGGTACGGGCACAGGAGCGGCCATCGTGTCCGTCGCCAACACCTCGACGAAGCCCTGCACCCTCCACGGATTCCCGACGGTCGCCGGCGCGGGCAACGGCTCGCCCGGAAAGAACCTCCCGCTCGCCGTCACCCACAGCGGCTCGGCCTCCACGGTGACCCTGGCCCCCGGCGCCCGCGCCTGGACGAAGCTCACCTTCGTCAACGTCCAGGGCGAGGCCGACGGCTACTGCGCATCCGGTGCGACGCCGGCCAGCTTCCCCACGCTCGTCATCGGCGTGCCCGGCGCCGGCTCGCACCAGATCGCCATGGACGACGGCGTCTTCGCCGAATGCGACAACAAGGCGACCGTCACCGCGTTCTCGGCGACCAAGCCCTCCTGACGGGCGCGGGGCCGGGAGCTACTTCCCGGCCTTGGTCGGCACCAGGTCGAAGTGGTCCTGCTGGTACTGGAAGAGCAGGCAGTCCTCTCCCTTCTCGCAACCGCTCAGGTGCGGCTTGCCGGCGGGAAGGCTGTAGTAGGAGCCGGCGGGGTATTGGACGCGCTTTCCGTCGATCTCCGCGTAAAAGGTGCCCTTGAGCACGACCGTGGGAAGGTCCTGCTTGTGGAAATGCTCCGGGTTGTCCTTCCCCGCGGGGAAGGACACGAACGCCTCGTAATTTCCGCTCCCGGCGAGATCTCCCCGCACGTTCGCGTACTTCACACCGCCGGAATCCGGGAGTTCCTTCCACGTACGGGTGGGCGCGGGGAAGGAAAGGAACTCGGACCGGGCCTGATTCACCGGGCTCGCCGCCGCGGCGGTCTCCTTGCCGTCCTGCGCCCCCGCGCCGGACGAGCAGGACGCCAGCAAGGCGGCCGAAGTCATGACAGCCACAACCACGGATGTTTTTCTCGCCTTGCCGTGCATGATGTCTCCTCGTGTTCTGTGGTTCGTTACGCCCCCATCGTTGCCTTTTCGCGGACTGCCGACAATGACGAATTTGCTGCACATTCAGACATCGGACTGCGGCAGATAATCGGTGTGGAGGATCCGAAAGCGATCGGGCTTCGCCGGATCCCGGTCGACGACTTGCACCGGCGTCCGAGCCCACTGCCACACGCTGATGCCCGGCATGCGGGAGAACCGGATCCGACCGCGTGTGCCCTCGACTGCGACGCGCGGCCAGCCCTCGGCGGTGCGCGCCCGGTCCACGCCGTGGGAACGCAGCACATCGGCGAGGACGGCGACCGTGTCGTAGCCCTCGAAGGCGACGAAGGAGGGCGCCTGGGCCAGTCGCTCGCGGAGGGCCTTTTCGACTCGTGTACCGAGTGGGGTCAGGTGCTCGGGCAGGTAGCGCAGGAACGGGATCGCGGCGCTGTGGTCGCCCAGCGACGCGGCCCATTCGGCGAACTCCGGTTGTCCTGCCGGAGCACCGATCGTGATCTCCGCGAGGCGCCGGTCGCGACGGACGGACGTGACGATCGGCACTGCCGGATCCGGATGGCCGACCAGGAGGAGGAGGGCTGTCGCCCGGCTGTCGACGAGTTCCTCGCACAGGGCCGCGGGGGTGAGCGCGCTCACGTCGAGCTCGATGACGGTGCCGCCGCGCGGAGCGAGGTGGTCACGCAGGATGCGCGTCCCGGACGCCCAGTAGACGCTCGGCTGGGTCGCCACGGCGATACGGCTGTGACCGGCGCCGAGCAGGAAGTCCGCGTAGACCCGCCAGCCGCGGGACTGCGGCGGGGAGAGGCGCGCGACCCGGTCCGTCGGCTGGTCGGTGAGGGCGTCGAGAACCGCTGACGAGCAGAGGAACGGCAGGCCGAGGGCGTCGGCCCTGGCGGCTGCGGCGCGCGCGACGACGCTGTGGTACTCGCCGGCCAGCGCGGCCACGCCCAGGCTGGCCAATTCGTCCACGGCCGCCGCGGCCTGCTGCGGATCGGCCGCGGTGTCCCGGACCACCAGCTCAAGTGGTCTTCCGGCGATCCCGCCGCTGTCGTTGACCTCGCGAACGGCCAACTCCATCCCGGCGAGCAGGTGGTGGCCCGCCTCGACCCAGCCGGGCCGAGTCAGCGGAACGAGCGCGCCGATCCGGACGGCTGATCCGTCGGCCCGCCCCGCTCCGCGGGGTGACGATGGTGGCGTGTGCATGCTGTGGCGTCTCCCGAGTGGCGATCCGGTCGTCATCCGACCCCTGGATCGCAGAGTTGGCGTCATAACGTCAGGGCCGCCGAGAGTAACCGAGCCGAGCACGGCCGCCTCGGGCGCCCCGCCCCGTGCCCGTCATCCGCGCCGGTGCCAGGGCTGTCAGCATCAGTACTGCGGTGAGGGCGAACGCCCACGGGTAGCCGGTCAGGCCCGCGAGCGCCCCGAACCCGACGGCCCCCACCCCCATGCCCGCGTCGTAGGCGAAGTTCCACAGGGCGCTGACGGTGCCGTAGCCGGACGCGGGAACACGGGCGTACATCAGCGTCAGCGTGGCGTTCTGGGTGACCCCGAAGCCGACCCCGAACAGGGCCACGCCGACGACCACGGCGAGCGGACTGCGGGTCAGCGAGATGAGCAGCGTTCCGGCCGCGGCGACGGCCAGGCCGGGCAGGACGAGCGAGGCCGAACCGTGCCGGTCGCCGTACCGGCCCGCGGCCCAGCGCGCCACGGTGGCTGCCGCGGACTGGGCGAACAGGGCCACGGCGACGACACCGGCGGACGCCGTCGGCACGGCGAGGGGAAGGAAGGTGACGATGATTCCGGCAGCGAGCGCAGTGGCCGAGAAGACGACGGTGGGCCGCAGGAGTGCGGCCGTCCGGAACCCGGCCAGCACCCCGATGGACCGTCCCGAGGCCGGTTCGCGGTCCGGCAGCCCCGGCACCGAGACGATGGCGGCCAGCGCGGCCGCGGCGCCGGCGATGCAGACCGGTCCGTACCCCACCCGCGCTGCCAGCCACACCCCCAGCGGCAGGGCCACCAGCGACGGGACCCCGGACACGATGCCGACCAGTGCCAGCCCTTCACCCCGGCGCTCGGGCGGGATCAGCGACGCCGTCAGAGCACCACCCGCGACGACCGTGAACGCGAAGCCCAGCCCGCGCACGGCACAGACCGCCGTGATCCAGACCGTGCCCCCGGAGGCGGTCAGCACCAGGGCCGGCGCACCGAGGAGGAGCAGCCCCGCCACCAGCGCGAGGCGGTAACCGTAGCGGGCGACGAATCGGGGAACGGCCAGTTCACCCAGGACGGTTGCCAGCATCAGCGCACCCGTGACGAGCCCTGCGGCGTTGCCGCGGCCCCCGCCACCGGACGCCTCGGCATAGAGGGGGACGACCGACAGCAGCAGGTAGAAGCTGGTCGAGGCACCGGTGATCGAGACGAAACGCAGCAGCAGGGGCCGCGTCATCAGGGGCGGACGCGAACCGGCTTCCCCGGCTTGAGAGTTGATCATCCTGGTCACGAGACGAAGCTAAAGGCCGATCGGACCACCGGTAAGCTCCAATTCCATGCCTCTGGAGTGGTCCGGTCTGTCCCCCGATCTGCTGCTGGTCATCGACCGGGACAGCGGCGAGCCGCTGCGGTCCCAGCTGGAACTGCGGCTGCGGGACGCGATCCGGACCGGGCGGCTGCAGGTCGGCGAACGGCTGCCGTCCTCCCGTGAACTGGCCCGGATGCTGGGGCTGTCGCGGGGACTGGTGCAGGAGTGCTACGCCCAGCTCCAGGCCGAGGGGTACCTCGTCACGCGCGTCGGCTCCGCCACCCGGGTCGCCGCGGGCGCGGGCGCACCGCCGGCGCTCCCGTCCCCGCCCGCCGCGGCGCCCCGACTGGTGGCCGACTTCAGGTGGGGCGTCCCGGACCTGAGCGGCTTCCCGCTCGCCGACTGGCTGTGGGCCACGCGCGAGGCGGCACGCACGATGCCGACGACGGCCCTCGACTACGGAGACCCGCGCGGCAGTGCGGCCCTGCGCGAGGTCCTCGCCGCCTATCTGCGGCGGGTGCGGGCCGCCGCAGCGGATGCGGAACGGATCGTGATGTGTTCCGGCTATGCGCAGGGCCTCGGTCTGGCCCTGCGCGCCCTGGCCGGGACGGGTGTCCGTACGGTGGCGTACGAGGACCCGGGCTCTCCGGCCACGGTCACCTCCGCCGCCGCCTCGGCGGGCCTGACGGCGATCCCGGTGCCCGTCGACGGGCGCGGCATCGATGTGCGGGCGCTCGCGGCGACCGACGCCCGAGCCGTCGTCGTGACCCCCGCCCACCAGTGGCCCACCGGCGTCGTTCTGGCCCCCGAGCGGCGGCTCGCCCTGCTGGAGTGGGCCAGGAGCCGGGACGCCGTCGTCATCGAGGACGACTACGACGCCGAATTCCGGTACGACCGGGAGCCGGTGGGCGCGCTGCAGGGACTCGCCGCCGACCGCGTGATCTCCATAGGCACCGTCAGCAAGTCCCTCGCGCCCGCGCTGCGCATCGGCTGGATGCTCTGCCCGCCCGCGCTCACCGAGCCGGTCACCGACCACAAGCAGATGAACGACCGCGGATCGCCCACGCTCGATCAGCTCGCCCTCGCGAGATTGATCGAGTCCGGCCGCTTCGACCGGCACCTGCGCCGCATGCGGACGACCTACGCGGCACGGCGTACGACCCTGGTGGCGGCGCTCGCCGAACACGCCCCCGAGGTCAGGGTGACCGGCCTCGCCGCGGGCTTCCACGCGGTCGCGCACCTCGACGGACCGGCCGACGAGCAGGACCTCATCGCCGCCGCCCGGGCCCGTTCCGTCGGCCTCCACGGAATGAGCACGTGCCGCTCCTCGCGTGCGACGCAGCCGGTGCAGCTGGTCCTGGGCTTCGGCGATGTCGGCGAACGCGCCATCGCCGCGGGCATCGCGGCGGTCGGCGGCCTGCTCAGGACCGGCCGGTAGCCCCCGTCATCGCGCCTACTCCGTGCGTCCTTGCCGCGGCGCAGCCGCCGGGAGCGGGGTCCGGGTGGGAGCGGGGTCCGTTGCGGGCGTCGGGATCCCGGACTTCGTACGGCGGTCAGGGCGGAAGCCGACCACCAGGACCGCCGCGCCGATCAGCGCGAAGCCCGCGGTCCAGAGCGCACCGACGTGCATGGCGTGGAAGAACGCGGCATCGGCCGCTCCGGCGAGCCCCGTGTCGTGCGTGGCGGCAGCCGCGTGCCGGGCGAGCTCGGCCGAAACCCGGGCCTGCTGCGCCACCGGGTCCGGGAGGCCGGTCAGGGAGCCTTCGATCGAGTGCCGGTAGACGATCGAGGTGATCGTGCCGCCGGCCGCGATGCCCAGCACGCTGCCCGTCTGGCGCAGGGTGCTGTTGACCGCGCTGCCCGCGCCGGACCGCTCCAGCGGGAGGGAACCCAGTACCGCGCCCGTCACCGGGGCGATGACCATGCCGATCGAGGCGCCCTGGACCAGCATGACCGCCGAGTACCAGACGATCGGCGTGGTCGCGTCGAACACGGCCAAGGACCCCATCGCCAGGGCCGCGACGGCCAGCGAGACCGAGGAGACGAGCCGCACGGACGTCCGGCGGGCCAGCCGGACGGCGATCGGCGAGCCGACGACCACGCCGAGCGCTCCGGGGAGCCCCAGGAGCGAGGCCTGCATCGCCGAGAACTGGCGGGCGCCCTGGAGGTAGAAGGCGAGGTAGAAGGATCCGGCCGTCAGGGCCATGAAGACCATCATCAGGGTGATGTTCCCCGCGGCGAACCGGCGCTGCGCCAGCAGCCGGGGGTCGAAGCTCGGGTGGGCGATCCGCAGCTCCGCGACGACGAACGCCCCGATCAGCACGACGCCCGCGGCCGTGCAGCCCCAGACCCGGGGCTGCGCGAAGGACGCGTCCTGGCCCGCGCGGATCAGGCCGTACGCGAGGAGGCCCAGGCCGCCGGTCGACAGGACCAGCCCCGCCGGATCGAGGCGACTGACCTGGCGGCTGCGGGAGTTGGGCACGTACCGCGCGATGAAGCCGAGGCCGAGGATGACGACGGGCACGTTGACGAGGAACACCGAGCCCCACCAGAACGCCGAGAGCAGCGCCCCGGCCAGGATCGGCCCCGCGGCGAGGCCGACGCCGGCGAAGGACGACAGGGTGCCGAAGGCCGCCGGCCGCTCGGCGGGCTCGAACGTCCAACTGACCACCGCCATGGTGGCCGGGACGAGCAGGGCCGCGCCGACGCCCATCACCGCACGTGAGGCGATGAGTTGGGCCGGAGTGGCGGCGTAGGCGGCGGTGGCCGAGGCGGCGCCGAACAGGGCCATGCCCGCCAGGAGGGTGTTGCGGTGGCCGAAGCGGTCGCCGAGCGCACCGCCCGTGAACATCAGGCCGGCAAAGGCCAGTGTGTAGGCGCCCGTGGCCCATTGGAGCTGACCGGGGGTGGCTCCTAAGCCCCGGGCGGGGTCGGAGAGCGTTTCGAAGGCGGTGGACAGGATGGTGCCGTCGAGCCAGATGAGGAGCTGGGCGAAGACGAGGACCCCGAGGATGAGCCGACGGCGGGCCGGTCCCGGCCTGGGCGGTACGGAAGTTGCGGACGTGGATGCGGACGTGGATGACATGCGTGACTGCCTTCGGATCAGAGGGTTCCGGCGCGGCTGTGGCGCGGCATATGATCGTCAAGTACTTGACGGTCTGGCCATCGCGGCAAAGTCGTCAAGTTCCTGTCAATCACCTTCTGGAGGACGCCACATGGGCGAGCAGAGTCACGGCACGGTGCTGAGCTTCGTGGTCCGCCACACCTGGCTGAGCATGCGGGCCGCGATCGGCGCCGAGCTGGAAGGGTTCGGGCTCACCGTCCCGCAGTTCGCGACCCTCCGGATGGTCAGGACCTCCCCGGGCATGTCCGTTGCCCAGCTGGCCCGTTCGGTCGGCAGCACCCGCCAGGCCGCGAACGAGATGCTCACGGCCCTGGAGCGCGAAGGCCTGATCACCCGCTCCCCGCACCCCACCGACCGCAGGACGCACCGGCTGCACCTGACCGACCTCGGGAACGCGCGCTACGAGGAGGCGCTCCCCGCCGTCCGGCAGCGGGAGGCCGAACTCGAGGCGGGGCTGACCCCGGAACAGCGGGAGGCCGCCCTCGTCTGGATGTCGACGGTCTCGGCCGCCTGCCACGAGCCACTGGAGAAGTGACTCGGACCCGGGGCGGGCGCCCGGGGCCGAGCGGCACTCCTTCGCTGGGCCATACGAAGGCTCGTGCTCGCGGGAGGGTTTGGCCCGGCCCGATGGCGGCTAGGCGCTGCCTATGGTGCAAATCGGGTACACGATGATGACCGAGCAGGCCGGCCCGCGTGAGCTGGTGTCCCATGTGGTGGGCGCGGAACGGGCGGGGTTCGACTTCTCCGTGATCTCGGACCACTCCTTCCCCTGGCTGGAGTCGCAGGGACACGCCCCGTACGCCTGGAGCGTTCTCGGCGCGGCCGCGCAGGCGACCTCCCGGATCCCGCTGATGACGTACGTGACCTGCCCGACCTTCCGGTACCACCCCGCGGTCGTCGCGCAGAAGGCGGCGACGATGCAGATCCTTTCCGAGGGCCGCTTCCGCCTGGGCCTCGGCTCGGGCGAGAACCTGAACGAGCACATCGTCGGAGCCGGCTGGCCCGCCGCCCACGTGCGGCTGGAGATGCTGGAGGAAGCCGTCGACATCATCCGGCGGATGTTCACCGGCGCGTACGTGAACCACCACGGCGCGCACTTCGACGTCGAGAACGCCAGGCTCTGGGACCTTCCCGACGAGCCGCCCCCGATCGGGATCGCCGTCTCGGGGCCCCGTTCATGTGAGCTCGCGGGCCGCCGCGGCGACCTCGTGATCGCCACCGAACCGGAGGCGGAGCTCCTGCGGCAGTTCGACGCGCACGGAGGCGCGGGCAAACCCAGGATCGGCCAGCTCCCCGTCTGCTACGACCCCGACCGCGACGCCGCGGTGGCCCGCGCCCACGACCAGTTCCGCTGGGCCCTGGGAGGTTGGCGCGTGAACGCCGAACTTCCCGGCCCGGTCGGCTTCGAGCAGGCCGCGCAGCACACCCGGCCCGAGGACGTCGCCGAGGCCGTCCCGTGCGGCGACGACGTCGAAGCGTTCGTCGACGCCGTGCGGCCGTACGCGGAGGCGGGATTCACCGAGGTCGCCCTGATCCAGATCGGTGGCGGCCACCAGGCGCCGTTCCTGGAGTGGGCCGAGGCCAAACTGCTGCCCGCCCTGCGGAACCTGTGAGGATGCCACCCCCATGAACCGCGCTGCTCTCTTCGACGTCGACGGCACCCTCGCCGACACCAACCACCTCCACGTCGTGTCCTGGTGGGAAGCCCTGCACCAAGCGGGCCACCGGGTACCCATGCACGCCGTCCACCGGGCGATCGGCCTGCCCGGCGAAGACCTCCTCGACCACCTCCTCGGCGAGGACCGGGACCACTCCGACGACGACCGGATGAGCGCCGCCCACGACACCCTGTACGCCACGTACTTCGACCGGCTGCCCGCCTTCGACTCCGCCGCCGAACTGCTGCGCGCACTGGCGAAGGCCGGGTGGAAGGTCCTGCTCGTCACCTCGGCCAAGGACAGGGAACTCGAGGCTCTGCGCGAAGCCATCGGCGCGGACGACGTCATCACCGACACGGCGACCTCCGACGACGTCGAGCAGGGCAAGCCCGCGCCCGACCCCGTCCGGCACGCCCTCGAACTGGCCGAGGTTCCGCCCGAACGCGCGGTGTTCGTAGGGGACTCCGTGTGGGACATGAAGGCAGCCCGCCGGGCCGGCGTGGCCGTCGTCGGGCTGCTGTGCGGCGGAATCCCCCGGGGAGACCTCGAGGAGGCCGGAGCAGCCGCGGTCTACCGCGACCCGGCCGACCTCCTCGCGGGCCTCGACACGAGCCCGTTCTCCCGGCTTCCCGCCTGAACCGGCCGGAGCGTCGGCGCACCCCGGCCGGCCCCGCGGTCAGGAGGAAGGCGGGTAGGAGGCGGCCTTCAGCCGGCGGGCGAGGTGGGCCGTGTTGGCGGCGAGGGTCTGCGTGGTGGCGGCGGTCTTCTCGGGGGTCTTGTCGAGGTCCTGGTAGTCGGTGCCCTGCATGGCCTCGCCGACCCAGTAGGCGACGGCGTTGGGCGCGAGGGAGAACCCGACGTCGTTCAGGCCCTGGAAGAGGTCGGCGCTGACCTTGTGGGCGCCGTCCTCGTTGCCGACGACACAGACCGCGGCGACCTTGCCGTAGGTGAGCATGCGGCCTTCGTCATCCGTCTCGGAGATCTCGGCGTCCAGACGTTCCAGGACCCGCTGGGCGACGCTGGACGGGTGGCCGAGCCAGATCGGCGTCGACAGGATCAGGATGTCGCAGCCCATGATCGTGTCCCGGATCTCCGGCCAGGCGTCCCCGTCGCCCATGTCGGTCTCCACCCCGGGTTTCACGTCGTGGTCGGCGACCCGGATGGTCTTGCCCGTGACGCCGTGTTCGCCGAGGGCCGCCATCGTCTGCTCGGCCAACAGCTGGGAGCTGGACGGGGCGGGGGAGGGGGACAGGGTGCAGACGAGCGCGACGGCGCGCAGCGGAGTGTTCGTTGCGGTGTTCATGGTCCCCGGCTACCCGTACGCCCGGCCCGTATCCGGGGCTTCGGAGGGAAATCGGCGGGATGCCTCGTGAATTCACAGGTGTGAGAGCCGAAGGGCGGGGCACACGTCGTTTCGGAGGTTGATAATCATGGTTCCCCTGCTTCTCGTTCTTCTGCTCATTCTCATTCTCTTCGGTGCGGGCTTCGCACTGAAGATCCTCTGGTGGATCGCCATCGCGGTCCTGGTGATCTGGCTGCTCGGGTTCGTCGCCCGGCCCAAGAGCGGTAGCGGACGCTGGTACCGCTGGTAGCTGCTCCACGGCCGATTCGGCGCACGTTCTCCGCCGCGCAGAGAATCGGAAAAGGGAAAGCGCAAGGGAAAACGCAAAGGGAAAACCTCATGACCGGGCGAGCCCCCGCAGCCGCTTCCGAAGGCGCTGCGGGGGAACGTCGGCATGCGGGACGCGCCGAATGGCCGGATCCTGGTCGGAGACGTCCAGTGACCCATACGCCGGCCGAGATACGGAGGCAGCATGAGCAAGTCCAAGCACAACCCCCGACCCACCCCGCCCTCCAAGGCACCCGGGGAAAGCGGCGACGTCGAGGCCCGCAGGCAAGCCGATGAAGCAGTGCTCTCCCGTTCCAAGGAGGGCGAGGCCGGGGACGCCCTCACCCCGAGCCCCGATGCGCAGCGCCGGGCGGACAGGAACACGAAGAAGTCCGCTCGCAAGGCCAACGACCAGCGGTGACGGAGGCCGCAGCGCCGGTGCGCCGACGCTGAGACAGCCGCTGACCCGGCGGGACGGCGCGGGGCCCCGCGCTTGCGGAGCCGCGGGCCGCGCGACCGCCGAACCGGGGCGGCCCGTCGCCGCACACGGCCAGGTCACCGGCCTCTCGGCGCCGGGTCTGAAAGGTTGACCCCATGGGGAAGACCGCTCTTGTCGTCATCGACATGCTCAACACGTACGACCACCCCGACGCGCACCTCCTCATCCCTTCGGTCCAACGGGCGCTGCCCGCCGTGGTGAAGCTGCTGGAGCAGGCGCGCGAGCGGACGATCCCGGTGATCTACGCCAACGACAACTTCGGCAAGTGGCGCTCCCACCACGGTGAGATCCTGGACGCGGCCCTCGCCGGCCCGCACCACCGGCTCGTCGAACCGGTCCGCCCGGACGAGACCTCGTACTTCGTCGTCAAGGCCCGCCACTCCGTCTTCTACGAGACGCCGCTGGCCTACCTGTTGGGCACGCTGGACGTGTCGCACCTCGTCCTGTGCGGGCAGGTCACGGAGCAGTGCGTGCTCTACTCCGCCCTGGACGCCCACATCCGCCACCTCTCGATCACCGTCGCCCGCGATGCCGTCGCCCACATCCACCAGGACCTGGCCGACGCCGCCCTGCGCATGATGGAGATCAACATGGCCGCCCGCATCCTGCCCGCCGCGCAGGCCCTGTCCTGAGGCGCCCCGCGGCGGATCGCGGTTTTCGCCGGTGGACTCCGGGCAGGCGCAGTCCATGAACCAGTCGAAGGCACCGGTACTGGACGCGTTGGCCGCCTATCACGCGAGCGGGCAGACGCCGTTCACACCCCCCGGACACAAGCAGGGCCGCGGCGCCGACCCCCGGGTGCGGGCCGTCCTCGGCGACGCGGTGTTCCGCTCCGACGTACTGGCCACCAGCGGCCTGGACGACCGTACGTCCTCCCACGCCGTCGTGGAGGCGGCGCAGGCGCTGATGGCCGAGGCCGTCGGCGCCGACCACGCCTTCTTCTCCACCTGCGGCAGCTCCCTGTCGGTGAAGTCGGCCATGCTGTCCGTCGCCGGACCCCACGAGAAGCTGCTCGTCGGCCGGGACGCCCACAAGTCCGTCGTCTCGGGCCTGATCCTCTCCGGCATACGGCCCGTCTGGGTGGACCCCCAGTGGGACGCCGAACGCCACCTCGCCCACCCGCCGAGCGCCGAGGCCTTCGAGGCGGCCTTCGCCGAGCACCCCGATGCCCGCGGCGCACTGGTGACCACGCCGACCCCCTACGGCACGTGCTCGGACCTCGCCGCCATCGCCGAGGTCTGCCACCGGCGGGACCGGCCCCTGATCGTCGACGAGGCCTGGGGCGCCCACCTGCCGTTCCACCCCGACCTTCCCACCTGGGCGATGGACGCCGGCGCCGACGTGTGCGTCACCTCCGTCCACAAGATGGGCTCCGGCCTGGAACAGAGCTCGGTCTTCCACCTCCAGGGCGACCTGGTCGCACCCGAGGTGCTCAAGAGCCGCGAAGACCTGCTCGGCACCACCAGCCCCTCCGTGCTCGTCTACGCCGCGCTGGACGGCTGGCGCCGGCAGATGGTCGAACAGGGCCGGGTCCTCTACGACGATGCCCTCGCCCTCGCCGCACGGACGCGCGGCCGCATCTCCCTCATCGACGGCATGCGGGTGCACGGCCGGGAGGACTTCTGCGGGCCGGGCATGGCGGCGGACATGGACCCCCTGCAGATCGTCGTCGACATCAGCGCCTGGGAGGTCACCGGATACCGCGCCGCCGACTGGCTGCGCCGCCACCACCAGATCAACCTCCACCTCGCCGACCACCGCCGCATCAGCGCCCAGCTCACCCACGCCGACGACGACGCCACCGCCGACCTCCTGCTGACGGCCCTGACCGACCTGGCCGCGCACGCCACGGAGCTTCGGACCGGCCGGCCCGTACGGGTACCGCCGCCGTCCCGGATGCGGCTGGAGCAGGCGGCGCTGCCCCGCGACGCCTTCTTCGGCGCGACGGAGCAGGTGCCCTGGGAGAAGGCCGACGGGCGGATCGCCGCCGAGATGCTGACCCCCTACCCGCCGGGCATCCCGGCGGCACTGCCCGGGGAGCGCCTCACCGGGGACGTCCTGCGGTACCTGCGCTCCGGGGTCGATGCGGGCATGGTCGTACCGGACGCGGTCGACACGAAGGTCACCAGCGTGCGCGTACTGCGGGGGGAATGACCTACTTCTCGGCGCTGGGAACCGCGAGGGGATCCCCCGGGGCCTTCTTCTTGGCCGCTTCCATCTGTTCGCCGAGCTCGTTGAGACGGTTGCGTCCCATGGCCTTGCGGACGTCGGGGAACCACTCCTTCTCCTCTTCCTCGACGTGGTGGCGGACGTTCTCCATGAGGACGCTCATCTTGGCGTCGAACCGCTCGTCCTTCGGGTCGAGCCCCTTGAGTTCGGAGAGCATCCACAGCACGACGTGGTGCTCCTCGATGCTTTCGAGCACGTGGTCCTTGGTGTCGGGGTCGGCCTCGCGGGCGGCCGGGTAGAAGATCTTCTCCTCGATCCAGGTGTGGGTGGTGAGTTCCTCGATCACCTGGTCGGCGATCTTCCGCTTCTCGGCGTGCGCGCCGTCACCGGCCTTCTCGAACTGCTTGAACAGCTTCTCCACCGTCTTGTGGTCTTCCTTGAGCAGCACGATCCCGTCCACGGCTCTCCTCCACGTCGCAGCCCGCCGGACGGCCGCTGCCGTCCCCGCAACCGTGTACCCGCTGGCCGGGAACATTCGGCGTCCGCGGTGCGGGATTGCCCCGTACGGTCGACTCGACCCGAAGGAGGTACGGATGAGCGGGCAGGGCGAGGTCGACATGGCGCGCAGTCAGGTGTTCGGTGAGGTGGCGGAGCTCTACGATGCCGCTCGCCCGGGATATGCGGACGCCCTGGTCGCGGATGTGCTGGCGTACGCGGCCTTGGGCGACCGTACGGCGGTGGAGGTCGGCGCGGGGACCGGCAAGGCCACGGCGCTGTTCGCGGCGCAGGGCACGCCGCTGGTGTGCATCGAGCCCGACCCGCGCATGGCGGAGGTACTGCGCCGCAACACCGCGGACCACCCGGGGGTGCGGGTGCATGTCGGGGCCTTCGAGGACTGGCGGCCCGATGGCCGCGACGTCGGGCTGGTCCTGGCTGCCACGTCCTGGCACTGGACGGATCCGGAGCGGCGCTGGGACCTGGTTCACCGGGCCCTTGTGCCGGGCGGCGCGGTGGCGTTGTTCTGGAACCCGCAGGGAGTCCTCGACGCGGACGTGCACGCCGCGTTGGCCGAGGTCGACCTCCGGCACGGGATGGCCGGTGCGCCGCACGGTGAACTGGCGTCCTCCTTCGGCGAGGTGCCCGGGCACTGGGGCGGGTTGCCGCCGGGCTGGCCCGAGGAAGAGTGCCGCCGCGACGGCCGCTTCACGGACCTGCGCGGCGCCCGGTACCCGCAGGACCAGTACTACGACACCGACCACTACCTGGGACACCTGGCTTCGCTCTCGCGCTACCGCGTCCTTGCCCCCGACCGGCGCGAGCAGCTCCTCACCGAGACCGCCCGGGTCCTGAACGCCCACGGCGGCGGCATCCGCATGACCCTGTTCAGCGACCTCTTCCTCGCCCGCGCGCGGTGACCCGCAGTGCCGGCGCCGCAGCTTCCGGGGCGGATCAGCCGGCCCGGTAGCGGGCCTCGATGCCGGCGACCACCAGGGCCAGGCCCTCCTCGAAGCCGGCGTCGTAGTTCTCGAAGAGCTCGGCGCCGGCGGATGCCGCGAGGGGGAAGTCGGCCATGCGCGCGGCGCGTTCGTCGACGTCGTAGCCCTCCCTGCGGTCGCCCGCGAGCGGTTCGACCCCCTGTTCCTCGGTGACGAAGCCGAGGGTGAAGAGGTACGCGGTGGAAATGGCCCGGACCGCCTGCGGCAGGGTGAAGCCGGCCTCCACGAACGCCCGGAGGTTCGCCTCCATCTGGACTGCGTGTTCGGTGCCCGTGAAGCGGGAGCCGCTGAAGACCTTCGCGCCGTCGCGGTAGCCGAGCAGCGCCGCGCGCAGGCCGTGGTTGCCGGCCGTGAGCCGCTCCTGCCAGGTGGCGCCCGCCGCGAGGTCCGAGTCCGCGACCATCCGCCGGTACATCTCGGTGGCCATCTCGTCGAGCAGTTCCTGCTTGCCCTGGAAGTGCCAGTACAGGGCCGGTGCCTGGACCTCCAGCTCCTTCGCGATCGCCCGGAGGCTCAGGCCTTCGAGGCCGACGTCGTTGAGCAGCCGCAGCGCGGTGTCCACGACCTGCTTCTTGTCGAGTCCGGGAGTTCTCCGCGCCATCACGCTTGACAGCTTAACACCGTTAAGGCCACTCTCTGGGGAGTGGCAACTTAACAGCGTTAAGGAGAAGCGGCATGCACACGGACGGATTCGATGAACGGGACGTACTGATCGTCGGCGCGGGCCCCACCGGCCTCACCCTTGCCGTGGACCTCGCCCGGCGCGGGGTCCGCGCCCTCGTCGTGGAGCGGGCCGGCGAGCTCTTCCCCGGTTCCCGCGGCAAGGGCATCCAGCCCCGCACCCAGGAGGTCTTCGACGACCTCGGAGTCGGGGAGGCGATCCGGGCGGCCGGCGGCCCCTACCCCGTCGGCATGATCTGGCAGGACGGCCGGCGCCAGGGCGAACACCGGATGTTCGACGAGAGCGACGAGGGCACCGAGGACTCCCCGTACCGCGAGCCCTGGATGGTGCCCCAGTGGCGTACCCAGGAGATCCTCGCCGCCCGCCTCGCGGAACTCGGCGGCGAGATCGCCTTCGGCCGCGAGCTGGTGGGCCTGGAGCAGGACGCGGCCGGGATCACGGCCGCCTTCGCCGCCGGTCCGCCGGTCCGCGCGCGCTACGCCGTCGCCGCCGACGGCGGCCGCTCGACCGTGCGGCGCGCGCTGGGCATCACCATGTCCGGCGAGACCGTGGACCCGCACCCGATGCTGGTCGCCGACGTCCGCATCAGCGGGCTCGACCGCGACAACTGGCATATCTTCCCGCCCTCCGGGAACTCCGGCTTCCTCGCCGTCTGTCCGCTGGCCGGGACGCAGGACTTCCAGGTCGTGGCACAGTTCCCGGAAGGCACGGAGACAGACCTGTCCCTCGACGGGATCCGCGCCGTCGTCGCGGCCCGCTCCCACCTGGCTCCCGAGGCCGTGACCGCCCTGAGCTGGGCCTCGGACTTCCGCCCCAGGGCCGCCCTCGCCGACCGCTTCCGCCAGGGGCGCGTCTTCCTCGCGGGCGACGCCGCGCACGTCCACTCGCCCGCCGGAGGCCAGGGGCTCAACACCAGCGTCCAGGACGCCTACAACCTGGGCTGGAAGCTCGGGGCGGTCCTGCACGGCCGGGCACCCGAGTCCCTCCTCGACACCTACGAGGAGGAGCGCCTGCCCATCGCCGCCGACATGCTCGGCCTCTCCACCCGCGTCCACCGGGGCGAGACCCGGCGCGGCGAGGCCACGCAGCAGCTCGGCCTCGGCTACCGCGGCTCCTCGCTCGCGGTGGAGACCCGTACGGACCTGCCCGACGGCGCCCTGCGCGCGGGCGACCGCGCCCCCGACGGGCTGCGCGGCGTACGGCTCTTCGACGCGTTCAGGGGCCCGCACTGGACCCTGCTGGCCGTCGGCGCGGCCGCGTCGGCCGAGCTCCCGCCGCTGCCCGCGGTCCACGCCGTACGCGTCCCGTCGTACGAGGCGTACGGGGACGGCGTCTTCCTGGTCCGCCCCGACGGCTACATCGGCTGGGCCGGAGACTCGCCGACGGGCCTGGGCCCCTACGTGTCGCGCACGGGCGCCTGAATTCGGGAGCCGTCCAGCACCAGGTCGACCAGGCGCGGGGCGATCGCTTCGTCGAGGGGTTCGCCGGTCAGCAGGACCCTGGCGAGGAGCGGGCCCGTGATCGCTTCCACCACGAGGTGCGGATCGGTGCCGGCGGCCAGCTCGCCGCGGTCGACGCCCCGCCGGACGAGCGCTTCGGCGCGCTCGAGGCGGGCCCGCCAGTACGCGCGCCGTCCTTCCTCCAGAGCGCCCTCCTCGCGGACCGTGCCCAGCAGGAGCAGCGCGGTGCCGACGGGCGTGTCGAAGAACCGGGTCAGCGCCGTGAACAGCTCGTACAGGTCCTCGCGGACGCTGCCGGTGTCGGGTGAGGGCAGGGCTTCCTCGGTGTGCGTCGCGAGCGCGTCGAAGATCAGGTTCTCGCGGGTCTTCCAGCGCCGGTACACGGAGGTCTCGTGGACGCCTGCCGCTCGGGCGACCGCGCCGACGGTGGTGGCGGCCAGCCCCTCGGAGGTGAGCAGGTCCACCGTGGCGTCCATGACGGCCCGCCGCATCCGTTCCCCGCGCCGTCTCAGCGGCGGCGCCTGCCGTGGGTCCTTCTCCTCGGGGTTCGTCACCCCGCCACCCTATCGCAAGGGGCCTTGCGATAGGGGCGGGGTCGGCGTACGTTGGAAAGCAAGAGGACTTGCGTTAGCTCGCGGGCGGCCCCCGGGCCGGCCGTGCCACTGACCGGAATGGATCCCCCGCAATGGAACTCATGCGCGCCGCGCGCCTGCACATCCCCTCGCGCACCCTGACCGTCGAGGAGGTTCCCGTCCCCACCCCCGGCCCCGGACAGGTGCTGGTCAAGGTGGAGGCCGCAGGCGTCTGCCTCTCCGACGTGCACCTCATCGACGGCACCCTCACCCCCGCCCACCTGCCGGGCGACACCGTCACCCTGGGACACGAAGTCGCCGGCACCATCGCCGAATGCGGACCGGACGTGACCGGCTGGAGCGCGGGGCGGCGGGTCGTCCTCCAGGCGGGTGAGGTCCGCGACGGCCGGGTCCTGACGCGAGGCGTCGACTACGACGGCGGCTGGGCCGGGTACGCGCTCGCCGACGCCCGGACCCTCGTCGCCCTGCCCGACTCGATCCCCTTCGAGCAGGCCGCGATCATCCCGGACGCCGTCTCCACCCCCTGGGGAGCCATCACCACGACCGCGGACGTCCGCCCGGCCCAGGCGGTCGGCGTGTGGGGCATCGGCGGACTCGGCGCCCACGCCGTCCAGCTGCTGCGCGCCGTCGGCGCCCACCCGATCGTCGCCGTGGACCCCTCCCCGGCCGCCCGGCGCCGCGCACTCGACTTCGGTGCGGACCTGGCCCTGGACCCGGCCGACCCGAGCCTGCGCGAGCGGGTCCTGGACGCCACCGCCGGCCGCGCTCTGGAGGCCGCGTTCGACTTCGCCGGAGTCGCCGCCGTACGGGAACAGGCCCTGACCGTCCTCGCCCCGAAGGGACGCCTGGTCCTCGTCGGCATGACCGACCAGCCGCTGACCGTCACCGACGGCACGCTCTTCAGCTACCTCCAGCACCGAATCCTCGGCCACTACGGATCGGCGGAGGATGCCGTACCGCAGCTGATAGGCCTGGCCCAGGGCGGCCGCCTGGACTTCTCCCGCTCCATCACCGACGTCCTCCTGCTCTCCGACGCGGCCAAGGCCGTCGAGCGCCTGCGGATCAAGGAAGGCGACCCCGTCCGCCTCGTCCTGCGCCCCTGACGTCGGTTCAGTGGGCGGGTGCGGCCGGCCGGGCCCGCTCCGCCAGCAGGTCGATCATGCGGCGCATCACGGGCAGGGGCAGCGCGGGGCTCCCGGCGGCGGCGCCGGAGGAGGGCCCGGCCCTGAAATCAGCGCGTCCGCGCTCGCCCCGTCCGGTACGGTCCCGGATTGTCTTCACTCCTGGGCGCCCACCAGGTTCGCGTGGGGTCTCCCCGGCTGGTTCCGAGGCTGAGAGCAGGTTTCGTCATGGCGTGTCGTATCAGTGAGCTCGTGCTCGGTTGTCGCGACCCCGAGGTGCTGGCGCAGTTCTGGTGCGAGGTCCTGGACTTCGTCGTGCTCGGCCGCGAGGACGACGGCAGCCTGGAGATCGGGCCGCGTGAAGGTTTCGGCGGCCCGCAGCCGACGATCATCCTCAGTCGCCGGGATGAGCCGGAGCCGGGGAAGTCGCGGCTGCACATCGACGTCAACGCCACGGACCGCGACCAGGACGCCGAGCTCGAACGCCTTTTGAAGCTCGGGGCGCGCCCCGCCGACATCGGCCAGACGGGGGAGGAGCAGTGGCACGTCCTCGCCGACCCCGAAGGCAACGAGTTCTGCCTGCTCAAGGCCCGCCTCAACCCGCTCTGATCCTCATCGGCCACGCCCCGTCGGCCGCCGGCCCTACGCGGGTCGGGCGTCGTCGGGGCGCAGGGCGGAGCGGACCCCCGTGATGACCACGGCGATGAGGCAGAGGGCGATGACGGTCTCGGCCCACAGGAACGCGAACCAGTCGATCACGCAGCCGATCGGGGGAGTGCCGGGGGCGGTGTTGCGGAACGCCGCGAGGGCGAACAGGGTGGCGGCCATCCAGGCGAGGGCGGGCCAGACCAGGCCCTGACCGCGGGTCGTCAGGTACCAGGCCCCGATGAGCACGGACGCCGCCAGCGCCCACATCACGCCCATCATGAAGACCGCGAAGACGAGCAGGCTGCCCGACCGGGCCACCCCCAGCTCCACGACGGCCTCCTGCCGGGAGGGCGTGGGTGTCGCGGAGATGGAGAAGAGCGTGTCGTTGTTGGAGAACAGCACCCGCACCGGCACCGGCTTGTCGCCCAGCAGTGCCCAGAACCCGATCTCGGTCTCGTAGGTGTCGAACGGGTAGTCGCTGATCGAACCACCCGCGATCGCGACCTGTACGTCCCTGGTCGTGAGCCGCTCGTGCGCCTTGAACGCGAGGTCCCCGAGGGTCGCGGCGGAGGTCTGGAGGCTGAGGTCGGCCACCGGGGCGGTGCCCTCCTCCTCCGACAGGGTCCCGCGCGGGGTGACCCGGACCCGCAGGAGCAGCTCTCTGGCCGCGGCGTCGACGCGTTGGACGGTGGCTTCCACGTCCACCCGGTCGGGGGCCGTCGATCCGACCGTGTGGACCTTGTCGATCGCCTGCCGCTCGCCGAACTGCAGCCAGGACCCCACGCCCACCGCCACCACGATCAGGACCGCGATGGGAAGCAGGACCGGCAGGAGCGACGCCCCGGAGCGGCGCGGCTGACGGGGTTCCCAGGGTGGGGCCATGGTGACTCCGGCGGGGGTGGGAAGCGGAACGGTGGCGGCAGTGCGATCCTCGTCGACCGGGCCGACGATCCCCCGCATCCGGGCGGGGCGTGTCGGCGCCGCCGACCGGCTCGCACAGAGTCGCCGGCCAGGCTTCCGCTTCCGGTCAGCGGTGCAGCAGCCGCGCCCAGTCCTGCGGAACCCGGTCGGCCGGTCCCGGCGCCGATTGATCGGCGGGGTGGTCGACCGGCGGCGTCAGCGCGGGCCCGGACTCGTACAGTTCGCCGCTGCCGTAGTCCCAGAACCAGTCCTCGCCCGGCTCGAAGCTCTGCACCAGGGGATGGCCGGTGGACTTCCAGTGTGCGGTGGCGTGCTGCGCGGGGGAGGAGTCGCAGCAGCCGACGTGGCCGCACTGGGCGCAGCGTCGCAGGTGGAACCACCAGCCGCCGACCGCGTCGCACTCGGCGCAGCCGGGGCCGGTGGGCGGGGCGGTCGGATCGATGCCGTCGATGTCGGTCACAGCGACTCCTCGGAGGGCTCGGTCCCGGTTCCGGTTCCGGTTCCGGGTTCGGTCTCGGGTTCCGGGGTGGTCAGCGGCAGCAGCACCTGGAAGCGGGTGTCGCCCGGTGCGGATTCGACCTGGAGGCTGCCGTGGTGCTTGTTGACGACGATCCGCCAGGAGATGTCCAGCCCGAGACCGGTGCCCTCGCCGACCGGCTTGGTGGTGAAGAACGGATCGAAGATGCGGCTGCGGATGTCCGCGGGGATGCCCGGCCCGGTGTCCCGGAACTCCACCAGGAGCCGGTCCCCTTCCCGTGCCGTGCGAACCGTCAGCGTGCCGTCGCGGCCGGTGCTCCCGATGGCGAACACGGCGTTGTCGATGAGGTTGGTCCACACCTGGTTGAGCTCCGCCGGGTAGGCGGGCACGTCCGGCACGGAGCGGTCGTACTCCTTGACCACCCGCACCCGGGAGCCGATCTTCCCGGACAGCATCAGCAGGGTGCTGTCGAGGAGTTCGTGGACGTCGACGACCCGGTGCGGTGCCCGGTCGAGCTGCGAGTACTGCTTGGCGGCGTCCACGAGGTGGGAGATGCGGGTGGTGGAGTCGGCGATCTCGTCCATCAGCAGCTCGGTCTCGACCGTGTAGTTGAGCCAGCCGATCGCCCCGGGGAGGATGTCGTCGGCCACGGCGGCCGCGACCTGCTCCAGCCAGTCCGTGTCCAGCCCGGCCTGTACGAAGGTCGGGGCGATCCGCCAGCCCTCCGGGATGCCGTGGTCGTCGAGCCAGTCCGCGAGCTCGTCCTCGCGGTCGGAGGCTTCCAGGGGGCTCAACACCGGTGCCTTCGCGACGCGTTCGGCGGTGCGCTCCTGGATCTCGATCAGGTCGGCGAGTGCCTCGCGGGAGTAGGGGCCGTGCGCGATGACCGCCAGCTTGTGCCGCATCTTGCCCACGCGTTCCCGCAGCGCCGCCGTGGCCCGGACGGCCGCCGCGGCCGGGTTGTTGAGCTCGTGGGTGAGGCCCGCGGACAACGATCCGAGCGCCAGCAGGCGTTCGCGCTGCCCGATGGCACGCTGGGTGTTCTTCGCGCCGAAGAAGAGCCCTTCCAGCAGGTGGGCGGCCATCGGGAACCATTCCCGCATGAAGTCCGCGAACGACTGCGCGGGCAGTACGAAGAACCGCGTCGGCTCGGTCACCCGCATCGAGTTGTTGTACGTCTGCGGCACCCGGTCGCCCAGGTAGGCCTGCATGGCGCCCGCGTACACCCCGCGCTGCGAGGTCCGGCTCACCTCCACGTCGTCGCCGCCGACCCGGCGGGACAGTACGACGGTGCCCTCGATCATCACGTAGAAGCAGGTCGCCGGAGCGCCCTCGGTGTACACCGGACCGGCCTCGAACCGCTCCACCCGCCCCTCGGCGCACAGCCGCCCGAGCTGCTCCGGGGAGAGCTTTTCGAACAGGAACAGCGAGGCGATCTCCTGCGGGCTGCAGGGCATGGGCCGCCCGCTCATGACTGCTCCAGGTACCGGTGGACGAGCATCACTGCCATGGCTCCTTCTCCGACGGCGGACGCGACGCGCTTCGCGGACTCGGCGCGCGCGTCGCCCGCCACGAACACACCGGGAATGTTGGTCTCCAGGTGGTAGGGCGGCCGGTCCAGCTCCCACTCGGCCGGCGGGCGGCCGTCGGGGGTGAGGTCCGGCCCGGCCAGGATGAAGCCGTGCTCGTCGCGCAGCACCGTGCCGTCCAGCCAGTCGGTCCGCGGGGCCGCCCCGATGAAGACGAACATCCACTGGGCGTCGACGAGTTCGGTCGCCCCGCTCTCCACGTCCCGCAGCGTCAACTGTTCGAGGTGTCCGTCGCCGTGCGCCGCCTCGACGACGGTCCGGGTCCGCACCGTGATGTTCGGTGCCTCTTCGATCTGCTGGATCAGGTAGTACGACATCGAGGCCGTCAGGGACTCCCCGCGTACCAGCAGCGTCACCGACTTCGCGCCCCGCGCCAGGTACATCGCCGCCTGCCCCGCGGAGTTGGCGCCTCCTACGATGTACACGTCCTGCCCCTGGCAGGCGGACGCCTCGGTGAGCGAGGAGCCGTAGTACACCCCGCAGCCGGTCAGGCCCTCGCAGCCCGGCGCCTGGAGCTGCCGGTACGACACGCCGGTCGCCAGGATCACGCTGTGTGCGGTGACCGACGAGCCGTCGGAGAAGCGGACGACGCGCGCCGCGCCGTTGACCTCCAGCCCCGTGACCTCGCGGGCGGTGAGGATCTCGGCGCCGAACCTGCCGGCCTGGCGGCGGGCGCGTTCGGTGAGTTGTGCGCCCGACACGCCGTCGGGGAAGCCGAGGTAGTTCTCGATGCGGGAACTCTGCCCGGCCTGCCCGCCGGTCGCCGACCGCTCGACCAGTACCGTCCGCAGCCCCTCGGAGGCCCCGTACACGGCGGCGCCGAGCCCGGCCGGGCCGCCGCCGATCACGACGAGGTCGTAGAAGTCGGCGGCCGGCGTCGTGGCGAGCCCCACGTGCGCTGCCAGCTCGGGCGGCTCCGGTTCCACCAGCGCGGTCCCGTCGGGGGTGATCACCAGGGGCAGCCGCTGTCCGTCGGCCCCGGCCGCCTCCAGCAGTCGCCGGCCCTCCGGTTCGTCGGAGGAGTACCAGCGGTACGGCACCTGGTTGCGGGCCAGGAACTCCCGTACGTGCGAGGAGCGCGCCGACCAGCGGTGCCCGACGACCTTGGTGGCGGGCACCGGCCGGTAGTCGCTGGAGCGCCAGGCGGCGAGGAGGTCGTCCACGACCGGGTAGAGCTTCTCCTCCGGCGGGTCCCACGGCTTGAGGAGGTAGTGGTCGAGGTCGACGACGTTGATCGCGTCGATCGCCGCGTTGGTGTCGGCGTACGCGGTCAGCAGCACGCGCCGCGCGCCCGGGTACACGTTCAGGGCCTGTTCGAGGAACTCGATGCCGTTCATCTGCGGCATGCGGTAGTCGGCCAGGATCACGGCCACCAGGTCGCCCCGCAGCTTCAGCTCGCGCAGCGCCTCCAGTGCGGACTCGCCGGATTCGGCGCGCACGATCCGGTACGCGGCGCCGTAGCGGCGCCGCAGGTCACGGGCGACGGCACGGGAGACCCCCGGATCGTCGTCAACTGTCAGGATGACGGTCCGCGCTGCCTCGGCGACCTGTGCCATGCATTTCCCCCGTACGGCCTGGAACACCGGCACGGCGAGCCGCCCGCGCCGGTTCCCGCTCATCGTACGTTCGTTCGTCCGTGCTCGCTCTGCAACGCCAGGACCTGGGCGAATGCGGACCCTCAGCCGGCGCCGGCCCGGGGCCTCAGCCGGAGGGGGGGTGGCCGTCCTGCTGTGCGGCTGGGGCGAGGACGTGGCGGCGGGCGAGAGGCCGCGGCTGCTGCCGTAGTGGTCGGCGCTAGCAGGCGGGGGAGGAGCCCTTCTGGCCGGTGAGGTCGCGGTTGTAGAGCCACCCGGCGGCATTCGTTCCGTCCACGCGCACGTACGTCCACTGGTTGCCGTACGAGTTGACGACGTAGCAGTGGTACCAGAGCTTCGTGCCGTCCTTGACCAGGGCGCCGGCGGTGCACTGCTGGTACGGCGCGGCCAGCAGGTGGTGGTCGCCGGAGATGTAGCCGTAGGTGCCCGGCTTCGGATCCTTGTGGGTCCAGCCGGCGCAGCCCGTCGGCACGGGGGCGGGGGAGGACGCCTTCGACGCGGCGGCGGTGGGCGAGGCCTCCGGGGTGTCCGTGCCCGGCGGGCCGCCGGCTGCCGGGGAGTTGCCGGCGGGCCCGGGTGGCGCCGGCTCCACCGCCCGTACGGGGCCGTCGCCGCCCCGCGCGGTCACGGCGTAGGTGACGCCCCCGGCGGCCAGTACCACGGCGACGGCCGCCACGGCTACGGCCACACGGCTGCGGCGGCGCGCCCGGTCCGCGACCTCGGGGTGCTGCGGGGCGGTCGGCGCCTGGCCCTGCGGGGGGAACGCGGTGTACGGAGCCGGGACGTGGGGGTGCGGAAACGATACGGCGCCCGCAGGGCCACCGCCCATGACCGGCGGGCCCCCGAAGCCGCCGGCCGGCCCCATGACGGAAGGCGCCGTCGGGGTCGGCACCGCGGCGGCGGGGCCGGGCTGCGCGGGCCGCGCTCCGGCCCCGCCCGCCGCCACCTGCTCCAGCATCGCGCGGGCCTGGTCGGCGGTGGGCCGGCTCGCCGGCTCCTTCGCCATCAGCGCCAGCAGCACCGGCGCGAGCGGCCCCGCCCGCCGCGGCTCGGGCAACGGCTCGGCGACGATCGCGGCCAGCGTGGACCACACCGACGTGCGGCGGAACGGCGAGACACCCTCCACCGCCGAGTACAGGGTCATCCCGAGCGACCAGATGTCCGAGGCCGGACCGGGCTCCCTGCCCTGCGCGCGCTCCGGCGGCAGGTAGTCGAGCGAGCCGACCAGCTCACCGCTGCGGGTCAGTTTCGCCATGGCCTCGTCGCCGGAGGTGTCGATGGTGGCGATGCCGAAGTCGGTGAGCACGACCCGGCCGCCCCGCTCCAGCAGCACGTTGCCCGGCTTCACGTCCCTGTGCAGGACACCCGCCCGGTGCGCGGCGTCGAGCGCGTCCATCAGCTTGGCGCCGATCGCGGCGGCCTCGTACGGGTCGAGCGCGCCGCGCTGTGCCACCACGTCGTCGAGGGAGGGCCCGTCGACGAGTTCCATGACGATGACCGGCAGGCCCTGCTCCTGGGTCACGTCGTGCACGGTGACCACCCCGCTGTGCCGGATGCGGGCGGCGGCCTGCGCCTCGCGCTCCATCCGGGTGCGCAGGTCTGCCAGTTCGGCCTCGCTCGCGTCGGTGTAGGCCCGCAGGACCTTGACGGCGACCTCCCGGGCGAGCAGCTCGTCGACGGCCCGTGCGACCACTCCCATGCCGCCGCGGCCGACCACGGAGGTCACGCGGTAGCGCCCCCCGAGCACCTTGCCGGCCAGGTCCCCGTCGTTCTGCCGCTCTCGGCCCGCTGGCACCACGTGCTCCGTCCTCCTCGACGCTCTGACGGGGCACAAGCGTAGATGCATGATCGACGGGCGGTCCGCGCGGCCGTGCGCGGGCCGTCGTGCCAGGGGCGCGGCAGCGCGGGGGCGGGCGCCGCTGGTCGGGGGTTTCCGGAGGCCGTACGGGCTTCCGAGAGGGAGGCTGTTCCCATGAGGAGGTCACATTCCCGCTCGCCAGCACGGCCGGGAGCGTCCTGCCGGCCCGGCGGAGGGGGCGGGGGCGGGCGTGGTCACGGAGAGTTCCTGTTCACGCTCGCGCAGTGTGCGCCCTTCGCGATCGCGCTCGGCGTGCTGGGCATCGAGCTCTCGCCCGCCCACCATCTGGTGACCGGTCCCCTCCTCACCACGACGCCGGCGCTGGCCGCGCTCACCATGGGCCCTGTGGGCACGCTGTCCGCGGCGGCCCTCGCCGCCGCTGTGAACGTGACCACCGCGACGTACAACCACTCGTGGGGCACCCAGACCCAGCTGATCATCGGCAACTTCCTGGGGCTGATCGTGGTGTCCGTGGCCAGTGTCATCCTGAGCAACGCGGTGCGCACGCGCAGGCAGAGCGAGCTCGAGCAGGTCCGCCGGATCGCGGTGGCGGCCCAGGAGGTCGTCCTGCGGCCCGTCCCCGACCTCCTGGGCCCGGTGCGGGCGGCCAGCATGTGCCTCGCGGCCGAGACGGGGGCGCAGATAGGGGGCGACCTGTACGAGGCCGTGCAGACGCGCTACGGCGTCCGCCTGATCGTGGGCGACGTCCGGGGGAAGGGGCTGTCCGCCATACGCGCGGTCGCGGTGGCCTTGGGCGCGTTCCGGGAGGCCGTCCACTACGAGGACGACGTGCAGGAGGTCATGAACCATTGCGCGGCCGCGCTACGGCGCGAGGCCGCCGTACCGGGTACCTACTCCCAGGCGGAGCTTCCCGAAGTCCTCATGGAGGGGTTCACCACGGCGCTCATCGCCCAGGTGCCGGAAGAACCGGTGGTACAGCTGGTCAACCGCGGCCATCCGCCCCCGCTGGTACTGCACCGGGGCAGGGTCCACGCCCTGATGCCCGCCACGCCGCTGCCGCCGCTCGGCCTCGAAGACCTCGTCGACGGCCCTCCGGCCAAGCCCGACAGCTACCCGTTCCTGCCCGGTGACCGGCTGCTCCTCTACACCGACGGCGTGATCGAGGCCCGCGACCGTGACAACGAATTCCTCCCCCTGCCGGAGACCATGGAGCAGATACCCGCCGGCACCTCCCCGCAGGAGTTCCTGGACGAACTGCACAAGGAACTGCTCCGCCACGCCGAAGGCCGCTTGACGGACGACGTGGCGATGATCCTCATCGACCGGCTCGCCTGAACGGCGCCGCGCGCACCGGCCCTGCCGACACGGCGGCGCGCCGCAGCGCGACACCGCCGGCCCGCCATCCCGTGGGGGTGGTCCAGTACGGGTGGGCGCAGAGCCGCCCGGAAAGCCCGATCAGCCGCCGCCGCAACAGGGTCGTACCGGCCCCGGCGGGGGCCTGCGCGAGCTCGGCGTAGGTACGCAGCCACGCCCTCTGGAGGGCGAGCAGGTCATCGGGGAAGCGGTCCGGCGGTCTCACCCCCCAATGGAAACACATGTTCGATTTCCCGCGCGAGCCCCGCCGGCCTCTGTGCTCTCCCAGTGACAGGAAGGCCGGCAGCTGAACACCGACCGCAGACCTGGCCCCGCTCCTCGAAGGCTGGTGGAGATCAGTCCAGCGGTGGCCAGGGGCAGGTGAGCAGCCGCTCGGCCTCCGCGACGATCGCTGCGGCCGACTGCTCGCGTGTGCCGCTGCGGATCGGCTCCCAGTCGTTGTACGCAGTGACCTTGTCGACCAGCGGCTCAAGCGCCCGCGGGCGGGCCAGCGCTCCCCACCCCTCGTGGGTGATCACGTCACCGCCGGCCCCCGGGGCCAGGTGCCCGTTCACGATCAGCTGGAGCCACCAGCGGACGAGTTCCCAGCGTGCTGCCACCCCGGGGATGCCGGTTTCATCGGCGGGAAGGCTCCCGGTCGGACCCAGTTCGGCCAGCACCTGGTCGAAGAGCCCGTCGGCGCTCTCGTGCTCGGCGCGCGTGAGGCCTGCGAGCAGCGGAAGTGATGCCGTCTCGACGTCGAGGACCAGCGCCATCAGACCCGCCTCGATCAGTTGGTGCGGGGAGTGCCGTCGGCCGATCAGGCGCTCCAGTGCCAGCATGCGCAGGCACTCGAGAGCCTGCGGCGCGGTGGCGGCGTACGGGGTGTACGGGGTGGGCGCGGTGACGTCGATGCCCGGACCGCCCTCGACGAAGTACGACCAGAAGCCGACGGTCGCGCGGGCCGGGAGACTGCTCGCCCGGCCGGTGAACTCGTGTCGGATGTAGTCGGTGAGGTCGTTCCCGTAGAAGATGATGTCGGTCTGGTGGACGGACAGCACCGGGTGGCCCCACTCGCCCGCCGTGCCGGGCAGGAAGCGGTGGCCGTAGACGGGGACCAGTTGCGGAACCGTCGACAGCTCGGCCCGTGCGACCTGCAGGGCGTCGGACGTCCCTGCGGGCCGCGCGCTCCAGGCGGGATGCCAGAAGCCGCCGTGCTCCACGTCGAAGAGCACCCCGTCCACCGGTAGGGAGAGCCACGAAGCCAGGTCCTCGGGGTCGCCGTTCCGCCAGTCGGGCCACCTTGGCGAACCGTGCGGGAGCCCGGCGGCGAGGAAGACCCTGTGGTCCGCCGAGAAGGTGAAGCCGAACCGTCCCTCGATTGCGTTGAGTTCCCGCTCGCTGAGGCCCGGCCCGATGTCGGCCCGAAGCACTTTCTGAAGCTCCCTGGCGGCTTCCAGGGGCAGTGGCAGGGGCGACGGCGCGGTCATCTCGGCAGCATAGCGACCGGTCCGCGGACATGATGCGTACGGTCTGGGCATGGTTGATCAGAGGATTTCGCTGCCCTCGTCGATGTGCGAGTTCGCCACGTGGGAGCCCGTGTTGCAGCTCCTGCGGGCCGCTGGCAGGGAGAGGCATACCGGTCGGCCCGTCCGTGGAACGGGGCGGATGGGCGCGGACGGCTGGAGCCTGCCCCTGCGGGGGCGCGTGTCGCCGGCCCACAGACGCGAGGTGGATCGGCTGCGGGAGGCGCTCGCGCGGGCGGGAGTCGAGGAGATCGCGTTCACCGCGGAGATCTGGCCGACCGGGAGGACCACCCTCCGGCTCATCGAGCGCTGCCCGGCCGTGGAAGCCGGCCTGGGCAGACCGGACCTGGGGGTACTGCTCCTGGTCGAAGGCGCCCTGCCCGAGCCCCGGCGCCGCCTACCGGATCCGGCGCCCGATGCGAGGCCGGCGCCCTCGGCGGACCCGAGGCGGTTGGAACGCACCCTCCGCGAGAGGATCGGATCGCCGCCGCCGAAGCGCGCCTCGGCGTCACGCTTCCCGAAGAGCTCAAGGCCCTGTACCGGCTGGTGCCGGCAGACCGGGAAGACTTGAGCGATGCCTGCGGCGTGCTCGGCTGTGAGCTCTTCCCCCTGGACGACCTCCGCCTCGCCGACGGCGTGAGCCGCTGGCCCCGCTGGTGGTTACTGAGGTTGAAGGCGTGATGTCGGGGCCTGATGCTCCCGTCCCGGGGAAGAGTCTGTAGGTTGCCTGGCATGGCTGATCTTGGGCGCGTTGTGTGGCCCCCTGCCCCGTTGCGGACCAAGCGGCTCGTGCTCCGCGAGTCGGTGGCCCGGGACCGTGCAACATTCATCGAGTTGTTCGCATCGCCGGAGGTACGGACGCACCTCGGTGGCCCCCGACCACGTGCTGAGCTTGAGAGTGCAGTGCCAGAAGTGCCCGGACGGCGCCCCGGCGTGTTCGTAGTCGATCACGACGGGGCGATGATCGGCATCGTCACTCTCGACCGGCGGGACGCGGAGCGTCCGGGGCACGTCCGTCCTGATGCCAGGGAGGCCGAGCTCAGCTATATGCTCCTGCCCAAAGCGTGGGGACGTGGGTACGCCTTTGAGGCATGCGCGGCGGCGCTCGCCTGGTTCGCCGGCGCGTTTCCCGGCGAGCCGGTGGTGCTCTGCACTCAGGTGGCCAACGACCGCTCGGTAGCTGTCGCGGTGAAACTGGGGTTCACCGAGGTGGAGCGGTTCGAGGAGTTCGGCGCCGAGCAGTGGTTCGGCATGTGGTCCTCGGTTCCGCGGTCTGGTTGAGCGCGTACTCGATAGCCGCGCGACCACCGCTCGGGGTCCTTCCTGGAACTCGGCCCGGAGGAATGGCGCGCTCTCCTGGACGCCGGTGCCGTCCCCCGGGCGCTGTCGGCCGCCGGCGTCGCAGGGCAGGGCGACGAGGACCCCCCTCGAAGGAGACCTCGGCGCCGCGCCGTAGCGGCGGGCACAAGCTGCCATCGGGATTCGCCAACTCCCCGCGCCGCCACGCCCGGAGGCCTACCGTACGGATATGCAGCGTCACACGCCGCAGTCACCAAGGAGGAACCGGTGCCGTCATCATCCTGCGACCCCCAGTACGCTCCCGCCGGCGACGTGGGTGCGGCGCTCATGGTGATCGATTCCCGACTCAAAGCCATCTACGACGGCAAGACCGAGACCGACCCCGAGCAGCGGCTGCTCATCGACCAGTTCATCGCCTCCCTGGGACCCGGCGGAGCCCAGGACCTGCTCGACGGCGCGTGCACGCTCATCTACATGTTCATGACGTGGCTGCGGAGGGCGTACGAGGACCACGGCAAGGACGTGATCGAGTACGTGGTGCCCAACCTCGTGGGCACGATGCGCACGATGCCCCGGAGCGTCCGCCCCGAGGCCATCCCCACCATGGCCGCCATGGTCATCGCGGCCGGAACCGGCCTGAGCCCCAGCCTGTGGCGCCAGCAGTACGGCGACTGGACGGAGGAGGAGATGAATCCGCTGGAAGCCACCGCGTTCCTGCTCGCGGAGCACATCAACCGGCTCACGGGCGACCGCGACTCCGCCACACGCATGATCACCAACGCCCTCTCCGCGGCGGGCCAGGACTGAGGCGCTCCTTCACGGCTGTTCGAAGTGTTTCCGGAGCCAAGCGAGCAAGTCCGCGAACGCGGGGGTCATGGCGGCGTCCGACTGCTTGAGGGTCGTCGAACTGCCGCCGTCCTCCACCGTGATCGTGTAGCTCATCGCATCCCTGGCGCGGCCGGGCGTGTCCAGCGTGGGCGTCGGGGCGGCCGCCGCCACCAGCCGGGCCAGCTCGGCGGCCGCGCCGTCGGGCAGGGTGTCCGTGTCCAGTACGTCGGGCGGGAGGCGGAGGTTGATCGCCCCCGCCAGCCCGCCGTGTGTCGCCAGAGTCACCTTCACTTGCTGGCCTTCAGCGCCGCCACGTCCTGGGCCAGCCCCGTCATCTTGGCGCTCAGTTCCCCGATCTGCCGGGTCAAGGCTGCCAGGCCGTCCTGACGGCCCACGCCGCCGTTCCCGTTGACCGCAAAGCTCCGAGCCCGGGCGAACCCCGTCGGAACGCCCCTGACCTCGACCTCCACTTCCTGCCAGGCCGCCAGCACGGCCAACTGCTCGGGGCTGCCGACGCCGAACAGCTTCGCGGCCTGCTGGAAGGTGGTGTCGGCGAAGTCCTGGAACAGGGCGTCCTTGGTGGACGCTCTGAGCGATTCGAACCAGATGCGCCCGGCGACCTCCCAGGCGAATCCCCCGATGCCCACCGCCGTCAGGAAGAACGCCTTGTTCGGAATGCCGGAGTTGAAGTGCACCGCGCCGTTGTCCCCGTCCTCGGTGTCGGGTGCGTGGATGAATTTGCTCATACGGTCGGGCTGGGGGTCCTTTCCGAACAGGTCGTTGTTGAAGGCGTGCCCCGGGGCCTTCATCGATCTGAGGGCGTCGGCATCGATCAGCGGGGTGAACACGTCCGCTCCGATGAGCCAGTCCGCCTCCTCGGCCGTCTGCTTCAGCGACCACTGCTTGACCAGCGACCCGAAGACGTCGGACATCGACTCGTTCAGGGCCCCGGACTGGTTGTGGTACTCGAATCCCGAGGTGTGGTCGGTGACTCCGTGCGTCAGCTCGTGGGCGACCACGTCGAGGGATCCGGTGAGATTGCCGAACTTCCGTCCGTCCCCGTCACCGAAAACCATCTGGCGTCCGTCCCAGAACGCGTTGTTGAACTTCGAGCTGAAGTGGATGAACCCGTTCAGGCGCATCCCGCGGCCGTCGATCGAATCGCGCTGCAACACCTCCTTGTAGAAGTCGCGCGTCAGGCCGAGTGCGTCGAATGCCTGGTTGACGGCCTTGTCCGAGGACTCGGGTCCGTCTTCCGGCCTGGCCAGGACGGCGAATTGGAGGAAGTCCCCCTCCTCGCAGTCGAAGATGGTGCGCCGGCCGTTGCCGGGAGCGGCGGCCGCGAAGGCGAAGGACGACCGGACCGCTCGTTCACCCCGCAGGCGAGCCGTGGTCAGCAGGGTGTCCAGAGCGGCCTGGCGCACCTCGCTGTCCTCGCTCTTCAGGAGCCTCTTGAGGATGTACGGGGGGATGATGCAGTTCATTGGTCGGGAGGTCCTGCACATAGGACACCTCCTGAATAAGAGGAACAGTGGTTGAGCATTCATCAACGCACGGAAGATTCGCGACGTTCGGCGTGGCCGGACGCGGCGTTCGCCGCAGCCCCGGGCCGGCCCGCGCGAAGGCGCCGCGCGAAGGCCTTGCGGACAAACGGCAGATGTCCGCCGGCTGCGGCAGCGGCGGGAGAAGCGTTGACGCCGACCGGCCTCGTTCCGGAGGCGGGGCCACGCTGATGTCTCCAGTCTCCGGCCGCCCGTGACGACTGGCAAATGCAAGGCGGGCGCCGGCAGGAGCCGGACCGCCCTAGTCCGGCTCGCTGAAGTGCTCGAGGAGCCTCTGCTGGAGTCCTTGGAGCACGAGGCTCGGCTGCTTGAGCATCGCAAGGCGCCTCGTCGCCGTCGCGGCGTATTCCTCGCCCTCACCCACTGCCGCTGCGATCACATACCCGTTCAGTGCGTCCATGTTCGACGCCGCCCCGAAGTCCTGGCCTGCCGGACGGTGACCGTCTCGCCTGCGGGTATCGCCACGCTGTACAGGCCCTCTTCATCGGTGAAGACGTGTTCGATCTCGGTCAGATCGCTGCGGTAGAGGCTGACCTTGATCATGAAAATCGGAGTGTTGCCGGAAACTGCTCGCACGCGCCCGAACACCTGAGTCTCCTCCCGTCGGACTACCGCCGGAGGCCACCCCTCTGTTCAGTCTGTGCGCGCCGTACCCCTGCCGCCAGTTGTGCACGGCACGTCAAGCCGCCCGGCAGGGGCACCGTCACCGCACCTGCGGGGTGTCATGCGCGGAGCGGGCGCGGGCGAGTAGGCGGCGCATGCGCGGGTGGCGCTCGCTGCGCATGCGGGAGTGGCGGTCGAGTTCCTCCATGAGGCGTTCCGAGCGCTTCTCCACCCCCAGTTCGTCCAGTACGCGGTCCGCGTCCGCGAGGAGGGCGCCGTGCAGTTGCCAGTGGCCCGGATGGGCGCGGACCTGGTCGAGGAGCAGCAGCGCCAGACGGTCGCGGCTGACGCGGGCCGTCCTGAGCTCCGCGGCCAGTTGCGCCTCGGCCTCCTCGGCATTGGCGCTGACCTGTGCGGTGATCAGCCGCGCGAAACTGTCGACCGCGACGGCGGTGTGCGCGTACATCTCCTTCAGGGCCTCCGCGACCTGCGGCGGGAAGGGGGAGTCCGCCGTACGGACCGTCGCCAGGTCGGTGAACGTACGGCAGGAGACGCGCAGCACCACGGCGCAGATCTCCAACGTGTCCAACCCCGTACGGAGCACCAGCCGGAACAGGAGTCCCTCGCGGACCCGTGGGTTCAGGCGCAGGCTGTCCTCCGCCTGCCGCAGTGCCGCGTCGACCGACGCGATGTCGTTGTCGAGCCGGCGCGCCTCCAGGAGCCGTTCGGCGGCCTGCTCCACCGGCGTGCTGCCGGGAGGCTGCTCACTCAGGTGCAGCAGCAGGGTGCGCATCCGCCCCGCGAGGTCGGTGATGGCCTCACTGGCCGGCCGTACCCAAATCGGCGGCACGAACAGCAAGTTGAACAGCAGGCCCACCCCGGCCCCGATCAGCGTTTCGAGGACCCGGTCCCAGGCGGTGTCCGCGACCCGCGTCACGCCCAGTACGAGCATCGCGCTGATCGCGACCTCCGGGACGAACTCTCCCGCCTTCACGAACCGGCCGATCACCAGTGAGGCCAGGATGATCAGCCCCAGGCTCCACCAGGTCAGCCCCACCAGCGCGCTGAAGCCGATCGCGATCAGCACACCCGCCACGACGGAGTTCACGCGGCGGATGCCGGTCGTCAGGGTCGAATAGAGCGTGACCTGGACGACCAGCAATGCCGTGAGCGGTGCGGTCAGGGGGGCGGGTTCGCTGCTGACGCGCAGCGCCACGACGTAGGAGACGACGGCAGCCGCGGTGGAGCGGACGGTCTGTACGACGGCGGGTTCCCGGTGGCGGGTCACGAGCCGTCGTAGGGACGCAATTGCTTTCGGCATACACCAACCCATTCCCCGGGAGCCTCGGAGAATTCAATGGTCGGGCCGGAGGGCAGCCGGCGGGGCGGCGGCACGCCGGTTCCGTACGCCCGGGTTCGGGTAGTGGACGTATGGGTTCGCCGGAGGAATATCCGCGTGTTGGTTTCGGCGCAGATCCCGGGGGTAAGGATGGGCTGTGGTCTCGCGGGAGCCGGAGTTTTTGATGGCCGGTCAATTGGCCCGGGTGTAGCGGACCGTGCCGGTCCAGATCCGTTCGAGCCGCACGCGGGTGCCGGGTTTGGGAGCGTGCCAGATCTTGTCGTGTCCGGCATAGATGCCGACGTGCCCTATCGCGCTTCCCTTGGGGAAGAAGACCAGGTCACCTGGTGCGCGCTCGGTGCGCGGGATGTGGAGCGTGTTCTCGTACTGGGCGTCCGCAGTGCGGGGGAGGGCCCGGCCGGCCTTCCGGAAGGCGTAGAGGGTGAGGCCCGAACAGTCGAAGGCGCTGGGTCCCGTGGCGCCGTAGACGTAAGGGGCGCCCTTTTTGGAGGCCGCGATGGCGACGGCCTTTATGCCGTAAGGGGAGGCGGCCTGAGCGGGGCTGGCGTGCGCGAACAGGGCGGTCACGGAAATCACGAGGAGCAAGGCGGGAGTGCGATGCTTCGTGCGGCTCTTTTTGGTTTTCGGCAATCGTGATACCTCCGCATTCAGATACAGGAACAGCGCCATGAAGGTGGCTGTTCTCGGTGACTGCGTAACGGCTCCCGACGAGCGCCTATTTTTGCCGGAGGTATTCACGTTTGCGGGTGTCGGACACGGCATGAAATGTCTCGGTTGGGCAAAACAACCCGCGATGATATGCCTGAAGCTTGTCCGACGATTCCCCCGTTCATCGCCCTGCGCGGCCCGGCCCTCGGGGGGCCGGGCCGCGCAGGAGAACCTTGGCCGGGTCTTCAGATGCGGCCGCGCAGCAGGCGGGTGACCGGGCCGAGGCGGCGCCGTCCCGCACGGTGGCCGAGGGCGTAGGTGCCGGTCAGGACGGCGGCCGTGCCGCCTGCGGCGACGGCGGTGACGGCCTTGCGGGCCCGTACTGCCGTCCAGACGTGACCGAGGTCGCCGAGGCTGCCCCGTACGGCGCGCGCGGCCGCCTGGGTCTTCTCGGCCAGCGGGGCGGGCAGCGCCGTCAGGGTGCCGGACACCGTCTCGTCGGCGTCCGCGGCGGATTCGGTCGTGGTCCGGGCGGCGTTGGCGGCCCGTTGGCGGGTGGTCGTCCCGTTGGAGGAGGAACGACGCGAACTGCCGGTGCCGGGCTTGGTGTTGTCGGACTTCTCTGATGCAGTCATGAAACGCGTGTAGCCGGATCCGGGGTCGGTAATCGCGTTTCTCACAGAAGTTTGCCGAGCGGGCCGAGGTCGATGTTGAGGTCCTCCGGTTCCAGGCCGAAGCGGGTGCGCAGCAGCTCCATGCGGTCCTCGAGCAGCATGAGGGTCAGGCCGAGCCGTTCCTCCTGGTCCTCGGTGAGGTCGCCGGCTTCGACCCGGCGCAGGGCCTGGCGTTCCATGAGCTGCCGCAGCAGTTCGACGACCGTCAGCACCAGGCGGGCCAGGTCGCGTTCGACGGAATCGGGGTCGAGCTCGACCCGGCGTGGCGCGCTCACGCGGTCACCTGCTTCCAGGGGGAGGGCACGGCTTCGCCGACCGAGCTGATGAGGGCTTTGAGATCGACGCGGACGAGGTCGACACCGGCGATGCCCAAGGTGATGTCGCCCGCCAGGACCACCCCTCCGGCCAGGAGCCGGTCGAGGAGGTCCACGAGGGCGATCTCCTCGCCGCCGGTCATCGCCGTCCGCCCTGTTCGGCGCCGGGGTCCTGGGTGAAGGAATAGGGGACCCAGGGGCCCGTGACGTCGACATGGAGCCCGGGAGGGAGGGCGTCGGGGCCGGGGACACCGGCGAGGAAGGCCTGTCGCCCCTCGCGGGGTACGAGGTAGGCGGCGTTGAGGACGTTGGTGCCGACGGCTCCGGACAGCCGGGCCTGCTGCGGCGGATGCAGGACCGCTCCGGCGGCCTGCGCGGCCAGCCGGCCGTGGAGCTGCTCGGCGGTCCTGGCGGCCAGCCCGGCCCGCGCCTCGCGCCTGCGCCGGTCACCCAGCCGCCGTTGGAGGTACTCCCGCCCCGCCGCGGCCCCGGACCCCGGCCCCGGGTCGGGCCCGGGCCTGCCCGCCGCCGCCCCGTCGGGGGCGGCGGCGTACAGTTTCACGCCCCACTCCTCGGCCCCCTCGACCCGCGCCAGCGCGCGGCAGAGCCGGTCCCGGCCCTCGGCCAGCAGCCTCAGGACGCCCTCCTCGCCACGGCAGACCGTCGCCAGCCGCAACGGCACCGTGGTGCGGGAGCGTCCGACGGCAGCCACCACCCGGTGGTGGGCCCTCGCGAGCGTGGAGAGCCAGTCCAGGTCCTCCAGTCGTCCCCGCAGCGCTCCCTCGTCAAAATCCGCCGGGTCGACCGGTTCGGCCACGGCGGCCACCACGCCGTCCCCGATCACCCGGAGCCCCGGCCCGCCGCCCACGCCGCCGATCCCGTCGACGCACAGCGGTTCGGCCCCCGACTCCACGACCGTGTAGACGTACAGCAGCCCCGGCCCGCTCATGCCCGCTCCTCACGCTCTTCGAGCTCCGCGACGCGCCGCCGCAACTCCTCGTTCTCCCGCCCGAGTTCGTGCCGGCGGGCCGTGCTGGAGAGGGCCGGGTCCTGTTCCCACCAGTCGATCCCCATCTCCTTGGCCCGGTCCACCGATGCCACCACGAGACGCAGTTTGATGGTCAGCAGTTCGATGTCGAGCAGGTTGATGCGGATGTCACCGGCGATGACCACGCCCTTGTCGAGGACCCGTTCGAGGATGTCGGCGAGATTGGCACCGGAGCCGTCGTCGTAGGGCCGGGGCAGCCCGGCGGGCATCGTCATGACGGGCCGCGCCCCTCGCCGCCGGTTCCTACGGCCGGGCCCCTCGCCACGCGGTCGTCGTCGTTCATCGCGGCCGGACCCCCCTCTCGAGTCGGGCCAGCAGTTCGTCCTCCCGGCGGTCGAACTCGGCCCCGTCCATCTCCCCGGCCTCGAACGAAGCGACCAGCCGGGCGAGTTCCCGGTGCACGACGGCCGGATCGTAGTACTGGCGCTCCGCCTCGGCGACCACCTGCCGCAGCACCCATGCGGTGCCCCGGGCCGGGGCCGCCGGCAGCAGCAGTACCTCCTTGAGGAGACCCATGGTCATTCCGCTTCCGCGAAGCTGTAGGCCGGCAGCGGCCCCGTCACCTGCACCCGCAGGTGCTCGTGCTGCTCGTGGAGGCGGCGTACGGCGTCCAGGAACGTGTCGCGCTGCTCGCGTGCCACGAGGAAGGAGAGGTTCGCGAGCCACCCCTGCCCTTCCGGACCGTGCCTCAGGGCTGCCGCGCACGGCCCCAGCGTCTCCTCGACCAGAACGGCGTCCGCCGCTTCCCGAGCCGCAACGGCCCTGGCGACCCGCTCGCCGAACGCCAGCTTCTGCTCGGGCGAGCCGCCGCCCGCCGCGCGGTTGGCCTGGTGCAGGGCCAGCAGCTCCGGGTCCGCCGCGACCACCGCGAAGAGGACGGCGTCCTCCTGGTGGGCCGCCTTGACGTTGAACTCGTCCTTGCCCTCCAGCTCCGCCAGGCGCTCCAGATAGCGCTCCTGACGCTGTTCGAGGACGGACGTGACGGTGTCGTCGTCGGGGGAGACGCCCCCGAACCGCAGGGGCAGCACCGGGCCGCCCCCGCCGGCCTGGAGCACCACCCGCTGGTGGGCCAGCAGGTCACGCCGCTTCGCCTTCAGCTCCGCGGGCGCGTCGCTGACCAGGGCCACGAGCTTGCCGCTGCGCACGGTGCGCACCGGCAGCGGTGGCTCCCCGATGCCTTCGAGGGGGGCGGGCAGGTCCTGTTCGGCACGGGTGATGCCGTAGACGTACGTGGTCATTCCTTCTCCTCCCGGCGGGCGGTGCTGCGCCGGCTGCGAGGCCGGCTCTCGGTCTTCTCTTCCGAGTCCTCCCCGTGGGAAGGGGAGAACGCGTCCGAAATCGTCTGTGCGGCGCCGCTGAGGACGCCCTTGGTCTTGCCCCGGGCACCGGATTCGGTGACCTCGCCCACCAGGTCGGGCAGGCCCGGGCTCTTGCGCGGTCCGGCCTCCAGGTCGAGGCGGTTGCACGCCTCGGCGAACCGCAGATAGGTGTCCACGCTGGCCACCACGACACGCACGTCGATCTTGAGGATCTCGATGCCGACCAGGGAGACGCGCACGAAGGCGTCGATCACCAGGCCGCGGTCCAGAACCAGTTCGAGCACGTCGTACAGGCCGCTGGAACCGCCGCCGGATGCGGCGGCGGGAGCGGGCTGGGCAGGAACGACAGTCATAACTTCCGGTTCCCTTTCGTCTCTTGGGGACGGGCGGACGCGGGGCCGGGGGAGGGGAGCGCCGTGTCAGCGGCGGTCCGCGCGGCCCCGCTCGTAACGGCGGGTACGCCGGTAGCCGACGAGCTCGCCGTCGGCGTCGACCTCGACGTCGTACGAGGCCAGCAGGCTCATCGTGTCCGGGACACGGGCCAGTTCGAGGACCTCGACCGACAGGTGCCAGGCACCGTCCTCGTCCCGTTCACAGGAGCTGACCCCTTCGGCCGGCTGCGCCAGCAGCTCCGAGAGCTGCTCCATCGCGGCCCGTATCACCGAGGCGGCCCGCAGGGACCGCGCCGTGCCCGCCTTCTTCTCTTCTCCGTCAGGTGCCTTGGCCATGAGCTCCTCCTGCCGCGTATGTCCGCCCCAACCGGCCTGAAACGGTCCGGGCGTTCACTCCTCGCCCCGGCGGTCGCGCCCCGGCCGTGCGGCGGCGCGGAACCTCCCGCGCTCCTTGGCGGTCAGCCCGCCCCACACGCCGTAGGGCTCGCCGGTGCGCAGGGCGTGGCGCAGGCAGGCCTTCCGTACGGGGCACGTCGCGCACACCTGCTTCGCCTCCTGGTCGCGTTGCTGCCGCTCCCGGGGCGGTTCGTTCCAGGGCCCGTAGAACTGCTCGGACCCCACTTCCCGGCAGGCGGCGTCGGCCTGCCAGGACCAGTGCCGCCGGGCGAGCCCAGGAAGGCGCGAAACGTTCGGCATCGGTTCTCCTTCGGCGTCGGTGTCGTGGACGCGTCTGTTCTCCTTCGCGCGGTTGAAACTCGCCCTCGTCGTGTCGGCGCGCCGGTGCCACGCGGTACGCGTGCGCTGACATGACTCGCCCGGACGTGGAAAGCCGCAGGGTATGACTCGCAACGGAAAGGCGGGCGGCCGCCACGGCCGGCCCGTGGACGCGGACGTGGACGTGCACGTGGAAGCCGAAGTGGGACCGGACGACCGGATCGAGGAACGCGCTCCCGACCGGCTCTCCGAGCTGTCGAAGCGGTCCTGGTGGGCCGTGCTGCGCGGGACCGTCAGGGAGTTCACGAACGACGAGCTGATGGACCGGGCGGCCGCACTGACCTACTACGGGGTGCTGGCGCTGTTCCCGGCCCTCCTGGTCCTGCTGTCCCTGCTCGGCATGGCCGGTGAGTCGGCCACCCAGGAAGTGCTGGACAACCTGCGGAAACTGGCGCCGGGCTCGGCCCGGGACCTGATCAGCGCCGCCGTCGAAGAGCTGCGGGGGCGCAGCGGAGCCGGCTCCCTGCTCGCGGTCGTCGGTCTCCTGGTGGCGGTGTGGTCCGCCTCCGGCTACGTCGGCGCGTTCATCCGCGCGTCGAACGCCGTCTACGACGTGCCGGAGGGCAGGCCGGTGTGGAAGGTCCTGCCGCTGCGCCTCGGTCTGACGGTCACGCTGGTGCTCCTGGCCTCCGCCAGCGGGCTGATCGTCGTCTTCACGGGCGCACTGGCCCGTCAGGCCGGCACCGCGCTGGGGATCGGCGACAGCGCGCTGACGGTGTGGTCGATCGCGAAGTGGCCGGTGCTCGTACTCCTCGTCACGATCATGATCGCGCTCCTGTACTGGGCCGCGCCGAACGCCAAGGGGCGGGGGTTCAAGTGGGTGACTCCCGGCAGCGTCCTGGCCCTGGCGATCTGGATGGCCGCCTCCGCCGGCTTCGCGTTCTACGTCGCGAACTTCGCCTCGTACAACAAGACGTACGGCACCGTCGCCGGCGTGATCGTCTTCCTGGTCTGGCTGTGGATCACCAACCTGGCCGTCCTCCTCGGCCTGGAGTTCGACGCGGAGATCACCCGCCGGCGCGCGATCGCCGGAGGCCTCCCCGAGGACGAAGAGCCCTACGTCCGGCCCCGTGACACACGGGCCTGGACCGACGAGGAACGCCGCCGCATGGAGTGACCTCCCCTGTCTGGGACGGTGCGGGCCGGGCAGGCGCCCCGTATGACCGATTCCGTTGCCAAGGCAGCCAGCAGCTACTACGTCACCGTCCGTGGAGAGCGGTTCACCTGCACAGAGATCTCGGGGCTCGGTCCCCAGGGGGACCTGGGCCTTCCCGGGCAGGAACTCACGCTCACCCTGGACGACTGCGTCCTCACCGACGTGCCCGGCGCGCAGGAGTGGGCCCTCGCGGAGCAGGGCCCGGCCGAGCCCTGCGACGTCACCATCGAGGAGATGGCCGCCGGCTCGCAGACCCCGCTCACCAGGTGGTACCTCCACGACGCCAGGCCGGACGACGTCGCGGACCACAGCACCACGGCCTCCAACCACGAAACACGGATAGGGCGGCTCACCGTCCACGCCACGAAGATCACGCCCGACACGGAGCAGTGAACCCGGGCTGAGCCACCTGGCGGGGGCCGCGCAGTGTCCTGCGCCGCGCGCGCCCCCGCCAGGTGGCGAAAGCCCGCCCCCGAGGGCCGAAAGTCACTCCCGCGCGCGCCGAAGGGCTCGGGCGCGGTCCTGCGCGTATGGATCTCCTCTGAGGGGGCAGGCGCAGCCTCGCGACACCGATACGACCCGACGGAAGGACGGCACCGTGCCCGGACCCCTCGTGGCCATGAACGCAGTCAACACCCACCCCGGCTCCGTCGAGCCGGCCGACCCGCGTACGGGAACGCCGCTGCCCGCGGTCCCGCAGGCGCACCTGGTCCCGCCCGCCGACGCCCGCGAGCTGTCGAAACTGTTCTTCGCGCGGCTGCGGGAGCTGCCGGAAGGCACCGCCGGCCACCAGTACGCCCGCAACACCCTGATCGAGATGAACATGTCGCTGGTCCGTTTCGCCGCGCGCGGCTTCCGCAGCCGTACGGGTGCCGGAGCCGGCGCCGGCGCCGAGATGGAGGACGTCCTGCAGGCTGGGACCATCGGCCTGATCAAGGCGATCGACCGGTTCGACCCCGACCGCGGCGTCGAGTTCTCCACCCTGGCCCTGCCCTACGTCACGGGGGAGATCAAGCGGCACTTCCGGGACACGACCTGGGCCGTACGCGTCCCGCGGCGGCTCCAGGAGCTGCGCATCGAGCTCGCCAGGACGCGGGACGACCTCTCCGCCACGCTCGGCCGGTCACCGACGGTGAAGGAGATCGCCCGGCACCTGCGCCTCGACGAGGAGACCGTCATCGAGGGGCTCGTGGCGGCCAACGGCTACTCCACGGAAACCCTCGACGCCCCCGTCCGGGCGGAGGAGCCGGCCCCGTCGGGCCGGCGGGCCCACGCGCTGCGCGACACGGCGGGGGAGAACGACCCGGCCATGGAGCTCTTCGAGGACCTGCACGCGCTCGGTCCGCTGGTGAAGGAGCTTCCCGAACGAGACCGCACGATCTTGTACCTCCGGTTCGGACAGGAGCTGACACAAGCCGAGATCGGCACGGAACTCGGCATCAGCCAGATGCAGGTCTCGCGGCTCCTGTCGGCCATCCTGACCAGACTGCGGGCCGGCATGCTGGCCGCGTAGTCCCCGCCCGAGCCGGCCGCCCGAACGCGCTTACCAGCTGGTGAGGACCATGACGCCACTGATTCCGCAGGATTCCGACACGCTCAAGCAGCTCGTGCGGCGCGAGGTCACGGCCCTGCGTACGGCCGCGCGCCGGGACGCGGGAGTACGCGTGGACGACGAGGCCGTGCCCGGCCCGCAGTCCGGCGAGCCGGCGCCCGTCTGCGCGTGCGGCGGCCCGGACGGCCCCGGGCACGAGTGCGACGACGATGCCGAGGGCCGCGACCCCTGGGCCTGCGTGTGCGCGACGCTCCCCGCGATCCCCGTCTCGGCCGCGCTGCTGGAACCCGTCCGGGACGAGGAGGGCCGGACCGTCGACTTCCGGGTCAGGGCCGGCAACCAGGTCCGCTCGGCCCAGTGGCTCGACGCCCCGGACCGCCAGATCGGACGGCGGCTGCTGGAGGTCCAGCCCGGAGCGGCGGCCGGCGGGCTGATCGACGCGCTGGCCGGGGTGCTGGCCACGGGCCGTGCCCTGCAGGCCCACTCGGTCGACTACACCGAGCAGCGCAGCGACGGCCTGCACCGTACGCAGCTGCTGTACGACGCGGCGTCCTGCGGGGACAAGGTACTGGCCACGTGGAGACCCGCCCGCAACCGGACGGAGCTGCTCTCCCTCGACGCGCAGTACATCGCGTCCATGGGCTGGGGCACGTGGGACCTCCTGTCCGGGAGCACCATCTGGTCCGAGGGACTGCACGCGATCTTCCGTGCGGAGGCGGGCCGGCCCCTGTCGCTGCTGGAGCTGTGCGACGCGGTGCTCCTCGACGACGTGCCCCGCTTCTCCAGGATGGTGACCCGGCTCCTCGACGGAGAGGAGCCGGGCGGTGAGGAGGTCCGCTTCACCGTGCTCGGGGAGATCCGCACCCTGCACCTGGTGGGCCACCCCGTCATCGCCAGGGACGGGCTGCCGTGGGCCCTGCACCTCATCGCCCGCGATCTGACCGCCCAGGTGCGCAGCCGTCAGCGGCTCGCGGCGACCCGGCGCCAGACCGAACAACTGCGCGAGGAGGCGGCGGCCGAGCGGCACGTGGCCACGGCGCTGCGGGAGGCGCTGCTGCCCGCGCACTCGGCGGAGCTGGCCCAGTTCGGCCTGTCCTTCGCGGCGGCCTACATGCCCGCGGAATCGGAGGCCGTGGGCGGCGACTGGTACAAGTGCCGGCTGCTGCCGGACGGCCGGATCCTGCTCGCCATCGGCGACGCCTGCGGCCACGGCCTCAGCGCGGTGGCCCGGATGGCGCAGCAACGGCACGCACTGGCGGGGCTCGCGCACGCGCCGGGCACCCATGCCGGGCAGCTGACGACCTGGCTCAACGAGCTGCTGTGCGCGGATCCGGCCGCGGAGACGGCGACCGGGATCATCGGCCACCTCGACGCGGAGCGCCGCTACCGCTGGGCGTGCGCGGGCCATCCCGCACCGCTGCTCCTGCGCGACGGCCGGGCGACGGCCCTCGGTACGGACCACCGGGGTCCGCTGTTCGGGCTCCTGCCCGGCCACGAGTACGCGACGGACACCGTCGCGCTGCGGCCGGGTGACCTGCTGCTGCTGTACACCGACGGCATGGTCGAACGGCGCGGGGAGGACATCTCCGAGGGCATCGACGCCCTCCGTTCGGTGCTGCTGTCCTGCGACGGGCTCGATGCGCAGGAGGCCCTCGACCGCATCATGGGCGCCTACACGCCCGAGGACCACGAGGACGACACCTGCCTGGTGGCCATTCGGCTCAACTGACGCGAGCCCCACGGGCCCGGGATGCGCATTCGTACCAGATTGACCGTTTTGCCTCGAAAGTCGAGGGTAGGTGATGCTCCGTCAAGGATCATCCGTCGCCCCACACGGGCGACCCAGCGGAATGGAGACGTAGTGTCCGTCGTCAAGAACGCCCTCCCGGAAGCCGACCTGAAGACCGTCGGCGAAGCGCTGCAGGGCGCTCTGGTGGACCTGGTGGACCTGGCGCTCGTCGCCAAACAGGTGCACTGGAACGTGGTGGGACCCCGGTTCCGGTCCATTCACCTCCAGCTCGACGAGGTGGTCACCTCGGCCCGTGCCCACTCCGACGTCATCGCCGAGCGCGCCGCGGCCCTCGGCATCACGCCGGACGGCCGGGCGGAGACCGTGGCCTCGTCCAGCGCGATCACCGGCGTACCGGAGGGGTGGGTGAAGGACGTGGACGCCGTACGCATCCTCGTCGGAGCCCTCGGCGTGGTGATCTCCCGGATGCGGGAGCGCATCCAGGCCACCGAAACCGCGGACCCCGTCACCCAGGACCTCCTGATCGGACTGACGGGCGAGTTCGAGAAGCACCACTGGATGTTCGCCGCCGAGAACGGCTGACGGGCGGGAGGAGAGCGAGTGATCATGACGCGACCGGGTAGCCGCCGAGAGTGATCACGGTTGGTGTCGAGGAAGAGTACCTGCTGGTGGATCCGGGTGACGGGCTGCCCGCCCCGCTCGTCGAGGCCGTACGCCGAACGGCGGGCCTGGGCCCGCTGGCAGAGCGCGAAGAGGTCCAGGACGAGCTGTTGCAGGCCCAGATCGAGGTGGCCACCCCCGTCTGCTCGGACCTCGAAGAGGTGGGCGGCCACCTCCTGCGCCTGCGCCATGCGCTCGGCTCCGCCGCGGAGGCGAACGGCTGCCGGATCGCGGCCACGGGCGCCGCGCCCCTGCGGGGCGCCCACCCGGTCCCCGTGACCCCTTCGCCGCGCTACCTGCGGATGGAGGGGGAGGCCCGGCAGCTGGTCGACGAGCAGCTGATCAGCGGGATGCACGTCCACGTGGGGGTCCCCGACCGCGGAACGGGGGTCGCCGTGCTGAACCGCATCCGCGGATGGCTGCCGACACTGCTGGCCATGTCCGCCAACTCCCCCCTGTGGGACGGGCAGGACACCGGATTCGCGAGCTGGCGCACGATCGTCTTCGGCCGCTGGCCCGTCAGCGGTCCGCCCCCCTGCTTCGACGGGCCGGCCGACTACGAGCGGCGTCTGGAAGCGCTCGTGGCGTCGGGGGTGATCGCCGACCGAGGGCAGGTGTACTGGCAGGCGCGCCTCTCCGAGCGCTACCCCACCGTGGAGGTGCGGTGCCTGGACGTGCAGCTGGGCGCCGACGAGGCCGTCATGCTCGCCGGCATCGTACGGGCGCTGGTCGCCACGGCGATCGCCGACGAGAAGGCGGGCCGCCCCACGCCCCGGCCGGAGCCGGAGCTGCTCCAGGCCGGGAACTGGCACGCGGCCCGGCACGGGCTCAACACCACCCTCGTGGACCCGGAGGGCCGCCCCCGCAGCAGTGGCGACGTCCTGTGCTCGCTCCTGGGCCACATCACCCCCGCCCTGGAGGACGCCGGTGATCTCCGCCAGGTGAGCGCCCTCGTGCACCGGCTCCTCCGGGACGGCACACCGGCCGACCGTCAGCGCCGGGCCCTGAGCGAGGACGGCCTGCCGGGACTCCTCGGTCTGATCACCGGCACGGCCCCGTCCGACTGAGCCGGACCGGCCCCACGCGCCGCGCCTGAGCCGGCCCGCTCAGACCCCCGCGACCTTGGCGCTCGCGGTCAGCTCGTAGACCAGCGTGACCGTACGGCGGCCCCCGGGCGGGAGGGCGACGGCCCAGTGGACGATCCCCTCGGCGTCGACCCCGTCCGGCGCCGGAGAGCAGGCCTCCTTGCGCAGGCGCACCTCCACCGCCGAGACCTCGGAGACCGGGATCCGCTCCCGCAGGACGACGACCCGTTCGCCGAGCTCGCCGGGTGCGGAGAACCGGGACACGTGCAGCCGGATCGTGCGGGTGATCACCTTCCGCTGCGTGATTCCGGCGGAATCACGGGACTCCTCGGCCTGCCGGACCACCCGGTGGTCGTCGCGGCTGCCGAAGGCGAGCTCCACGCCGGCCCCGGGGGCGGTGAAGTCCAGGGTGCCGCGGCCACTGAACCCGCCGCCGCGGACCAGGTCGACGGGGCCGGCGAGCAGCGCGTGCCCGGACCGGTTGTCGAACCGCACCACCTGGGTGACCAGCGGCGACAGTTCGGGTGAACAGGCGTACTCGCTGATCGCGGGCCCGGTGAACACGGAGACCGGCACCCGGTGGGCGCGGCCGTCCGCGGGCACGGAGACCGGCGCGGGGCAGCTCAGCACGCGCGCCTCACCGCCGTCGTCCACCCCCGGCAGGCCGAGCACCCGGGCCGGACCGAGGTGTCCGATCTCCTCCTCGCGCAGCTCGATGTCGACCGTGCGGCGCTCCGCGGCGGTGCGGTCCTGGAGCGTCAGCCGGTCCTCGGTCAGCCGCGGCGGCTCCGTGGCCGACGCGGACCGGGCCGTCGACAGCGTCAGCCGTACGTCCGACCAGTCCTCGCCCGTACGCTGCCAGACCATCGCGTCGGTCTCCAGCGTCAGGCTGTCCCCGTCGAGTCCGGCCCGGTAGGCCGGCCGCCACAGCGCGCACGGGGTGAGGTGGGTCAGCCGCAGCCGGGCCGGACCGGCCGCCGAGGCGTCCACGGTCAGCTCGATGTGGCCGACCAGCTCGGCCGGTTCCCCCTCGGCGAGGGCCATGGCCCGCCGGACCTCCCCGAGTTCGGCGTCGAGCGCGGTCAGCCGGGCCTCCACGGTGCGCAGTTGCTCTGCGTGGGACGCGCGCTCGGCATCCAGCCGGTCCAGTTCGCGCGCCCACCGGGGCCCGTCGGCCTCCCCGCGGCCGGCCCCCTCGCCGATCTCGCGCAGCAGATCGGCGGCGAGGTGGGCGAGCAGGTCGAGGCGCGTGTGCAGCCGGTCGCGGCGCTGCTGCCGGGCGGTCCGCTCCTCTTCCAGGGCGTGCACGCGCCGGCGGAGGGCGGAGTCGTCCTCGGGGGACGGCACCGGCCCGCGCGGCTCCCAGGTTCGGACGATCCGTACGTCGAGCACGGTCGCGGGGTGCTCTGCGGTCAGCTCGGCGTGAAGGGTGCGGTCGACCGCCAGCGCGGTCACCGGACCGAGACGCAGGCGCTGGACGCCGGTCCCGAGGTCGAGCACGGTGCTGCGCTCGACGTGGGCGCGGTCCTCCATGCAGGTGACGGCGGTGACGGGGAGGGCGATCGGCTGCGGGGCCGTGGACATGGCGGTGTCAGCTCCTGCGGTTGCCGCCGGCCAGCCCCTTGGCGGCCGGGAAGCGGATCTCGTAACGGCCGTCGAGGGCGACGGTGCCGCCGCCGGGGAGGTCCACCCGCCAGAGCCGGGTGCCGGGTGCGTGGTGCTCGATGCCCTCCGCAGGCGCCGTCCAGTCGGCCGACTCCTCGATCCGGACGTCCGGTTCGCCGGTGACCGGCACCCGCTCGCGGACCTCGACGGTGACGGGGCCGGCGAGCCGGTTGGCCAGCTCCACGTGGACGCGGTGGTCGAGCACGGTGGTGCTGCCCCGCAGGCCCGATGTCGACTCGCGCAGGTTCGTGCGGCGGGTGACGCGGATGCCCTCGGCGGGCCCGAGCCCCACCCGGCGGGTACCGCCGGGAGCGAGCGTGGGCAGTGCGGCGGTCAGCAGGAAGTCGTCGTCGACGGTGACTTCCACCGGGCCGGCCAGCAGGGCCTGGCCGGTGGAGTTGGAGAGCACCAGCGTCGAGTAGACGGTCTCTTCCACGGACGGCACGCACAGGTATTCGGTGCGCAGACCGACCGGGATCTCGCCGATGGTGACGGTGTGCCAGGTGCCGTCCGACGGAATGTCGGCTCTGGCGGCGGCGTCGAAACGGTGGTCGAAGGAGCCCGCCGACTCCCGCGGCCGTACGGCGTGTCCGGGCAGCGGGAGCGCGGCCACCGCTTCGGCGCGGCGCCGGCACTCGGCCGCCACCGGGTCGGCGGGGGAGTCGGGGAACAGCCTGCCCCTACGCGGGGACGGCTCGTCGGGGCCGCTCAGGACGAGGGCGGCGTAGTCGAGTTCGGCACCGCTCGGCCGCGGCGGACCGGCCGCCGGGGCCGGGGCCGGAGGGGCTGCCGGTGAGGGAGGCGGTGCGGACCGGCCGGGGGCCGCGGGGGCGGGAGGTGCCATGGGAGCGGGCGCTGGGGCTCCCGCGAAGGGGCCGCCGGCCCCCGATCGCGGCACGGCCCGCCGTACCGGATCGGGTGTGCCGGCGAAGGCCTGCGGCGCGCCGTAGCTCTGTGCGGCCGGTACCGGTACCGGTGTCGCAGGGGGCGGGGGTGGCGGCGGCAGCGCGCCGGACGTGCCGCCGGCCGCCTCGTAGCCGGCGAACAGGTCCCCGAGCCCCGCCGGCGGCTCGCGCCAGCCGGCCGGCGCCGGGGCGGCCTGACGGCGCCCGATCCGAACCGAGCGCAGCCTCGGCAGGTCGGTGCGGCGGCGGAGGTCCGCGGTGGCCAGGGCCAGGCGCACGCCGGTCCAGTCCTCGCCCGTGCGCTGGGCGACCGAGGCGCGCATCACCAGACGGCCGGCGCCGTCGCCCTGACGGTGGGTGAGACGGTAGCCGGGCACCCAGAGCGCGCCCGGCACCCCGTACTCCACCTCGACCTCCACCTCGGTCTCCGACCCGGCGTCACCGGCCCCCTCGAAGGTCAGGACCGCGCAGACCGTGGTCTCCACATGCGCCGACGGAACGTCGGAGGAAGCGCGGGCGAGCCTGTCGGTGGCGAGCGTGAGCTCGTGCCCCGCGCGCAGCAGCGCCTCCTCCAACTCGACGAGGCGGGCGTGCAGTCCCGCCAGCCGCTCGTCGACGAAGTCGGCGAGTTCCAGCCAGGCGTCGACCGGGGTCCGGCGGTGCGGGTCGTCCCGCCTGCGGGGCGGCGGCACCGGGCGCAGTCCCCTGACCTCCTCGATCAGGCCGAGTTGCCGGTCCCTGCCCGCCTGCGCCGCCGCGTACGCATCGCGCAGCCGCTCGACCTCGCGCCGCATCCCGTCGGGGGCGGTGGCCGCGTCGACCGGCTCGGCCTCGATCTCCAGGCGGGCCTCGGTAACGCGCACCCCGGGAGCCCGCAGGACGGTGGCCCGCAGCGAGCCCGGGTCGAGCGAGCGGGGCAGTCCCGTCACCCGCACCCGCCCGTCCGCCGGGACGAAGCCCCGCGCCACACGGCGGCAGAGCGCCCCCTGCGCGTACACCACGACCGCATCGAGGGTCGAGCCCCACCTGTGTGCTGTCCCAGCCGTCATGCGCACTGCCCCCCACCACGTCCGTACTGAGCGAAGCCTACGCCCGCGGCATGCCCGGCGGGCCACGGCCCGGGGAACCCGTCGGAGCCTCTCGTACCGACCGGTAATTCCAGCCATTCTCTCGCTGCCCCTGACATGCTCCTGACACTTCGAGACGGCTGTGGGATCCTCCGGGCACGCACTCCGCACCCTCTGAGAGGCCCAGCGCCTCGCCCCACCCCCCCCACCAGTACGTGGCATGGAGGAGCGAATCATGAGGCACATCCCGCACAGCCCCCGCACGCGTCACTTACGCCTCGCCGGGATCGCACCGCTGGTCGTCGCGGCGGCCTTGATCGGTACCGGCACCGCCCACGCGCACGCCCCGGCCGCCGACCTGAAGGCCGACGGCGTGATCGTGGTCGCCGGCAGCAGCTGCAGCTGGACCAACGCCGGCACCAGCGCCGCCGCCCCGAACGCCCTCACCATCGACCGCACCACGATCAACGCGCCGGGAGGCAATCTGGCCTGTGGGGGCGGCATCGCAGCCACCCTCAACAACAACCCGGCCTTCACCTTCGACGACGCCGCCGGCACGGCGCGGACCGATCAGATCGACATCACCGGCAGGCAGAGCTTCATCTCCTGCCGCTACAAGGCGACGAACATCGTGTGGGACCGCGACGGCACCAGCCGGAAGTACATCAACCGGGCCTTCACGGCCGCCAAGACCTCGGGCAGCTTCCTGTGCCCGGGCTCGGTCACCACCCCGGCCGGGGACGCCTCCGTCCTGTTCCGCTGAGCCCCCGGCCCCCGGCCGCCGCCCGGACGGCGCGCCGCAACCAGCGGCCCGGCCTGCTGCGGGCGGCCGGGGGTCGTCTAGCCTCATCTCCTCGAAGGGGGTGGGATGGAACAGCTCGTGTTCGAGTCCATCGGGTACTCGGCCGGGTGCCAGGACTGCGGTGCGGAGTTGGAGTGCCGGGGTGTCCAAGCCCTGGTGAACCGCTCCTTGCGGTGGGACACGGAGTCCAGCTGCCAGGCCTGCGGCTTCGCACTGGCTGCGTGCGGTGGCGACCTGCCGGCCGAGCTGCGGGAGCGCATGCTCGCCGAGCGCGGGCCGGCGCGCCTCCAGGTGGATCCATCGGCGCCCAACGCTGCGATCATGCGCGTTCTGCGCGCGGCGCTCGGCATCGGTCTGGCCGACGTCAAGCCCGTGCTGAGCGCGGTCGTGGCGGGAGCCCACTCGGGCACGATGCCCGAGATGGAGTTCCTGGCGCGCGAGCTGCGCGCGTACGGGATCGATGCGGTCGCCGCGCGGCCGTAACGGGCGCCGGCCGGCGCCGGAAGGGCCGCCTCAGCGGTGTTTGGTGGACAGGAAGTCCCGGAACACGCGTGCCGAGCGCGGGTTCTGGTTGCACTGCCATACGCCGTGCGGGCAGTAGTCGGTGATGCTGTGGTAAAGCGGTTCGTGGTCGGCGATCCATGCCAGCATGTTCCGCATGTACTCGGGGTTGTCGCCGTTGCGGAACAGACCCCACTCGGGGTACGAGATCGGCTTGCCGTGCGCATGCGCGAAGTCGACCTGCTGCTGGAGCCCGTAGGGCTGGGTGACCTGATCGTCGAAGGTGTCGCCGGGCGGCTGGTCGTAGGAGTCCATGCCGATGACGTCGACCACGTCGTCGCCGGGGTAGCACTCGGTCCAGGGGATCGCGTCGATGCCGCGGTTGGGGGCGAAGTCGAAGCGGAACTGCTGGCCCTCCACCGAGCGCATGGCGTCCACGATGCGCCGCCAGTACGCCTTCCAGCTCTCGGGGTCGGGCCGGCACCGGTGGGTGTAGTTGAAGCCGTTCATCTCCCAGCCCAGCACGATCACCGTGTCCGGCACCCCGATGCCGACCAGCCGCTCGGCCAGCCGCCGGAAGTGGTGGTCGTACTCGCCCTGCGCGCCCGAGCGGAGCAGGTCGGCGACCCGGCCGTCGGGAACGCCGGCCTCGTTGCCCTCCAGCATCGGCACGTTCAGGACGAACAGCCGATCGGGTCGCGCGTTGCGCCACTGTGCCCAGCTGCGCAGGGTGTCGGGCCCCTCGATGTTCGCCCAGGTGTCGCCGGGCAGGTAGGTGTGCCCGGCGCGCAGCTCGGTGCCGCCGAGCCAGCGCGAGAGTCCCTGCATCCTCTCGATGCCGGGCGTGTCGTAGTGGAGGTAGGCGCCCACTGCGATCTCGGCCCCGGTGTTTCGGCCGGAACCTTCCTGGGGCGGCGTGGCGACGGCGCCCCCGGTGAGAAGCAGGCCGGTAGCGGCCAAAGTTGCGCAGGCGCCCGCCAGCCAGCGGCCCCGATGGGACATGACACCTCCACAAGCTCTCCGAACCGATGTGTCTGGCAGTGACGGTAGACATCTCATCCGACTCGCGGCCTGCCCGGGGCCCCCATACTGGGCCATTCGCGGCCACCGGCCGCCTTTCTTGACCCGACCAGGTGAATTCCGAGCCGACACGCCCCCCGGTGCTTGGCGGACGTGCTGGGCGGAGGCTCTGGACGGCTGCCGGGGCGTTGCGGAGGTGGGGCGCCGGGCGAAGACGCTCAGGCCGGGATGAGTGCGTCCCACTCATCGCGGGTCGGGCCGTCGTGCCCGGGAGTGAAGTCCGGGTGGGCGGCCAGCCAGGCGGTGACGTGCCGGTCCACCTCTTCGGTGCCGTAGGCGTCGTCGGCCGGCCGCACGAGATGGCGTACCTGGGCCCGGGCCCGCATGACGACGGGATCGTCGAAGGCACAGGCGGCCAGGGCGGCGGCCCGTCCGTCCGCGGGCGGCGAGCACTCCGCGAGGCGTTGGGAGTTGGCGCGGTCGGCCGCCACCTGCGCGTCGAACCACGGGCGGAGGGTCTGGGCCGTCCAGGTGTGGTAGCCGCCGGGGTCCGCGGTGATCTCGTCGACGTGGGCCGCGAGGTGCTGGGCGGTCCGCAGGGCGAGGGACGCGCCGTGGCCCGAGGTGGGGTTGGTGTGGATGAGGCTGTCCCCGGCGTTGACCAGACCGGTGACGATGGGTCCGTCGTCGTCGGCGAGGGCGGTCCAGCGGTTGTCCAGGCCGGCCATGGCCAGCACCGCCGACTGAGGTTCGGGGGCGAGGTCGAGCCAGGCGGCGCTGGCGGGGAACCGGCGGGCGGCGGCCTCGAACACGGCGGGGTCGGTGAGCGCGCCGCGGGTCGGGTCACCCGTGGAGAGCACCAGGTGCACCGCGAAGGTGTCGTTGTCGGAGGGGAAGACGCCGGCGAGCGCGTACGGTGCGGCCGAGCCGGGCTTCACCCGCCCGGGGTCACGCGGGCCGTCGGCACGCAGGCGGTACCAGCGGCACAGGTAGGCGAGCCCGGTGCGGTGGTTGGCGACGACGGGCGGGCGGCAGCCGGCCGCGACCAGCCACGCGGGAACCGGCGAGCGACGACCGGCCGCATCGACGACGAGGTCCGCCCGGTGCGTCTCGGCGCCCACGTGCACACCGGTGACGCGGGCTGGGCGGGGGCCCGTCCCGAGGACGAGGCCGCTCACCGGACGGCCCGACCGCACCTCGACGGTGCGTTCCCGCCGTACGGCCGCGGCCAAGGCGGCCTCCAGCACTATGCGGCGGGTGCGCAGGGTCACCAGTTCGTCGTCCCCGGCCCGATGCGGCGGATGCTGACCGAACCAGTCGAACTCGTGGTACTCCCGGGCGCCGCGTGCCAGCAGGTCCTCGTAGACGTCGGGGGTCTCGGTGCGCAACACGGTGCGCACGGGCGCGAGGAGCGAGTGGGGCTGGATCGCCTGCGGGACGCGGGGCCTGTCCCAGTGGAAGAAGTCCCGGTTCAGGTCCTCTCCGGCCTGCCGGGCGTCCTGCTCGAACAAGGTGACCGTGTGGCCCCGTCTGCCGAGCATGAGCGCTGCCGCCAGCCCGCTGATACCCCCGCCGATCACTGCAACCCGCGCCACTGAGCTCCCCTTCGCGTCGTGTTGCGGAGTGAGCCTACTGCTCGGTGATCTTCGATCGAGAACCGCAGAGCACGCCCCGCGGAGTGACCTGCCTCACAGTGCGTCACAGCGGTCGGGGGCGCGGTGTCTTGTGGCCGAACCCCTTGAAACGGAGGAGAGACCATGACCGAGACCACTGAGGTCGTTGTGATCGGTGGCGGTTACGCCGGTGTGATGGCGGCGAACCGGCTGACGCTGCGCGGGGATGTGCGGGTGACGCTGGTCAACCCGCGTGCGTCGTTCGTGCACCGGATCCGGCTGCACCAGCTGGTGGGCGGGACGGACGGTGCGGTCGTCGAGTACCGGGAGGTGCTGGGCGAGGGCGTGCGGCTGGTGGTGGACACCGTGGCCCGGATCGATGCGGCCGGGCGGGCCGTGGAGCTGGAGTCGGGTGGCACGGTCGGCTACGACTACCTCGTCTACGCGGTGGGCAGTGGCAGCGCGGACCCGAGCGTGCCGGGAGCGGCCCGGTACGCGTACCCGATCGGCACGTTCGAGGAGGCGCAGCGGCTGCGGCCGGTTCTGGAGGCCGTGCCGGCGACGGCGGCGGTGACGGTGGTGGGTGCCGGGCCGACGGGTATCGAGACCGCGGCCGAGCTGGCGGAGCAGGGCCGGCGGGTGACGCTGGTGTGCGGCGGGGTCCTGGGCCCGTACCTGCACCCGCGCGGCCGGCG